>NZ_JBFUPM010000089.1:0-597 GCF_041355255.1 Paraburkholderia sp. RCC_158 | reverse complement strand
GTGTGGCCGCCGAACGGGCGCTGGTAGATCGTGCCGTCCGCGTTACGGTCGAACGGCATGCCGAAGTGTTCGAGTTCGTACACGGCGTTCGGCGCTTCGCGGCACATGAACTCGATCGCGTCCTGGTCGCCGAGCCAGTCGGAGCCCTTGATCGTGTCGTAGAAGTGGTAGTGCCAGTTGTCCTCGCTCATGTTGCCGAGCGACGCGCCGATGCCGCCTTGCGCGGCGACCGTATGCGAGCGCGTGGGAAACACCTTCGAGAGCACACACACCGACAGACCCGCGCGCGCCAGTTGCAGCGACGCGCGCATTCCCGAGCCGCCCGCGCCGACGATAACCACGTCGAACTTGCGACGCGGCAGGGCATTCTTGATTGCAGCCATGCTTTTACACTCTCCAGAGAATCTGCGCGGCGTAGCCCGCACACGCGAGCAGCCAGACGATCGTCAGCGCCTGCAGCAGCAGACGCACGCCCACGGGCTTCACATAGTCCATCCAGATGTCGCGGATGCCGACCCACGCGTGATAGAAGAGCGAGAGCAGCGTGACGAAGGTGGCGAGCTTCATCCATTGCGTCGCGAAGATCGACGCCCAGCC
>NZ_JBFUPM010000088.1:0-604 GCF_041355255.1 Paraburkholderia sp. RCC_158 | reverse complement strand
CCGTCTTGTGTCGGATCGTGCGAATCACCTTGAACATCGCCGAGACGCGCGCGAGTTGCTCGGACACATCTTCTCCGAGCGGCTGCATGGCGCTGCCGCACTTCGGGCAGGTCGCGTCGGCTTCCAGCACGTGCTCTTCGCGTGGCAGATGCGGCGGCAGCGCTTCTTTCGGCGACGCGTCACCGACAGGCGTGCTCGCACTCGATTGGCGAGCACGTCGCACATCAGCGACGCCACGCTTACCGGTCAGATCCTCAAGCGCGGTCTCGAGCCGCGCGACCTCGCGGTCCAACTGCTCGGACTTGCGTCCGAACTGCATGCGCTTGAGCTTGTCGATCTGCGCCTTGAGTTGCTCGATCTCGAGATCGCGCTCGGCAAGCTGGGCACGGGCCTCGGCCAGCAAGGCCCGCAGGGTTTCGACATCGTCAGGAAGTTCGGCGCCGTTCGACATGCGGCGCAGTTTACGAGCCTTCCGCGCGGTTTACAACATCGACATTGCAGCGGTCCGACGCGGCTGCCGCCAATCGATGCCTTCGAGCAACATCGACAGTTGCGCCGCCGTCAGATAGACCTTGCCGCCATCGGCCTGGGGCCAGACGAAACG
>NZ_JBFUPM010000087.1:0-656 GCF_041355255.1 Paraburkholderia sp. RCC_158 | reverse complement strand
ATCCTCCCACAGGCCCACAAGCAGACGCCGGAAACGATCGCTCAGACCGCAGTTAATGTCTTCCAGCCAAACCGGAACCGCACGGCGTAACTGGGCAATCTCCCTTGGCGCCACGATGCCGTACTCCGACGTCAGGCCGCGGATCTGGTTCGCCTTGGCGTTCCGCTGCTCCATCAATCCTGAACGGACCCGGTGAACTGCCTGCACATCTTGCTGCTCGATCGTTTTAACCGCGACGAATCGCATGGCCGGCCGGCTCATCGCTTCACAAATTGCCTCGGCATCGTTTGCATCGTTTTTGTTACTTTTGACGTATGGCTTCACAAACTGCGGGGCAATTAGCTTCACGGTATATCCGAGCGCCTGCAGGCGTCGCGCCCAATGGTGCGCGCTGCCGCAAGCCTCCATGCCGATCTCAGCATGCAGAGGAACCGTCTGCTGCAAGACCTCGATCCATTCCGAACGGCTCAGCTTGCGGCGCCATACCGCCTTCTCGCTTCGATCGATTCCATGAACCTGGAAGACGTTTTTGGCGAGATCAATTCCGACGCGAATCATGTCCATTTCGGGTTCCTCCTCGTTGACCGGCCGAACATGTCGTCAATCATGCGCCACGTCTCAGTCGGGTGAGGAGGAGTCCATCCCATTGCTTGTGG
>NZ_JBFUPM010000086.1:0-693 GCF_041355255.1 Paraburkholderia sp. RCC_158 | reverse complement strand
CCCGGACGGTCACCTCAAACTCCTCCACTTGTGGTCGCGCAAACTCCTCCACCCGGCAGCAGGACAAGGTTGTTTTTTAGCTCGCTTTGGTTTTGCGCGCAAGGGTTTCAGCAGCCTCCTTCAGGCGGTAACTGCGGCCGTCGAATTCAAGCGAGTGGCAGTGGTGCATGAGTCGATCGAGAATGGTGCTGCTCATGGTGTTGTCGCCGAGATAGGCTCCCCAGTCCTGCACGACGCGGTTGGACGTGACGATGGTGCTGCGGCGCAGTTTGTATCGTTGATGAACGAGGGTTTGCAGTAGCGCACCAGCGGCATCCGGAATCGATCGTGACAGAAACAGGTCGTCCAGAATCAGCAGATCGCAGTCGAGAATGTTGCGCAGACGTTTCTCCTGCTGGTCGGGCTCGCTGAGACTGAAACGCGCAAAGAAGTCGTCGGTCTCAAGATACTGGACCTTATAGCCTTGCAGAACGGCCTGGTTGGCGATGGCCTTCGCGATGTGCGATTTGCCAGTACCAGGTTTGCCGATGAGAAGCGCGTTCTCGCCGGCCGAAACGAACTTCAGCGTTCGCAACTCCAGACACGCCTGACGCGGAAGTTTCGGATTGAAGGACCAGTCGAATTCGGCAAACGTGAGCTTCTCGTCAAGCCCCGACTGTTTATGCCGACGCTCGATCAGCCGGGACTGACGAC
>NZ_JBFUPM010000085.1:0-792 GCF_041355255.1 Paraburkholderia sp. RCC_158 | reverse complement strand
GCTCTTCGCCACTGCGACCTTGCCATCGTGCCGACGCTGCGGCCGTGGTGGAACGGGCCTGCGTTGTAGCAGCAAGCCGTGAACGCGCATGACCCGATACACGCGTTTGGCGTTCACGGGAGTGATGCCTCGGCCCTCCCGCTGACGACGCAACATGCCCCAGACGCGGCGATAGCCGTAACTCGGCAGGTCAGTGACGGTCAGCCGAATCTCTTCGGCCAGCCCGGCATCGTCCGTCTTCCTGGCGCTGCGTCCATCCTGCCAGTCGGCTGGACGTGCAAGCCTTGCCGCCACGTTTGAGCGCGCTACACCGAGAACGTCGCAGACCTGCTTCACTGCTCGTCCCCCGGCAATGAGGGCGAGCGCGCAATCCATTTTCGCGACTTCGCTACCTCCACCGCCTCACGCAGAACCTCGTTCTCCATGGTCTTTTTTCCGAGCAGTCGCTGAAGTTCCCTGATTTGCTTCAGCGCATCGCTCAGTTCCGACGCCGGCACTACTTCTTCGCCGGCACTGACTGCCGACAGGCTGCCATCCTGATACAGCTTGCGCCAATGAAACAGCTGGTTCGGATTGACGCCGTGCTGGCGTGCAACCATCGAGACCGACTTGCCCGGCTCGAAACTCTCTCGCACCATCGTCAGCTTCTCTTCCGCTGACCACCGCCGCCGGCGCTCCGGCCCCGTCAACACTTCCATCACTTCTTGCTTGTTGTTAGTCAAAAACACAGTCGTATGCCTACCCGCTATTTTAAGTGGGAGACCGTGTCCGGTGATTCAAGGGGCTACTCCA
>NZ_JBFUPM010000084.1:0-812 GCF_041355255.1 Paraburkholderia sp. RCC_158 | reverse complement strand
GTCCAGCTCGTCTTGCAGAATTATCGAGAAGGTTTCGAGGAACGGTTGATTTGCCGCCTGTGCCTGCAGCACGCGAGTCTCCAGCGTATCGCGGACGCCAGACAGGTGGAGTTGTTTGAGCGAACGCTCGATTTCGGGCATTGACATGGTCATTCCTTGTTCTCTCCGGTGGTCAACGACGATTGGTTGAGTTGCTGCCGCGCGCCGAGACTGAACAGCTCGCCGTATTCGGCCGCTGGGCGGATTAGCGCGTGATCCTGGGTAAGAGGCAAAGCGAGCTGGGGCGCCTGATCAAGCTGTTCCAGCGCGCGTTCGAACAATCGCTCGACCAGTCCGCGAACCTGTTTGTAGGATTGCAGACGGTATTGCCGTGCCTGGCTGCAGGCTTGCTCAACGATGCGGGCCGGGTATCTCTTCGCCAGACCGACGATGCCCCACATGCCTCGCTGGCCAACACGTCCCTGGGCCTCAAACATCTGCTGGCAAAGCGCCTTCGTTTGCGGCCCGATGTCGCCTGCGGCTGAGAGCAGGAAGGCCGTCTGCCGGGACGGATTGAACGGACGCTCGTCCTCGGGCAGTAGCAATTGACCTGGCTCGGTGAAACGCGGGTGAATGCGTAACAGCGCTTGTGTCTGGCGATCCCGAACTTCAATGGTTGAATCGAAGACGCGCACCAGCACCGTGCTGCCTATCGCAGCAGGACGGGCTGCGTACCAGCTGTGGTCGATCCGAATGGTTGTATCGTCGGAGACAGTGCGAACGACCTGTTTGAAGTAGCGGAACCCAGTCAGCGGCAATGCCCGCAGGTGCGG
>NZ_JBFUPM010000083.1:0-824 GCF_041355255.1 Paraburkholderia sp. RCC_158 | reverse complement strand
TCTTGAGCAGCATGAACGAAGATGATTTCTCCCGACTGCCGCCGGCCGCCCAGGCCTATATCCGTGAGCTCGAGTCACGAAACCGGCAGCTGGGCGAACGCATTGCCCAGATGGAAGAGCAGTTTCGCCTGGCGCAGAGCAAACGCTTTGCCCCAGCCAGCGAGAAGCTCAGGGATCGCGTCTTTGACGAGGCTGAACAGATCGCCGACACCGAAGCTGACGATGACGACGCCGAGGTCGATGCCCCGTTCGCGCTGCCCGACACAGGCCTGCCGGACGTGCCTGCACCGACGCCCCGCAAACGCGGACGCAAGCCGTTGCCCGCGCACCTGCCACGCCAGCGCATCGAATACGACCTGCCCGAAGACCAGAAGGTCTGCCCATGCTGTGCGCACACCCTGCATCGCATGGGCGAAGAGCTCAGCGAACAGCTGCACATCGAGGCGAAGGCGTCCGTGCTGCAGCACGTGCGCTTCAAATACGCTTGCCGCCACTGCGAACGCCACGCTGAACGTACGCCGGTGATCACTACCCCAATGCCCGCGCAGCCGCTGCCGGGTAGCAATGCCAGTGCGGCGATGATCGCTACCGTCACGGCGGGCAAGTATGTCGATGGGACACCGCTATACCGGATGGCTCACGCGCTGGTGCGCGCGGACATCGACGTGGGGCGCGGCACGCTGGCGAACTGGATCATCCGGCCCGCTGAGCTGCACTACAGCCGGCTGTATGAGGCGCTGCGCAGGACGCTGCTGGCGCAGGCGCTCATCCACGGTGACGAAACGACGGTGCAGGTGCTCAAGGAGCCCGGTCGCGCGGCGCAG
>NZ_JBFUPM010000082.1:0-849 GCF_041355255.1 Paraburkholderia sp. RCC_158 | reverse complement strand
ATCTTCATGAACGCTTCGTGGATGAGGGCGAGGCGTTCGAAGCGAACGCGCAGGCGTCTGAAGTTATGCAGCCAGGCGATTGTGCGTTCAACGACCCATCGGGTTTTGCCAAGGCCGCTGCCGTGCGGCTCACCACGACGGGCGATCTGGGTCGGGATGCCAGCAGCGTGTAAAGGTCGGCGGTATTTGTCGTGATCGTAGCCACGGTCACCCTGCACGATTGCCGGCTTCGACAGAGGTCGGCCACGCTTGCCGCGAATTGGCGGAATGGCATCGATCAGCGGCAGCAGTTGCGTGACGTCATGACGGTTGGCGCCCGTCAGGATTAGCGCGAGCGGGATACCTTGCGCTTCGGTGACGAGGTGATGTTTTGAACCAGGTCGAGCGCGATCGGTGGGATTAGGTCCTGTTTTTGACCCGATCCCACAGCACGAATGGAGGAAGAATCGACGATGACGCGTGACCAGTCGATGCGATCGGCCGCACGCAGCCTGGCCAGCAGTACTTCGTGCAACCGGTCCCAGACTCCGGCTTGCTGCCAGTCGCGCAGCCGGCGCCAGCAGCTCATGCCTGAGCCGCAGCCCATTTCCTGCGGGAGCATCTCCCACGGGATGCCGGACTGCAGCACGAACAGGATGCCCGTGAGCACGGCACGATCGTCTAACGGTTTGCGCCCGGGATACCGGGGCCGCCGAGGTTTGGGCGGTGGCAGCAACGGCTGGATCAGTGTCCACAATTCGTCATCGAGTATTGGTTTAGCCATGTCCTCTTCGCCAACGAAACAATGAAGAGGTTAACAGAGCATGATTCGGGTTAACAGCCCCTTCGACTCATTTTGTTAGGGTTTCT
>NZ_JBFUPM010000081.1:0-858 GCF_041355255.1 Paraburkholderia sp. RCC_158 | reverse complement strand
CCCCGGCGGTCACCTAAACTCCTCCGGGTGTGGTCACTTCAAACTCCTCCACCTTGCGGTCCGATCTGAGCAGACCGACGTCGCCGATCGTTCCACGTAGCAGGACGTTATTTTTACCTCCTTGGCCAGCCGGGGAGGTGGGAGTTGAACGTCTTGAAGCCGCATCAGCAAAGTACGGTGTTCACGTTGCTGGAACTCAACAAGAGCCAGCGCGAGATTCATCGGATCACTGGAATCGACCGCAAGACGATCCGCCGCTACACGGCGATCTTCGCTGCACGCGCAACCGCGTCCGCAAATGCCCCCATCCCCGCGACCATCGGCTCGCGCCCTTCGGATCAAACTCCTCCACCCCCGCGACCACCGGCTTTTCAGGCCACGCCCGCCGAGGCGCATAACTTCGATTTTGCCCGCTCGTTGTGCGAGCCGCATCGGAAATGGATCGAAGAACAGGTTCGTCTGCAGCGAAACGCCCAGTCGATCTATCAGGATCTCGTCGACGAGTTCTCGTTTGCTGCTAGCTACGAGAGCGTCAAACGGTTCGTGCGCGCGCTGCGACACATCGATCCCGAGCAATTCGACCGGCTCGATTTCCTGCCCGGCGAGGAGGCCCAGGTCGACTATGGCGAGGGCGCTCCGACCCGCGATCCGAAGACTGGACGTTATCGGCGACCACGGCTATTTGTGATGACGTTGCGCTATTCGCGTCACAGTTTCCGGCGGGTTGTGTGGAAATCCAGCCAGGAGGTGTGGGCGCGACTGCACGAAGAAGCGTTTCGCTATTTCGGCGGTTGTGTTCAGTACGTCGTCCTCGATAACCTCAAGGAAGGGGTTATCACACCGGACCTGTACGAGCCG
>NZ_JBFUPM010000080.1:0-982 GCF_041355255.1 Paraburkholderia sp. RCC_158 | reverse complement strand
GCTCAAGATAACGAAGTCTGGCGCTCAATGGGTTTACGTCAATTTGTAACGGCGCGGCGAGCTGCGATCCACCGGGATCGCCTGGCGCTCAGCTCGCGTGGCGATAGCGCCGCGTCGGGTGGCCGCGCATGGCATCAATGTCAATGCCATCGAGCAGCCAGTGCAGCTGTTCGGTGTTCAGCTCGATCACCGTCTGCTCCCGTCGTGGCCAGACGAAATGGTCCTGCTCGAGGCGCCGTAACATCAGCCAGAAGCCAGCACGCTCGTAGAACAACAGTTTGACCCGGTTGCGTCTGCGATTGTGGAAGGTAAAGACGGCACGCGCAAATGGATCGAGCTGCATGGACTGCTCGACCAGCATCACCAGGCTGTTGATGCCCGCCCGGAAGTCGATCGGCTCGCGATGCACGAAGACCTTCAGGTCGGCCTCGAAGCGAAACATCAACGCGCTCCCAGTGCGGCAATCGTCGCGCGCACGAGTGCACTATCGTCAGCGCCACATTCCAGCTCAAGCGTCACGCCGTTAGGCAACTGGGCCGACAGCCGGGCAACGCGTGGCGAAAGACGTAAAGATCCGGATGGCGGGCAAGGTTGGGAAACGGGTGCGCCCGCCGTCACCATCGGCGTATCCGGGATTGCCACCACCGGAACGAACACTGACGCGGCGACATGCGTATCTTCTCTCGCAGCAGTATTTGACTGCTCATGCAAGCGAACCCATTTGTGCAACTGGTTGGCGTTCACCCCGGCCTTCAGGGCAAGCGCGGACAGCGATGTGCCCGGTTGGAGGCAGGCATCGATCAGCCGTTTCTTGTCTGTCGGGTCGAAGCTTCGCTTGCCCCCGGCACCAACACGCGTCACGCGCAGCGGTAAAAAGCTCAGGTCATCCTGTGTCATGGATTGCGTCCGCAAAATTAGGTTGCGGACGCAATCGTGACCCTCTTCAACATCAGAATCTAGGTGTGGAAAATTGCGCGCTTAC
>NZ_JBFUPM010000007.1:0-380762 GCF_041355255.1 Paraburkholderia sp. RCC_158 | reverse complement strand
CCGCTTCCCGTGCCCCGGCGTCCGGAGCACGAAAGAGCGAGATTCTAGCGAGCCGGCTGGCGCCTTGCAAGCGTTATCTGCATTTATTCAAGGCGCCTTTTCTATACGGCCAATTTCTTCCGTAACAGGCGGTTTGGCGTCCGGCCTCAATGCGCCCGCAGTGGATGCTCCGATGGTCCAGTCATGCAGCACCGTGTATGCAACCGCCAGCAGCGTCGGTCCGATGAAGACCCCGAGGAAGCCAAACGCGAATGCGCCGCCGAGAATGCCCAACATGACGAGAATCAACGGCATGTCGCTATTCTTGCCGATGAGAATCGGCTTGATCACATTGTCCGACATGCCCACAGCGAGCACGCCCCACACAACCAGGAAAATCGCCCAGCCGGTTGCACCGCCGTGATAGAGCCAGATGGCCGCGGGCAGCCATACGATCACAGGCCCGCCCGGTATTACCGAGAGAAAAAACGTAGCCAGTCCCAACAATGCAGGCGCCGGCACACCAGCGATCCAGCAGCCGAAGCCAGCCAAGATGCCCTGAACGAGCGCCGTGCCCAGAATTCCGTAGACCACGCCCTTGACGGTGCTGCCCGCCAGCGCCAGCAGATAGTCGGAGCGCTCACCCGCGATACGCCGCATGCCTGCGTTCAGCCACGCGCCGGCGCCCTCTCCTCCGGTGTAAAAGAAGAAGGCCAATATGATACTTAACGCGAGCAGGCCGAGACCGTGAGTCACGGCAATCCCTGCGGCAAGGATCCACTTACCGGCCGGCGCCGCAAGCGTACGCAACTGCGCGATCAGTTCGGAATTGCTGCTTGTCAGACTTTCCCAGAAACTCTGGATGCTCGAACCGACCACGGGAATTCGCGCCACCCAAGGCGGCAAATCCGGCAAGCCTGCTTCGAACAACCTCTGGACCAGCGCGACTATGTCGTGGACGTGCGCGCCAAACGCAAACCCGGCGTAGACGAACGGTCCCAGCACCACGATCAGGATGATGAGCACGATCAACGTCGCAGCCAGCTTGCGCCTTCCGCCAACCGCCGCAGTCAGTCGCCGGTAGAGTCCCCACGAGCTGTAGCTGAGAATCGCGCCCCACAAGAGAGCGGTCGTAAAAGGCGCGAGAACCAGCAACGAGCCGCCCACCAGGATAATCAGGGCAAACACCGCCGCGAGACGTTCAATCAATTGGTCCGATTTCACCATGAATCTCCTGTTGCGCCAGACCGAGGCGGCGAGCACGGACGCGCGTCGACGCCCGTAAAAAGCGGTCAGTATATATAAGCGACTTCCGCTTCCCCGCCCTCTTATATTATTTGACGAAGTCCCAACACAACGTACGTCGCACGTACGGCGCCGGTCTGATTTTTCATGTGGAAACGTCCTAATCGATCCCGCGCTGCGTCCCGAATAATATGGCGCGGCGTAAACGACTAGAATATAAGGTTCTGTGCACCCAACTTCCGGATTTATGCGCTCGCGAATCGCCAAACGTCTCCCCCCCGATGCCGACAAACTTGTCGGTCTTTCGCTCGCGCTTTTCGCGTCGGGCAGCCGCACCGAAGACCGCTTCTGGGAAGCGAAACTCGATGCACTGCTGGCCAAGATCGTGCGCAACGCCAACCAGACCACGCTCGACGCAGCGCTCGACCATCTGCAGCAGAATCATCCCGATGCCTACGGCGCGCTTGCCGACATGGCCGAAACGCACAGCGAGTCGTTCGTCATCGAGCATGAAGGCGTGGCGTATGAAGCGCTGTTGATCGCCGCGCCGATCCTCGCGTGGACGCGCTACATGATTCCGTCAGGTCCGCTCAAGACCGACGCAGCCGACGCCCTGCGCGCGCATCTGCAGGCGCACGTGCTCGCGGCCAACACGCGCGTCGCCATGGCTCCGTTCCTGTATAGCATCGACCAGTTGCCGCGCCATCACGTCGAAACCTGGCGCATTGCACAGCAGCTTGCACAAGCAGCCATGGCCGGCGGCAATCTCAAACTCAACTTCGGCGAATTGCCGGAAACGTCGCCGATTCTTGCCGACCCGCGCTTCCTCCTGGCGGTGGTCGCGGCCCCGGTCGGCGAGCCGACCTTTCGCTGGCAGGAAGAGGAACACGGCAGCCGGATCGAGCGCGGCCAATGTCTCGAGCAATGGGCAACGCAGGGCGGCGCCAACCTGTCGCTCGTGCTGCCGGGCTGCGAATTCGAGTGTCTGTTGCCGGATGCGTACTACTCCGCATGCCGCGACGCTGACGAACGCGTGCGTCCTCACACCGTCCGGACCGCCGTGCGTTATCTATTCGACACAATTGGCGCAGCGCCGCAAGAACTGCGCGCCGTGGTTGCCGGCTTCGGCGAGCGCCGCATCGACGAATACCGCGTCGGCTTCACGCGCCGCGGCAGCAACGAGGTGATTTACGGCGTCGTGTGGCCGCTGTACGGCCGCGAAAACGGAGAAGCAGGCATCGATGAAGAGCCGCAGGAAACTGCGCCGCCGGACGCTCCGCTCGAAGAAATCGTCGCGCTGCTCAAGGAAACCGGCGTGACTGACGTGCGCCGTCACGCAGGCCGGTTCGAGCCTGAATATTGCGATGACTGCGGCGTGCCGCTCTACGCCGACCCGCTCGGCGAAATCGTTCACGCCGAAATGCCCGAAGACGCCGAGCCCGCGCAGCCGCACTTTCACTAGGCAAGCGCGCCGCCGGCGTGTTGCAGTCCATCAAAAGCCTCGCCCTGTGCGGGGCTTTTTCATATGTCATTCCTCTTATGCCTTTTGGACAGGCCGTCAAACCGAAGGGAATTTGTCATGATAGAGACGGCGACGCATCGCAACGCCTGGCACAACGCGAGGCGACTGCATCGCGCCAATTCGCCCGACACATCTGGAGACATGCATGCGATTCTCGATACTCAACTCAGACGCGGAACGACGCGACGGCCTCAAAGCGCTGTTGCGGCAAATCAACCGGCTTGCGCGCTTTAACGAAGCACAAGACTGGCGCCAGGCCGAACGCACGCTCAAGCGTCAGTGGCCCGACCTGTTCGTTATCGACTGGCAGGACTGGATGTCGGTCAAGGACGTGCGGCATCTGCTTAGCCACTATCCGGACCTGCGCATCGCGGTGCTGACCGACAGGATTTCGCCGAAGGCGGTGAGCGAACTCATGGACGAGGGCGTGCGCGGCGTGGTGCCGCGCGAAACGGACCCGTGCCTGATCGTGCGCGCCTTTGAAATGGTGCTGCTCGGCGGGCACTATGTGCCGTCCGGCGCGCTGCCGCTCAAGCCGCCGCTGCCGGCAGACACGGCGATCCGCCCGTTCGACGAAAAAAGCCCGCCGCCGCGCCGCGTCAGGTTGTCGAACGGACTGTCGCCTCGCCAGCAGCAGATCATGCGCTGCGTCCATATGGGCAGCACCAACAAGATGATTGCGCGCACGCTCGGCATCAGCGAGGGCACCGTCAAGATCCATCTGACGAGCATATTCCAGCAACTCGGCGCACCCAATCGCGCGGCCGCGGTCGCGCTTTACAACGGCTGGCTGGCGAACCATTTACAAGTACTGCGCAATAAAGGACAGAGCCTGCTTCGTCCGGTCATGGGTCAAGCGGGCCTGGTGCCGCTGCGGCGCGCAGCACTGCGGCGCTTCGAATACCCGTTGTCGGCTAACGAGACGGCGGCGCCCTTGCCGATGGCAGCCGAGCCCGGCACGGCATACGACGACGGCGAATCCGCCGCCGACCTTCCGCCAGAGCCCGTCACCGAAGGTTCGTCATGAGGTGACGGACCGCGCGCGAGCGTGATGCGCGATTTCTGCCAGCGCGTGCATCGGCTGGCATGGAATCCGCTCACACCTTTTGTCGTCCAACGAGTAATATGAGACTCATGGGTTTCCTCTACACACCGCTTCCATTCTGGATCGCTGTCGGTGGCTGGATCGCCACTGCGATAGTGGTCGCGCTCGCGCTGTGGAAAAATCCTTTCAAACGACTTCAGGACGGCACGTTGCAGCACGTGTGGCTGGCGATCATCGTCGCCGTGTCTGTGCTGTGGGCAAGCAACGCGTGGCTCGACGACGGCACGGTCATGCATCTGCTCGGCGCAACGCTCGTCGTCACGCTGTTCGACTGGGCGCTCGCACTGCTTGCAATGGCGGTGGTCACCGGCCTCGCGGGTCTCATCTTCGACGCACCGTGGCAAGGCATCGCGCTGACTTTTCTCGTATTCGGCGCGGTGCCGGTCGGCATTTCCACGCTGCTTCAGCGGGCCAGCATTGCGTGGCTGCCACGCAATCTCTTCATGTTTATCTTCGGCCAGGGATTTCTGTCGCCGGCTATTGCCGTTTCGCTCACGGCGGCCGCGGCGCTCGGTGTTCACGTTGCGCTCGCCGGCGGTTCCGCGACTGTGATACCGGCGGGCTACGCGCTCAGCGTGCTTCTGCTGGCCACGGGCGAAGCCTGGTTCACGGGGATGTCCACCGCATTGATCGCGGTCTACCGCCCTGCATGGGTCACCACTTATGATGTCCGGCGATACCGGCTCGGCGGACCGCGCACTTGAGTGAGACGCAAGGTCGTAGCGCGCGGCTCGTATGTGCGGCTCGTAGGCACGGCTCGCGTGCGAGTGAGCTTGCCGCGCCGTTGCGAGCAAACGCGCGCCTCGCATAACAAAGCCCCGCAAAATAGCGGTCGAAAAATAGTTGCGGCACGATTGAACTCAACCATGCCGCCAGGCATCTTACGTGCCTCACGTCTTATTAGCGTCTAACGAACTTGATGGATTGCACCAACGCACCGCGCCGATTACTGCGGCTGGTCGGCCGGTTGGCAAGTTTCGCAGCGAGCCTCTCGCTCGCTTGCACCGCGCCCGCATTCGCCGACCAACTCGAACAGCACAACGACCTCGTCAACAGATTTGTCAATGAAATGCGCGCCGACCCGCTCGTCGCGGATTGCGCAGCGCATGGCAATTTTGTCGCGAGCACGTCGACCGCCTTTGATCACGTCGAGTTTCCTCCCAGTTCGTTCGACAGCGCACACGCGTCGATCACGCCGTGGAACGATTCGTTCGACGAGGGCAAGCAGCGTGTCAAAGTCGACAACATCGTCACCGTGGAAGGACTCGGCATCCGTCAGAACGGCGCAGGCGACGCAGCGGATCTGAAGTTCCGTTGCGGCTACGTCGGCTCGCAGATGCTCGCGTTTAGCTGGAACGACCCGGTGCCGCCTACGCGCGCACGCAGCGTGGAGCAGCCGCAGTCGCGCGCGACGTCGGGCAAGCATCGCGGAAGCAAGGGCAAGCAGGCGGCAAGTGGCAAGAGTGCAAAGAAGAGCACGGCCAAATCGTCGAAGAGCACGTCGAGTAAATCGTCGAGCAAGAAAGCGCCGGTGAAGAAGAAGCACTGAGACGGAGAAAGCTCTGACAGCGCGCGTCCGATGCCGGCGATACGCCGCGTATGACGGTAGCTGGGAATTCAGCATGGCGACCAACGCTTCGCGAGCGTCCGCGCGAATCCAAACTCGGCACCCTACTGCTCCCCTGACCCGCCAATAAAAAAGGCACACACGCAATCCGTGTGTGCCCTTCCCTTCTATTGCAATCGCGCGCAGCAGATCAGCCAAACGTCTCCAGATGCCGCAAGATCGCTTGCAGCATCGACGCCCCGAGCGACGCGCTGCGCTCGCCGTTCCAGCCCACGCGTTCGTCGGGCAAGTTGGCGTTGTCCTTAAAAGGCATCTCGAGCGTCAGCGACAGGCAGCCAAATTCATTGCCGATATATTTCGAAGCGAGCTTGAGCGCATCTTCGCGATACTTGCTCGCAGCATAGCCGTACTTGTCCTGAAAATCAGGGCTCGCCTGCTTGAAGGCTTCGATAAACGCTTTCTGTTCCTCGCGTTGCCGCTCGGTGAATCCGGGCAGCATCTCGGAACCGGCCACGAAAACATACGGCAGCGCCTCATCGCCGTGAATGTCGAAGAACAGATCGCAGCCGGTTGCATGAATCGCGTCGCGCACCACGAGCACCTCGGGACTGCGCGCGGCATCCGGCTCCATCCACTCGCGATTCAGATTGGCGCCCGCAGCGTTGGTGCGCAGATTGCCGCGCACGCTGCCGTCCGGATTCATGTTCGGCACGATGTGGAACACCGCGTGATCGTAGAGCTTGCGCGCAACCGGATCGCCCGCCCAATCGCCCCAGCCGACGAGCCGCTTCACGAGTCCTTCGATAAACCATTCGGCCATCGTCTCGCCCGGATGCTGACGCGCGATCAGCCAGACCTTTTTCTTCGGCATCTTCAGCATATCGCCGCTTTGCGGTGTGCCGAGCGTGAGCAGGGAAACCGGCCGGCCTTCGACGGTCGTGCCCAGTTCGGTCAGCGTGGCCTGCGGCATCTGTTGAACTGCGCCCAAAAATTCGGCGTGGCGCTCCTCGCTGTACGGCTCGAAGTACGCGTAGTAAATGCGGTCGAACTCCGGCGTGTGGTCGATGGTGAGCACCCGGCCGTCATACGATGTCGGCACGCGAAACCAGTTCACGCGATCGTAGCTGGCCACGGCCTGGTAGTCGCGCCAGCCTTCCGCGAACGCGCACGCCGCCGCATTTTCGAAAGTCATCACGCAGCGCTCGCCGGCCGCGCCCGAGAGCCGGAAGTAGAACCACTGCGCGAACTCCGCGTGGCTGTCCGGCCGAACGCGCAAGCGGATATTGCCCGCGGTCGCGCAGGACAGCACCTCGATCGCGCCTGCGTCGAAGTTGCTCGTAATCGATAAACTCATGATGTGGTTCCCTGCATGATTGTGCGGCGCTCCGTCGGGCGGCGCTCCGCCTAGTCAGCGACGCGGCGGCGAAATACGTAAGTGGAATCGTTCGACGCTTTAGCGTCGAATGCATAGCCTTCGGAGTCGAACGCCTTCAGTTGTTCCGGCTTGTCGACGCGGTTCTCGACCGCATAGCGCGCCATCAACCCGCGCGCGCGCTTCGCATGAAAACTGATGATCTTGTAGCGGCCGCCCTTCCAGTCTTCGAACACCGGCGTAATGACCGGCGCGTCCAGCAGCTTCGGCTTGACCGACCTGAAATATTCGCCCGACGCGCAATTCACGAGAACCCGCGAACCCGCGGCGCGCTTCTTCAACTGCGCGTTCAGCGCCTGCGTGATGCGCTCGCCCCAGAACGCGTAGAGATCCTTGCCGCGCGGATTGGCGAGGCGCGTGCCCATCTCCAGACGGTACGGCTGCAGCAGATCGAGCGGACGCAGCAGGCCATACAGTCCCGAAAGCACGCGCACATGGTTCTGCGCAAAGTCCAGATCCGCCGACGACAAGGTCTTCGCATTGAAGCCCTCGTACACGTCGCCGTTGAACGCGAGCACGGCCTGCTTCGCGTTGTCCGTGCCGAAGCGCGGCGACCACTGCGCGTAGCGCTCGTGATTGAGGTGCGCCAACTGGTCGGAAATGCTCATCAGCGAGGCGATCTGTTGCGGCGACAAACGGCGTAGACCGCTGATCAATTCCGCGGCATCGTCGATGAAATCGGGGATCGTGTGCTTCTTGACGTGAGGCGGGGTGTCGTAGTCGAGCGATTTCGCCGGCGACAGAACGATTATCATAGAGGCTTGCAGGCACGCCGTGCCTGGCGGTCAAAGACGAAAGCCAGATTGTAACGAATGCCCGGTTCCCATGCCTCACGCGGCGCTTTGCGCGTCGTTCTCGATTCCAATGTCTGGATCGACATTCTCGTGTTCGACGATCCGCACACGCGGCCGATTCGCGCCGCGCTCGAAAGCGGCGCGCTCGCCGCGCTGATCGACGCCCGTTGCCTCGCCGAACTGACTTACGTGCTCGACTATCCGCAATTCGTCGAACGCAACGTGGACAAGTCCGCGGCGCTGGCCGTCGTCGCGCGGCTCGCGCAGCTTGTCGAGCTCGCCGCGGAGCCGGAAGACGCGCGGCCGCTGCCGAAATGCAAGGACCGCGACGATCAGAAATTCCTCGAACTCGCGCACGCAGCGCAAGCGCACTGGCTGATTTCGAAAGACCGCGCCGTGCTGAAACTGGCGAAGCGGATCGCGCGAGATTTCGGCTTTCAGATCGCACAGCCGGCGCCGTTCGCGGCTTCGCTAAGTGAAGCGCCTGGCGGTTCGGCAAGCGCTTCCACGAACGCGGCGACCCCAGCCGTGGAAACCCCGGTATAACCCTGGCCTCTCGGCCGTCGGCACACAGCAGCCGCGCACGCCGCGCCGCGATTCCCTACAATCAGGCTTCGCCGGTTTTAAACGATGCCTTCGCTCACTCACCCGTTTCGCCGAACAGCGCCATGAATGCACCGCACGACACGCCCATGAGTCCCTCGTTTCCCTCGCGCCTGCCGAACGTCGGCACCACGATCTTTACCGTGATGAGCGCGCTCGCCGCCGAGAAAGGTGCGGTGAACCTCGGCCAGGGCTTTCCCGACTTCGGCTGCGATCCGCGCATCGTGGATGCGGTCGCGAACGCGATGCGCGACGGCCACAACCAGTATCCGCCGATGGCAGGCGCCGCGCCGCTGCGCGCAGCCATCTCCGAGAAGATCGCCAACCTGTACGGACGCCGCTACGACGCCACGACGGAAATCACCGTCACCGCCGGCGCCACGCAGGCGCTGTTGACCGCGATCTTGTGCACGGTCCATCCTGGCGACGAAGTCATCGTGATCGAGCCGACCTATGACAGCTATCTTCCGTCGATCGAACTGGCCGGCGGCAAGCCGGTATTCGTCACGCTCGACGCGCCGGACTACGCGATCCCCTTCGACAAGCTCGCCGCCGCCATCACGCCGAAAACGCGGCTCCTGCTGATCAACACGCCGCACAATCCGACCGGCACGGTCTGGCGCGCCGACGACATGCGCAAGCTGCAAGACATCGTGCGCGGCACCAACGTGCTGATCCTGTCCGATGAAGTGTACGAGCACATGGTCTACGACGGCGCGCCGCACGAGAGCGTGGCGCGTTATCCGGAACTGGCGCAGCGCAGCTTCGTCGTGTCCAGCTTCGGCAAGACCTATCACGTAACGGGCTGGAAAGTCGGCTACGTGGCGGCGCCCGCGGCGCTGACAGCGGAATTCCGCAAAGTGCACCAGTTCAACGTGTTCACCGTGAACACGCCGATGCAGATCGGTCTGGCCGACTATATGAAAGACCCGGCGCCCTACCTGGAGCTCCCGGCGTTCTATCAGAAGAAGCGCGATTTTTTCCGCGCCGGTCTCGCGAATTCCCGCTTCAAGCTGCTGCCTTGCACGGGCACGTACTTCCAGTGCGTCGATTACTCGGCCATCAGCGATCTGCCCGAAGCCGAATTCGCGCAGTGGCTGACCGGCGAGATCGGCGTCGCGGCGATTCCGGTTTCCGCGTTCTATCACGAGGCGCACGAGTCCGGTGTGGTGCGCTTCTGTTTTGCAAAGCAGGAAAGCACGCTCGCCACGGCGCTCGAGCGGCTGGCGCGGCTCTAGCATGTCGCGCGCGATGCTGCGAACGAACCCACGTTCCTCGCCATCGCGCGTAGCGGCTAATGCGTGTGGTGCGCGGCGCGGCTCGCTTCATGTCGCGCGTTGCATTGTGCGTGACGTCGTTCCTTGCATTGCGCGCCGCGTTGCATCAAGCCGGACGCGACGCCGCGATATACGCCTTACGGTCCTCGGTCACGCGCTGCGCGGCGGGCCGTCCGTTGATCGCCTTCACATAGCTTTTCCAGTCCACGCCGGCATCGAGCAAAAAGTCGCGACCGTAAATGGCCTGCGTCGTCATGCCGACAAGCGGCAAGCTCACGAAGCCCGCGGCGTCCGCGATACTGAACCGTTCGCCGCGCAAGTACGGCGCGAACTTCGCGATCCGCCTGAAGCCCGCGATGTGATGCGCAAGCAGCTTCTCGACGCGGCCCTTGGTCGCGTCGCTGACGGTGCCGCCGAAAAACGCTTCCTTGTACAGATTGCGCGCCGTCAGCTCCAGATGCACGTCGACGAACGTGATCAACTCGCGCTCCTTCGCGGCCTCCCACGGATCGGCGGAGAAAATCCGCTTGTCGGGAAAGCGCGCGGCCAGGTATTCGACAATGCATTGCGACTCGCAAAGATCGCCGTCTTCCGTCTGCAGGTAAGGCACTTTGCCAAGCGGCGAATGCGCGACGACGGCCTCGTCCTGGCTCGGCTGCACGAACACTTCCTCGAACTCGATGCCGTGTTCCAGCAGAACGAACTTCACCTTGTTGTAGTAGTTCGAAAGCGCGAATCCGCAGAGCTTGATCATCGTTGTCTCCTCATTGCTTCGGTAGGTGAGGCCGCCGGTCCGAGCAGAGGCGGCGGCCGCCGCGCAACCATCGAGCAATTGCACGAGCGTGCTATTCTAAAATAACCATGGAGTCGAGCAACATCATGACCTCTCGCAACTTCAGCATCGAGACTATCGGCATTGTCGGCAGCGGCGCGATGGGCCGCGGCATTGCGCAGATCGCGGCGCTCGCGGGCCTGAGCGTGCGCCTGTACGACACCAACCCGGCTGCTATCGGCGCCGCGCGCGACTACCTCGCCGAAACGTTCGCCAAGCTGACCGCCAAAGGCAAGCTCGACGAAGCCCGCTCGCTGGCTGCGCTCGCCAACGTCAAGCCCGCGCATGCGATCAGCGAACTGGTGGACTGCGATCTCGTGATCGAAGCGATCGTCGAAAAACTCGACGTCAAGCAGGCGCTCTTTCGCGAGCTAGAGACTGTGGTCAGCGGGCGTTGCGTGCTCGCGTCGAACACGTCGTCGCTGTCCATCACGGCGATTGCCGCGGGCTGTACCGACCCGTCGCGCGTGGTCGGCTATCACTTCTTCAATCCGGTCCCGCTGATGAAAGTCGTCGAAGTGATCGACGGCCTGCGCAGCGACCGCGAGGCGGGCGACGCGTTGATGGACCTCGCGCGCCGTATGGGCCACACACCGGTCCGCGCGAAAGACATGCCGGGCTTCATCGTCAATCACGCGGGCCGCGGCATGAACACCGAGGGCCTGCGCGTGGCCGGCGAAGGCGTGGCGAGCTTCGTCGACATCGACAGGATCATGCGTGAGCAAGCGGGCTTTCGTCTCGGCCCGTTCGAGCTGCTCGACCTGACTGCGCTCGACGTCTCGCACCCGGTGATGGAGTCGATCTACCATCAGTTCTATGAAGAGCCGCGCTTCACGCCCTCGCCCATCACCGGCACGCGGCTCGCGGGCGGACTGCTGGGACGCAAGACGGGCGAAGGGTTTTATCGCTACGAAGACGGCAAGCAGCAGGTGCCCGCGGAGGCGCCCGCGCCCGCAGCGTTGCCAGGCAGCGTGTGGGTCAGCAAGCGTTACCCAGGAGCCTACGATGCCGTCGTGGAACTCATCAGCAAGGCGGGCGTGAAACTCGACGAAGGCGCGACGCCCGCCGCCGACTCGCTGATCGTCGTCACGCCGTTCGGCCACGACGCAAGCACGGCCGCCGTCGACGAAACGCTCGACGCGAGCCGCGTCGTCGCGATCGACGCGCTCTTTCCGCTCGTCGGCGCGCAACGCCGCACGCTGATGACCACGCCCGCGACCACACGCGCCGCGCGCGATGCGGGCCACGCGCTCTTTGCCGCCGACGGCGTGCCCGTCACCGTGATCCGCGACTCGACAGGCTTCGTCGCGCAACGCGTGGTGGCGACGATCGTCAACATCGGCTGCGACATCGCGCAGAAACAGATCGCGACGCCGCAAGACATCGACCTCGCCGTGACGCTCGGCCTCGGCTATCCGCGCGGCCCGCTCGCACTCGGCGACGCGCTCGGCGCGGCAACCATCCTCACCATTCTGCGCAACATGTACGACGTGCTCGGCGATCCGCGCTACCGGCCATCGCCGTGGCTCGCGCGCCGCGCGCAACTCGGCATGTCGCTCACGCAATGCGACGCCGCCGACAACCCCACGGAGACACAATCATGAGCGCCGAACTGCTGACCTCGCGCCCGCCCGAAAGCGAATCGACGCTGGTCCTCACGCTGTCCAATCCCGGCGCTCGCAACGCGCTGCATCCCGACATGTACGCGGCCGGAATCGAAGCGCTCGATTCGGTGGAACGCGATCCGTCGATTCGCGCCGTCGTGATCGCGGGTGCGGACAATTTTTTTTGCGCGGGCGGCAATCTGAATCGCCTGCTCGAAAATCGCGCGAAAGATCCTTCCGTGCAGGCACAAAGCATCGACCTGCTTGCCGAGTGGATTTCGGCGCTGCGGTTTTCATCGAAACCGATTATTGCGGCCGTCGACGGCGCCGCAGCCGGCGCGGGCTTTTCGCTCGCGCTCGCGTGCGATCTGATCGTCGCTGGGGAAGACGCCAAATTCGTGATGTCGTATGCGCGCGTCGGCCTCACGCCCGACGGCGGCGGCTCATGGTTCCTCGCGCAAGCGCTGCCTCGCCAACTCGCAACGGAAGTGCTGATCGAAGGCAAGCCGATCGGCGCCGCGCGTTTGCACGAAGTGGGCGTCGTCAACAAACTGGCGAAGCCGGGCACCGCGCGCGACGCCGCGGTTGCGTGGGCCGACGAACTCGGCAAGATCTCGCCCAATTCGGTCGCGCGCATCAAGACGCTGGTGTGCGCGGCCGGCACGCAGCCGCTTTCCACGCATCTGGTTGCGGAGCGCGATAACTTCGTCGCTTCGCTGCATCATCGCGAGGGGCTCGAGGGCATTTCCGCGTTCCTCGAAAAACGCGCTCCCGTGTACAAGTGAACAAGGATCATGGCCGCCTATCAGCTACCCAAGCGCCGCCGCATTTACCTGATGCGTCACGGCGACGTGACGTACTTCGACGACTCCGGCCGCACGATCGATCCTGAAACCGTGCCGTTGAACGCCAACGGCCGCGAACAGGCGAGCGCGGCGGGCCGCGTGTTCGCTGAGCAGCAGGTGCGCTTCGATCGCGTGATCGTCAGCGGCTTGCCGCGCACGATCGAAACCGCGCAGCGCGTGCTGGCCGAGACCGGTCAGCAGATCGAACTGGAGATCGAGCCGGCCTGGCAGGAGATTCGCGGCGGCAAGCTGCGGCAGATTCCGCTGCAAGACCTCGAAGCGGCGTTTCTCGGCGTGTTCGACGGTATCGTGCCGGAAAGCACGCGCTTTCTCGATGGCGAGACGATCGGCGAGTTGTTCGATCGCGTCGTGCCCGCGGTCGCCGCGTTGCGCGAAGACAGTTCGTGGGACACGGTGTTGCTGGTGCTGCACGGCGGCGTCAATCGCGCGATTCTGTCGCATGCGCTCACCGCGGGCGGCCGCACGTTCTTCGGGCATCTCGCGCAGGCCACCGGCTGCATCAATGCGCTCGACGTAGGCACCGCACCACGCGACTGGGTGCTGCGTGCAATCAACTATTCGCCGCCGTCGCCGCTGCATCGCGACATCCGCAATACGACGATGGAAATTCTCTACGCACAATTCATCCAATCCACGCGTAGCTGAAACCGAACCGGAGGAGACACATGGCGCAAGCGTCACACAGCGGCGAGCCGGAACAGCAAGCGGATTACTCGGCCTTCGAGGGCACGCGCCCCGTCAACGAGCGTCAGCGCTTTGACGGCGACGCGCTCGCCGCGTGGCTCGCGCAACACGTCGACGGTTTTTCGGGGCCGCTCACGGTCGAACAGTTCGCCGGCGGCCAGTCGAACCCAACGTTCAAACTGGTCACGCCCTCGCGGGCTTACGTGATGCGCGCGAAGCCTGGACCTGCGGCGAAATTGCTGCCGTCCGCGCATGCCGTCGAGCGCGAATATCGCGTGATGCATGCGCTTGCCGACACGGACGTGCCCGTCGCCCGCATGCTCGCGTTATGCGAGGACGAAAGCGTGATCGGCCGGGCCTTTTACGTGATGGAGTTCGTCGAAGGCCGCGTGTTATGGGATCAGTCGCTGCCGGGCATGAGCGCCGATGAACGAGCCGCGATCTACGACGAAATGAATCGCGTGATCGCGGCGCTTCACAGTGTCGAGCCGGATAGCGTCGGCCTTTCGGACTACGGCAAGCCGGGCAACTACTTCGCGCGTCAGATCGGCCGCTGGAGCAAGCAGTATGTCGCGTCCGAAACCGAACCCATCGACGCGATGCAGCGCCTGATCGAATGGCTGCCGCAGCATATGCCGGCCGAGACGGGGCAACGCGCGTCGGTCGTGCATGGCGATTACCGGCTCGATAACCTGATCTTCGATCGCAAGGAACCGAAAGTGCTTGCCGTGCTCGACTGGGAGTTGTCGACGCTCGGCGATCCGCTCGCGGACTTCGCCTATCACTGCATGGCGTGGCACGTCGATCCCGCGCAGTTTCGCGGCATCGCGGGTCTCGACTGGGCAGCGCTGGGCATTCCCGACGAGCAGCAGTACGTCGAGCGCTATTGCAAACGTACCGGCTTTGAGATTCGCGGCGACTGGGATTTTTACCTCGCCTACAACATGTTCCGTATCGCCGCGATTTTGCAGGGAATCATGAAGCGTGTCGTCGATGGCACGGCGGCGAGCGCACAAGCTCTCGACGCAGGCCGTCGCGCGAGACCGATGGCCGAGCTCGCCTGGCGTTACGCGCAGAAAGTGCGCTGATGACCGGCGCGGCTGCCGCGCTTCATCACGCGGGCATGCTCGCGCGCTTGCATGCTTGCACTTCAGGCAACGCCCACATTGAATGTCGTCCGTTATCCGCGAGGTCATAGATGAATTTCGATTACACCCCGAAGGTTCAGGCGCTGCGCGAAAAGCTGCTCGCCTTTTTCGACGAGCACATTTATCCGAACGAGCACGCGTTCTACGCGGAGATCGCGCAAAACCGGCAAGACGGCAACGCGTGGCAGCCGACGCAACTGATCGAAGAACTCAAGCAGAAAGCGCGCGACGCCGGGTTGTGGAACCTGTTCCTGCCCGACTCGGTGCGCGGCGCCGGGCTCAGCAACCTCGAATACGCTCCGCTGTGCGAAATCATGGGCCGCGTGCCCTGGGCGCCCGAGGTGTTCAATTGCAATGCGCCCGACACGGGCAACATGGAAACCATCGAGCGCTACGGCAGCGAAGAGAACAAGCGCGAATGGCTCGAACCGCTTTTGCAAGGGCACATTCGTTCGGCATTTCTGATGACGGAGCCGGAAGTCGCTTCGTCGGATGCCACGAATATCCAGACCAGCATCGTGCGCGATGGCGACTATTACGTGATCAACGGGCACAAGTGGTGGTCTTCGGGCGCGGGCGATCCGCGTTGCAAGATCTACATCGTGATGGGCAAGACCGATCCCGATGCGCCGCGCCATCAACAGCAGTCGATGATCCTCGTTCCCGCCGACGCCACCGGCATCACGGTGCGCCGTCCGCTTTCCGTTTTCGGTTACGACGACGCGCCGCACGGCCACATGGAAATCACGCTCGAGAACGTGCGCGTGCCGGCGGCCAACATGCTGCTCGGTGAAGGCCGCGGCTTCGAGATTGCGCAAGGGCGCCTCGGACCCGGACGCATCCACCATTGCATGCGTCTCATCGGCCTTGCAGAGCGCGCGCTCGAATTGATGTGCAAACGATCGCTGCAACGCGTCGCCTTCGGCAAGCCCGTGGCGATGCAAGGCGTGACGCAGGAGCGCATTGCAGAAGCGCGCTGCATGATCGAACAGGCGCGCCTCCTTACGCTCAAAACCGCGTACATGATGGACACGGTGGGCAACAAGAGCGCGCGCGGCGAAATTGCGATGATCAAGGTGGTCGCGCCTAACATGGCGTGTCAGGTGATCGATTGGGCGATCCAGGCGCACGGCGCCGGCGGCATCAGCGACGACTTCCCGCTCGCGTACGCTTATGCGTCGGCCCGAACGCTGCGTTTCGCCGACGGTCCCGATGAAGTGCATCGCAACGCGATCGCCAAGCTCGAACTCGCGCGTTATATGAAGCCGGGCGCGGCGGCTCGCGTCGAGACGCCGGTTACGCGCGTTTGATGTCTTGCGTGCGGGAAACGTTTTATGCTCCGCTGGCGGCGGCGTTTTGACCGCGACGGTCTTGGGCTGTCGCCAGCAGCATCGTGCGATCTATGCTCTAATTTTCGCGAAGCGCGGCGCCCCGGTGGCGCCGCTGTCATAAACGAAAAGGAGCGAGGATGATCGACGTCTATAGCTGGGCGACCCCGAACGGCCACAAGGTCCATATCATGCTCGAGGAGACGGGCCTCGAGTACAACGTGCACGCAATCAACATCGGCGCCGGCGATCAGTTCAGCGCCGAATTTTTGCAGATCAGTCCGAATAACAAGATTCCGGCCATTACGGATTCCGAAGGCCCACGAAGCGCGGACGGCAAACCGTTCGCGTTGTTCGAGTCGGGCGCGATACTCATTTACCTCGCCGAAAAAACGGGCCGCTTTCTGCCGACCGATCCGGCTGCCCGCTATTCAGTGCTGCAATGGCTGATGTTTCAGATGGGCGGACTCGGTCCCATGCTCGGGCAGACGCACCACTTTCGCATCTACGCGCCCGAGCCGATCGAATACGCGGTCAACCGCTACACGAACGAAACGCGGCGCCTGTATGGCGTGATGGATAAGCAGCTCGGCAAGACGCAATATCTCGCCGGGAACGACTATACGATTGCCGACATCGCATCGTTTCCGTGGACGCGTTCGTGGCAGAACCAGGGCGTCGAACTCGACGCGTTTCCGAACGTGAAGCGATGGCATGAAGAGATCGCCGCACGTCCGGCGGTTATGCGTGGTGTCGAAGTGCTCGCGTCCGCACGCAAACCGCTGATGGACGACAAGGCTAAAGAGGTGCTGTTCGGCGCGACGCAGTACGCGAAGCATTAGGACGTAGCTGCGGCGTGTGCCTCGTGCCGTCCGCCTTGCGCGCTTTTCTTTCGCGCAGAGGGCGCGAGGCGGCTCGCATGCCGCCCGCGCCGTGTGCTTTCGAAGCGGCCCGTCAAGCGCTCAGAAATAGTGGCGCGTGATGAACTCGGCGATACACACTGGCCGGTCAGCGCCCTGCCGCTCCACGGCCACATTCCATATCACTTGCACGCCCGCATTGTCGACATCGGCGACGGACGCAACGGCGAACTGCGCGCGCAATTGCGAGCCCACCAATACCGGCGACGTGAACCGCACGCGGTTCAATCCATAGTTCACGGCCATGCGTTGCTCGAGCCGTACCGTTTTTTGCAGCAGCGCCGGAATCAGCGAAAGCGTCATGAAACCGTGCGCGATCGCACCGCCGAATGGCGACTCGCGCCGCGCGCGTTCGGGGTCGACGTGAATCCACTGCTGGTCGCCGGTGGCCTCGGCGAAACGATCGACACTCGGCTGGTCGATCGTCACCCAGTCACTGACAAGCGGCGCTCCGCCGACGAGCGCACGCAGCGCCGCACGATCGCGGAACACGGCACCAGGCGACGCGCTCGGCGCAGTCATGATGAAGCGCCCGGATTGCGCAAGCCGAACAGGCCTTTGGAGCGCACCGTGATCACCGTCTCGCCATGCTGATTGATGCCCGCCCATTGCGTGGACACGATGCCGCGATCCGGCTTGCTCTCCGACACGCGCTTGTCGAGCACCGAGTTCGTCATGGTGATCGTGTCGCCGACGCGAACCGGCTTCAGCCAGCGTATTTCGTCGATGCCAGGCGAGCCCATCGACGTGGAGCCCGCCAACGCGTTGCGCACCAGCATGCCCATCATCACTGAACAGGTGTGCCAGCCGCTCGCCACCAATCCGCGAAATGCGGACGCTTCGGCGGCGGCTTCGTCGACATGGAACGGTTGCGGGTCGAACTTCTGCGCGAACTCGACGATTTCCTCGCGCGTGAAAGTGTGCTTGCCGATTTCGGTCGTCGAGCCGACCGTCATGTCCTCGTAACTCAGACCCATCTCTTTATCTCCTGGCTGGCTAATTCGGTCGGCTAATCAAACTTCCGTGCTGACAAACGCAGGCAGCGCGGCAAACCGTGCGAGGTGATGATCGACATCGCCCAACGTGGTTTCAATGATAGCGAGACGTTTGAACAGATGCGCGGCGGCGACCTCGTTCGTCACGCCCATTCCGCCGTGCAACTGCACCGCCTGCTGGCCGACGAAACGCGCAGCCTGCCCCACGCGTACCTTGGCCGCGGAAATGGCGTGGCGGCGTTCGTCGACGTCTTCGCTCGAATAGCGCATGGCGGCAAGATAAGTGACCGAACGCGCCTGCTCGGCGTGAATCAGCATCTCGACCATGCGATGCTGCAATGCCTGAAAGCGCGCGATGGGTTGGCCGAACTGCTGGCGCGTCTTCGTGTAGTCGACGGTTGCGGCGTTCAATGCGTCGAGCGCGCCGAGCGCTTCCGCGCACAACAGCAGCGTGCCGTAGTCCGCGATGTGCTCGAGGGCCGCCGCGCCCGAGTGCGGCCCGCTCAAACGGCGTGCCGGCGTGCCGTTGAATTGCAGGGTTGCGGCGCGTTGTCCGTCGATGGTGCGGTAGTCGGTGAGGGTCACGCCTGCCGCATCGCGCGCGACGACGAAAAGTGCGATCTCGCCATTGGCACGCGCGGGCACGATCCAGTGATGCGCCTGCGCGCCATGTATCACGACCGATTTCGTACCCGTAAGCGTGTGCTGTTCACCTTGTCCGCTCGCGGTGGTCGCGACGTCGAACAGATCGTAGCGCGCCCGCGGTTCGTGGAATGCGACCGCGAGCTTGATCTCGCCTTGGGCCGCACGCTCGAGCAGCGACACGTCTTCGCCCTGGCCCGTCCCGGCAAGCCGCAATGCCTCGATGCCCACTGCCGTCGCCCAATAAGGCTCGACCACCAAAGCGCGGCCGAGCTCCTGCATGACCACGAGCATATCGACGGGTCCGCCGTTGAAACCGCCTTGCGCTTCGGGCACCGGCAATGCGGTCAGGCCCAACTCGGTGAAAGCTGCCCAGTGAGCGTCCGACACACCGGCATCCGAACGCACGATCGCCTGGCGCGCTTCGAAGCCGTAGCTCTTGTCCAGATAGCGGCGCAGCGCGTCGGCGAATTGTTGCTGCTCGTCGTTGAAAGTGAAGTCCATGCGCCGCTCCTCAAAGTCCGAGAATCATCTGCGCGATGATGTTCTTTTGAATTTCATTCGAGCCGCCGTAAATCGACGTCTTGCGGAAGTTGAAGTAATACGCGGCCAGCGGCGCGGCATCGTCGTCTCCAGCAATGCTGTGCTCGCGTTCGCCCTCGAGGAACGGCACGTCGAACGGAGCGGCGAGTGGCCCGACGGCTTCGACCATGAGTTCGGTCAACGCCTGCTGCACCTCCGTGCCCTTGATCTTCAGCATCGACGCTTCCGGTCCCGGTCCGCGTCCGCCTGCTTCGTTAGCGACCACGCGTTGCACGGTGACTTCGAGAGCCATCAGTTCGATCTCGAGATTCGCGACTTTTGCAGCGAATACCGGGTCATTCAAAAGGGGCTTGCCGTTCTTTTTCTGATCGAGCGCGAGGCGCTTCAGAAAAACCAGCTCGCGTTTCGACTGGCCGACGCGCGCAATGCCGGTGCGCTCATGCCCGAGCAGATATTTTGCGTAAGTCCAACCGCGATTTTCCTCGCCGATCAGATTCTCGACCGGCACCTTCACGTCTTCAAAGAAAACTTCGTTGACCTCGTGGTCTTCGTCGAGCGTGATGATCGGCCGAACGGTAATGCCCGGTGTTTTCATGTCGATGAGCAGGAACGAAATGCCCTCCTGCTTCTTCGCGCCGCTGTCGGTGCGTACGAGACAAAACATCATGTCCGCGTGCTGCCCCAACGTGGTCCAGGTTTTCTGCCCATTGACCACGTAATGATCGCCGACCCGTTCGGCACGCGTGCGCAGCGATGCGAGATCGGAACCGGAGCCCGGCTCTGAATAGCCCTGACACCACCAGTCAGTGCCGTCGAGAATGCGCGGCAGGTAGTAGCGTTTCTGCGCCTCGTTGCCGTACTTCATAAGAACCGGCGCGACCATCGACACACCGAATGGCAACACTGTCGGCGCGCCGACACGGGCGCACTCTTCGTCCCAGATATGGCGTTGCGTGGCATCCCAGCCGGGACCGCCGTATTCTGTCGGCCACGCGACAACCGACCAGCCGCGCGTGCCCAGCAGCTTGTGCCAGTTGGCGAAGTCGTCGCGGTTCAAACGCTTGTGGTTGAGTACCTTCTCGCTGAATTCGCGAGGCAGATTGGCTTCGAGCCAGGCGCGGATCTCGGCGCGGAACGCCTTCTCAGCGGGGGAATAGTCCAGATTCATGCGTAGTGTCTCCTGGCCGCCACCACCCGCCGCCAGAGAGCCACTGCGCTATTGCAGAGGTTCCTTTAAGGCAGCCGGGACCGGCAGCGGCATCACTTCGATGCCTTCTTCGACCAAAGCTCGCGCGTCTTCCGGCGTTGTGACACCGCGAATATTGCGGGCGGGCGCTTCGTTGTAGTGAATGCGCCGCGCTTCCTCGGCGAAGCGGTCGCCCACGTTCTCGGTCTTTTCCAGTACCTCGCGCAATGCGCGCATGACACGCGCCTGCAATTCACCTGCGGCCGCGGGCGCTTTCGCTTTCGCCTCTACCCCATGAGAGAGATTCAGGCGCGGAGCCGACGGCAAACGGCTCACTTCTTTCGCTCCGCAAATCGGACATTCGACCAGCTTGCGGGACTGCTGCGATTCGAAGTCATCAGCCGAAGCAAACCACCCTTCGAACCGATGGCCGTGCGGACACTGTAAATCGAGGACCTTCATATGGAATCAGGGCTTGCGTGCCAGTTTAGCGCAAAACGAAAATTTGTGAACGGTCGTTCGTAAAAACTTCACGCGCAACGCGCGACGAGTTGTGCGCTGCCGGAAGATGAGGCGCGGTGGGCGATTTTAACGCTTTGCGCAGACCCCTGCCGAAGGCTGTATGACTCCCGCGCAATGCGGCGTGCGTGCGTGAGCCAACGCCCAGCACTTCGCCCCCAACGACGTATCAGCCTCACGCGTGCGAACCCCTCCGTTCACGATTGACGCTCACGCCACCAGGCATTCCAGCCGACGATTGAAGCGCGGTTCAAGCTCCCGCGCCTCTTTGGCAAGGTTGACCTGTTTAGCCGTTTTGGCGACGTCGAAAACGTCGGCTTTGATGTCGTAGCCACCGCGCGCGTTCAGCCAGTCGAGCACGTCCGACAGATGCCAGACTGACGCGCTTCCCTCGTGCACCGGCGGCGGAAATTCGACCGCATGGCTCAACATGAGCTTGCGCATGTTCTGCCGCGATACGCCGGCAATTTCCGCGACGTCGGTCAACCCCACGAAGTCGGGCCCGGCTTCGACAAGCCGTGCCGACGGCACCGCCTTTTTGACGTCTCCGAGCGCGCTGACCAGTGCCTCGACCGCCGACGGTGCTTCGCGCGAAAAGACCAGCGCCAGTCGCCCCGCTTGCCCCACGCCGACCGTGGCGTCGTCACAGCCTGCTTCGCCCAGGCGTTCGACAATCGCGTCAAGATCGCTGTCTTGCGCGGCAAGCTTATACTTCAACGTGAACGTATATTCCATTTGCTACTCCTGCTTTATTCGGCCACAACGTTGCCTACTCAATGCTTTTGCGAACGATGCGCCGTGCAATTGTCGACCACACGCCGCAAATGTCTTGCGTGGTTATCAGCATTCTTCGGCGTACTCCATACGCTTGAAATGCAGAATTCTCCGCAACGGCACTCCGCATCTTTGTAAGGGCAATACATTTTTCCCCAGGCGTGGCCCTTGCCTCCGCTCTGTATGCGCCACCCGCGCCGCTCGGCATAAGCCAGCGCAGCCTCTATCTCTTTCTTAGCGTGGACTCCACGAACCATCCTGTCCTCCAATTTAATACTCGCGAATCAGGTTGTCAAGTGACAACCTGATTTTTATCGCGGAGCTCAACCGCCTCACATGCTTCGTTATCCCGATTAATGCAGCAGTGAAGACGTTTGCCGGCCTTCCATACTAAAGTTGCCGCCGCGATCACGCGAGACTGCCGGATGGCATAGGACAAAGGCGCTGATATTCAGACACCGCACGCCGCGGTAAAGACAGAAGCCTTATCGCGCTTCAGAGTGACGAAGCCCCTGCCGGTCGACGACCGGCAGGGGCTTCCTGGATGCGGCGCAAGCGTCGCCTGCGCGTTGGGAGACTCTGAAAAAACTACTGCGGCTGCGCCATCGGCCAGATGCCGGACAGCACCTTCTCCAGCCAGAATGTGCCGATAATCGTTTTCACGTCAGTGATCTTGCCGGTCCGCACCCACTCCGAGACTTCGGGAACCGTAGCCGTAAACATCTCGAGGAACTCGCCGTCGTCGAGCTTGCGCTCGCCCGCAGTCAGCCCGCGCGCGAGGTAGATGTCGATGAACTCGGTCGAGTAGGAAATGATCGGGTGAACACGCGTCAGGTACACATACTCGCGCGCCGTGTAGCCCGTCTCCTCGCGCAATTCGCGAATGGCGCAAGCGAGCGCGCCTTCGTTCGGATCGAGCTTGCCGGCCGGATACTCGACCATGACCTTGCCCATCGGATAGCGATACTGGCTTTCCAGCAGCACACGGCCGTCGTCGAACAGCGGAATCACCATCACGGCGCCGGGGTGTTCCACATACTCACGGGTCGCATGCTTGCCGTCGGGCAGGCGCACGGTGTCGCACTTGAGCGTCAGGAACGGCCCCTGGTGGACCGTCTTACTGTCGACACAGGTCTCGGTAAGGACGGCGTCGTGGTCGGGAAGTTCAGCCATATGCGGACCTCGGGACAGCTTGGTGCGCGACGGCGAGACGCCGTCAGCGGCGTTTGACGAGATACTGGAAAGTGAAGCCGGGGAAGGCGAACACGACGAACAGCGCGAACGTGATCGCGTAGAACTGCCAACCCTGTTCGAAGCGGTTGCCGGCGCGCGCTTCGAGCAGAAAGCCCAGCGCGCCGACCACGAAGTACAGCACGATCAGTTCGGCAATCCGGACCCATGCGCTTTTCTTCGCCGCCTTCAACGGGACGGCGGCGAAGAGCCGCTGATTCAGGAACGGCAGATTGGCGCCCACCAGCGCCAACAGCACGATAAACCAGCCCGCTGCCGACATCAGAACGACAGCGTGTGCTGGATAGCCTGCAGGCAAGCTTTCAACAGCGGATCGGGCACGATGCCCAGCACCAGCACGGCCACGCCATTGAGCGCGAGCAACGCGCGCGTGCCCGTGTCCGCGACGATCGCCGACTTGTCTTGCGGCTCATCGAAGTACATGAGCTTCACGATACGCAAGTAATAGAACGCGCCGAACAGCGACGTGATCACCGCAAGCACAGTCAACCAGGTCAGGCCGGCGTTCATCGTGGCCTGCAGCACCGCGAGCTTCGCGTAGAAACCGACCGCAGGCGGAATGCCGGCGAGCGAGAACATCATCACCATCATGACGAACGCGAACACCGGGCTCCGTTGGTTCAGCCCCTTGAAGTCGTCGAGCGTATCCGCTTCGAATTCGCGGCGTGCGAGCAGCATGATGACGCCGAAGGTGCCCATCGTCGTGATCAGATAGACGATGCTGTAGTACATCGCCGAGCCATACGCGCTCGCAGCACCGGTGGTCTTGTGATCGACCACGCCGGCCAGCAGACCGAGCAGCACGAAGCCCATGTTCGAGATCGCCGAGTACGCGAGCATACGCTTGACGTTGCGCTGCACGATACCCGTGATGTTGCCGACGATCAGCGACAGCGCCGCGAGAATCACCAGCATTTGCTGCCATTCGACTGCGAGCGGCAGCAGACCCATCACCAGGAAGCGCAGGCCCCATGCGAATGCCGCCACCTTCGGACCACCGCCGACCAGCAGCGTCATCGCCGTCGGCGCGCCCTGATAGACGTCGGGCACCCACATGTGGAACGGCACGGCGCCCATCTTGAACGCCACACCGGCGACGACGAAGATAACGCCGAACAGCAGCACGCTCGGATCGTAGTGGCTCTGACCGATCGCCTTGAACACTTCGTTCAGATCGAGCGAGCCGGTCGCGCCGTACAGCATCGAGATGCCGTACAGCAGGAAGCCGGAAGCCAGCGCGCCGAGCACGTAGTACTTCATGGCCGCTTCGTTCGACGGCGCGGCTTCCCGACGCAGTGCGATCACGCCATAGAGCGACAGCGACATCAGTTCCAGACCGAGATACAGCGTCAGGAAGTTGTTGCCGGAGATCATCACGAGCTGACCGAGCAGCGAGAACATGCCGAGCAGGAAGAACTCGCCGCGATACAGCCCGCGATCTTCGAGGTAGCGGCGCGAATACACGATCGTGACCGCGTAGCCGAGTGTCACCACCGCTTTCATCAGGCTCGCGAACGAGTCGACGACGTACATGCGGCTGAAGAAGTAATGCACCGACGGGTCGAACGCATTGACCGCGAACCAGATGCCGGCGACGAGCGACGACAGGAACGCGATGAAATACGTGGTACGGCGACCGGCCTGGCCGACGAACGTGTCGTTGAGCCACGCGACGACAACGGCGAGCATCACCAGTGCGTCGGGCAACAGAGCAGTCATAGGGGCGTTTTGCATGGTCTTTAATTCCTCCTCTGCGTTACTGAGACAACGGCAGCTTCGACTGCGCAACGTGGGAGAGGAGGTTTTCCACGGATACGTGCATCACATCGGTAAAGGGCTTCGGATACAGGCCCATGAAGAGCGTCAGTGCGGCGAGCACTGCCAGCATGAAAAACTCGCGGCGGTTGATGTCGAGCAGGCCCTTCACGTGGTCGTTGGCGACCGCGCCGAAGTAGACGCGCTTGTACATCCACAGCGTGTAGGCCGCGCCGAGAATCAGCGTCACGGCGGCGCCGCCCGCGATCCAGAAGTTGTACTGGACAGCGGCCAGAATCACCATGAATTCGCCGACAAAACCCGAGGTGCCCGGCAAGCCGCAATTGGCCATCGAGAACAGCATCACGAACGCCGCGAATTTCGGCATCACGTTGACGACGCCGCCGTAGTCCGCGATCTGACGCGAGTGCATGCGGTCGTACAGCACGCCGATGCTAAGGAACATCGCGCCCGACACGAAGCCGTGCGAGATCATCTGCACGATCGCGCCTTCCACGCCGAGCTGATTGAAGATAAAGAAGCCGAGCGTGACGAAGCCCATGTGCGCGATCGACGAATACGCGACCAGCTTCTTCATGTCGGCCTGCACCATTGCGACGAGGCCGATGTAGATCACCGCGATCAGCGACAGCGTAATGACGACCGGCGCGAGGAAGTGGCTTGCGTCCGGTGCGATCGGCAGCGAGAAGCGCAGGAAACCGTATGCGCCGAGCTTCAGCATGATCGCGGCCAGCACGACGGAGCCGCCGGTCGGCGCTTCCACGTGGGCGTCAGGCAACCACGTGTGCACCGGCCACATCGGCACCTTCACGGCGAACGCCATGAAGAACGCTATGAACAGTAAAACCTGCGGCGTCATCGCGATCTGCGCATGCTGCCAGGTGGCGAGATCGAACGTGCCGGTCTGGACGTACAGATAGAGCAACGCGACCAGCATCAGGAGCGAGCCCATCAGCGTGTACAGGAAGAACTTGAACGCCGCGTACACGCGGTTCGCCCCGCCCCACACGCCGATGATGATGTACATCGGAATCAGCGTCGCTTCGAAGAACACGTAGAACAGCATGCCGTCGGCCGCGCTGAACACGCCGACCATGATGCCCGACAGGATCAGGAACGAGGCCAGATACTGGCCGACGTTCTTCGTGATGACTTCCCATCCGGCGATCACGACGATCACCGTGATCAATGCGGTCAATACGACGAACCACATCGAAATGCCGTCGACACCGAGGTGATATGTAATGTTGAATCGTTCGATCCAGTTGGCCTGTTCGACGAACTGAAGATCGGCGCTGCTCGAATCAAAACCGGTGATCAGCGGAATCGTGACGATGAAGCTGACGATCGAGCCGATCAATGCGACCCAGCGCGCGGGGCCGGGGTTACGGTCGGAGCCGATGGCCAGAACCAGCAGGCCGCAAAGGATCGGCAACCAGATGGCGAGACTGAGAATCGGATAAGCGTGCATTAGTGTCCCTCGCCTTATTTGCCGCCGAGCGTTACAAACAGGGTCAGGAGCCCCAACATGCCGATAATCATGGCGAACGCGTAGTGGTAGATGTAGCCGGATTGGAGGAAGCGGATCACGCCGGCGAACCAGCCGATAAAGCGTGCGCTGCCGTTGACGATGCCGTCGATCACGACGACGTCGCCTTCCTTCCAGAGACCACGGCCAATCGCCACGGCGCCCCGCGCAAACACGACTTCGTTGATCTTGTCCATGTAGTACTTGTTATCGAGCAGCGTGTAGATCGGCCCGAACGCGCGCTTGATGGTAGCCGGCAGTTCAGGACGAACCAGATACAGGAACCACGCGACGAGCACACCCGCGAGCGCGAGCCACACCGGCAGGCCCGCGACCGAGTGCAGGCCCATTGCCGCCCAGCCGTGGAACTCTTCGGCCATTTCATGCAGCGCCGGATGATTTTCGCCGATGAAGATCACCTTCTCGAACGCCACGCCGTGCTGGAAGAAGTCGCCGAACAGCATCGGGCCGACCGCGATCGCACCGATCACGACAGACGGAATCGCTAGCAGCACCAGCGGCAACCACACGACCCACGGCGTTTCATGCGGTTCGTGCGCGTGACCGTGGTCGTCGTGACCATGCGCGTCGTGACCATGTGCGTCATGGCCGTTGCCATGACCGTGGGCCGCGGCTTCGGCGCCCATCGGCGAATCCGGATGCTTCGGATCGCGGAAGCGCTCCTTGCCGTGGAACACCATGAAATACATACGGAACGAATACAGCGCGGTGACGAATACGCTTGCCACCACGGCGAAATAGGCAAACCCCGAACCCGGCAGATGCGACAGCTTCACTGCGTCGATGATCGAATCTTTCGAGTAGAAGCCCGAGAAGAACGGCGTGCCGATCAGCGCAAGAGAACCGATCAGCGACGTGATCCACGTGATCGGCATGTATTTGCGCAGGCCGCCCATGTTGCGCATGTCCTGATCGTGGTGCATGCCGATGATCACGGAACCCGCACCGAGGAACAGCAGCGCCTTGAAGAACGCGTGCGTCATCAGGTGGAACACGCCGACCGGATAAGCCGACACGCCGAGCGCGACCGTCATGTAGCCGAGCTGCGAGAGCGTGGAGTAAGCCACCACGCGCTTGATGTCGTTCTGGACAATCCCGAGGAAGCCCATGAACAGCGCGGTAATGGCACCGATCACCGTGACGAACGAGAGCGCACTATCCGACAGTTCGAACAGCGGCGACATGCGCGTGACCATGAAGATACCGGCCGTCACCATGGTTGCCGCGTGAATCAGCGCGGAAATCGGCGTCGGGCCTTCCATCGAATCCGGCAGCCACACGTGCAGCGGAAACTGCGCCGACTTACCCATTGCGCCGATGAAGAGGCAGATACACGCCACTGTCAGCAGGCCCCAATCGGTACCCGGAAAGCTCAATGCGGCCAGTTCAGTGCGCTTGGCAAACACGTCGCCGTAGTTCATCGAACCGGCAAACGCGAACAGCAGGCCGATACCCAGCAGAAAGCCGAAGTCGCCGACGCGGTTCACGATGAACGCCTTCATGTTCGCGTAGATCGCCGACTCGCGCGTGTAGTAGAAACCGATCAGCAGGTACGACACCAGGCCCACTGCTTCCCAGCCGAAGAACAGCTGCAGGAAGTTGTTGCTCATCACGAGCATCAGCATCGAAAACGTGAAGAGCGAGATGTACGAGAAGAAGCGCTGGTAGCCGTCGTCGTCGGCCATGTAGCCGATCGTGTAGATGTGCACCATCAGCGACACGAAGGTCACGACGCACATCATCATGGCCGTGAGCGAATCGACGAGGAAGCCGACTTCGAACTTGGTCTTGCCGATGGACATCCATTCGTAGACGGTGGCGTTGAAGCTCGCGCCGTCCAGCACCTGGAAGAACACCATCATCGACAGAACGAACGAGATGGCAACGCCGAGGATCGTGACCGAGTGCGCACCCGCGCGCCCTACCGCCTTCCCGAACAGCCCCGCGATCAGGCAACCGGCCAGCGGTGCCAGCGGAATCGCCAGCAGCAGGTTTTCATTGAGTATCGTGGACATAACCGCTTTTCCTGAGATTAACCTTTGAGCTGATCGAGATCTTCGACATTGATCGTGTCGAGGCTACGGAACAGGGTCACCAGAATTGCGAGGCCGATCGCTGCTTCCGCTGCCGCTACGGTCAGCACGAAGAACACGAAAATCTGGCCATGCACGTCGCCGAGATAATGCGAGAAGGCGACGAAATTGGTATTCACCGCGAGCAGCATCAGTTCGATCGCCATCAGGATGATGATGACGTTGCGACGGTTCAGGAAAATACCGACGATGCTGATCGCAAACAGAATCGCGCCGAGCACGAGGTAATGGGCAAGGGTCAACATGATTTCTATCTCCTGTCCGCTCAGCTGTTCTTCGCAGACGCCGATTCGGCTGCTGCTGCCGCCGCTGCGGCTTCTTCCGCCGCGACGGTCGCCGGGCTCTTTTCCGACGGCATCTTCACGACGCGCACGCGGTCTTGCGCACGCACCTTGACCTGGTCGCTGATCTTCTGGCGCTTGCTGTCCTTCTTGTGGCTCGTGGTCAGCGCGATAGCCGCGATGATCGCCACCAGCAGCACGAGGCCGGCCACTTCGAACGCGAAGATGTAGTCGGTGTAAATCACCTTGCCGATCAGGCGGGTATTCGACCAGTCGCCCATGCCGCCCGCCGCGGCGGTCGTGTCGGGCACCACCGTGCTCGTCGCGCCGTAGCCGTGCCACAGGATCAGCGCGGTTTCGAGCACGATGATCGCGCCCACCACCGTGGCCATCGGCACAAAGCGCCTGAAGTCCTTGCGCAGCACGTCGAGGTTGATGTCCAGCATCATCACGACGAACAGGAACAGCACCATCACCGCGCCCACATAGACCAGCACCAGCAGGATGGCGAGGAACTCGGCCTGCAGCAGCATCCAGATAGCCGCTGCGTTGAAGAACGCCAGCACGAGAAACAGTGCGGACGACACCGGGTTGCGCGAGGTGATCACCTTCAGCCCTGAAACCACCAGGAGCAGCGCGAAGATGTAGAACAGTACGGTCGTGAATTCCATGATTACCGGTTCATCGTTAGGCCATCGTCAGGCATTTTCTTTGGCACGGGCGTCCGGCCACAGCGTGACAACCGCCGGAACAGACGCACGCGTGCGCCGTGCCGCGGCTTGCATACCGCGGCGCTCGGCCCGACAACAGGCCGTATTACTGCTGCATTGACTTGATGCGCTACTGCCGCACCTACTGCTTGTACTTGGACGCTTTAACGATACGGTGCGTCGGCAGCCTTGTTCGCGGCGATCTCCGCTTCGTAACGATCGCCCACGGCCAGCAGCATGTCCTTCGTGAAGTACAGATCGCCGCGCTTTTCGCCGTGATATTCGAGAATATGCGTCTCGACAATCGAGTCCACCGGGCAGCTTTCTTCGCAGAAACCGCAGAAGATGCACTTGGTCAGGTCGATGTCGTAACGCGTGGTGCGGCGCGTGTTGTCTTCGCGCGTTTCCGACTCGATCGTGATGGCGAGCGCCGGGCACACCGCTTCGCACAGCTTGCACGCGATACAGCGCTCTTCGCCATTCTCATAACGTCGCAGCGCATGCAGTCCGCGAAAACGCGGCGAAATGGGCGTCTTCTCTTCCGGGAACTGCACGGTCACCTTGCGCTGGAACGTATAACGTCCGGTCAACGCGAGGCCCTTGACGAGTTCCGTCAAAAAGAAGGTCTTGAAAAAATTTTGGATTGCGGTCATGAGTTCATCCGCCCTTTATTTCCAGATATTCCACGGCGACATGATCCAGAAGCCGACCACCACTAGCCACACCACGCACACCGGAATGAAAATCTTCCAGCCGAGACGCATGATCTGGTCATAGCGGTAGCGCGGGAACGTGGCACGCGCCCAGATGAACACCGACAGCAGCAGGAAAACCTTGAGGACGAGCCAGAAGATGCCGGGGATAAACGACAGGAAGCCGAACGGAGCACTCCAGCCGCCGAGAAACAGCGTCGACGCCAGCGCCGAGATCACGATCATGTTGATGTACTCGGCGAGGAAGAACAGCGCGAACGCCATACCCGAGTAATCGATCATGTGACCCGCGACGATTTCCGATTCGCCTTCCACCACGTCGAACGGATGGCGGTTCGTTTCCGCGATGCCCGAGATGAAGTACACGACGAACATCGGCAACAGCGGCAGCCAGTTCCACGACAGGAAGTTCAGGCCGTGTGCGGCGAAGAAGCCGCGTTCCTGCGAACCGACGATGTCCGACAGATTCAGCGTGCCCGCCGTCATCAGCACGACGACCAGCGCGAAGCCCATCGAAATTTCGTACGACACCATTTGCGCCGCGGCGCGCATCGCGCCGAGGAACGCGTACTTCGAGTTCGACGCCCAGCCGGCCAGAATCACGCCGTACACGCCGATCGACGAAATCGCGATCGCATACAGCAGACCCGCGTTGATGTCGCCGAGCACCGCGCCCGCCTGGAACGGAATCACCGCCCAGACCGCGAAAGCCGGCACCACCACCATGATCGGCGCGATCATGTAGATCCAGCGGCTTGCCTGGGTCGGCTGAATCACTTCTTTCAGCAACAGCTTCAGCACGTCGGCGATAGGCTGCAAAAGACCTGCGGGGCCGACGCGGTTCGGGCCGAGACGCACGTGCATCCAGCCGATCAGCTTACGCTCCCACAGAATCAGGTAAGCCACGCACAGCAGGATCACGACGGCCACCACCAGGATGCGCACCAGTGCCCACACCGTGGGCCATGCCACACCGAGAAGCTGGGTGCCGCCCGAGTTGATCGTATCGAACAAGCTCATTTACGCCTTCTCCACCACCAGTTCACCGAACAGGCTGCCCAGCGCTGCACCGGCAGGCGTAGCCGCCGATACGCGGACGACCGTCTCCGCAAGATTCGCGTCGCGCACGGCCGGCAACTGCACCGATTGCTCGCCCTGGCGCACGCGCACCGCGTCGCCTTCTTTCAAACCCAGTTTGTCGAACAGCGCAGCCGGCAGGCCGACGTTGTTCGCAGCACGCGCGGCTGCGGTCAGATGCAGCGATTCCGCGCGACGAACCAGCGCGTCGGCATGGTAGATCGGCACGTCGGCGATGCGCTCGAACTTGCCTTCCGCTGCCTTCGCCGTCTTGCCGCGAGCAACCGTTACGCCCGTGCGGTTCGACAGGCGCGATTGCAGTTCGCCGTCGCCGAGCGCCGCGCTGCGCACTTCTTCCGCCGTGTCGTATTCGAAGCCGGGCGCGCCCAGCAGGCTGCCCAGCACGCGCAACACCTTCCATGCGGGGCGCGTCTCGCCAAGCGGACGCACGACGCCGTTGAACGTCTGCACCGTGCCTTCCGCGTTGACGAACGTACCGGCCGTTTCGGTGAACGGCGCGATCGGCAGCAGCACGTCCGCGTATTCGGCGCCCGTCTGGAACGGCGACATCACCACGACCATCTCAGCCTGGTTCAACGCAGCCAGAGCCTGCGCCGGATTGGCCGTGTCGAACTCCGGTTCGAAGTTCATCAGCACATAACCCTTGCGCGGTTGTTCGAAGACTTCGCGAGCGTTCAGGCCGCCTTCGCCCGGCAATGCGTTCACCAGATGCGCGCCGACCGTGTTCGCGCCTTCCGTCAGGAAGCCGAGCGTTGCACCGGTTGCGTCTGCGATCCACTGAGCCGCTGCATGAATGACCGCGAAATCCGGATGACGCACCGCGCCGTTGCCGAGCAGCACGAGGCGACGCTCGCCCGTAGCCAGCGACCTGGCGACTTCCTTGTCGGCGTCCGACGCTTGTGCGCCAGAGAACGCTTCCGGCAGCGCCGTGCCGTTCGCTTGCGAGACCGCCGACGCGATGCCGGCGAGTGCCTCGAGCCATGCCGACGGCGCCGCAGCGATACGCCGCGCTTGCGGGATCAGCGCGTCATCGCCGGTGGCTTGCACCAGCGTGAGCTTCGCGCCGCCCTTGGCCGCCTGACGCAGACGCGCGGCGAACAGCGGATGATCGCGGCGCAGATCGGAACCGATCACGAGCGCCGAGTCGATGTTCGACAGGTCCGCAATAGCAGTGCCGAGCCACGGCGTGCCGTTGACCGGCGCCGAGAAGTCCGACTGACGCAGACGGAAGTCGACGTTAGGCGTGCCGACCGCTTGCGCCAGTTGCTTCAGCAGGAACAGTTCTTCGACCGTGCTGTGCGCGCTGCCAAGCGCGGCCAGCGCGTTTGCGCCGTGGTCGCCCTTGATGCCCTTCAGACCTTTGACCACATAGTCGAGCGCGGTCTGCCAGTCGGTCTCGACCCACTTGCCGCCCTGCTTCAGCATGGGCTGCGTCAGACGTTCGGGGCTGTTCAGGCCTTCGTACGAGAAGCGGTCCTTGTCCGAAATCCAGCATTCGTTGATTGCTTCGTTTTCGAACGGCAGAACCCGCATCACGCGGTTGTTCTTCACCTGCACGACGAGATTGGCGCCGACGGAATCGTGCGGGCTTACCGACTTGCGGCGCGACAGTTCCCACGTACGCGCGCTGTAGCGGAACGGCTTGCTGGTCAGCGCACCGACCGGGCACAGGTCGATCATGTTGCCCGACAGTTCGGAGTCGACCGTCTTGCCGACGAACGACGTGATTTCCGAATGCTCGCCGCGGCCCAGCATGCCCAGTTCCATCACGCCGGCCACTTCCTGGCCGAAGCGCACACAGCGCGTGCAGTGGATGCAACGGGACATCTCTTCCATCGAGATCAGCGGGCCGACGTTCTTGTGGAACACGACGCGCTTTTCTTCGCTATAACGCGACGACGACTTGCCGTAGCCCACCGCCAGATCCTGCAACTGACACTCGCCGCCCTGATCGCAAATCGGGCAATCCAGCGGGTGGTTGATCAGCAGGAATTCCATCACGGATTGCTGGCCCTTCACCGCCTTTTCGGACTTCGTGCGCACGATCATGCCGGCCGACACGGGCGTCGCGCATGCGGGCACGGCCTTCGGCATCTTTTCGACATCGACGAGACACATCCGGCAGTTGGCCGCAATCGACAGCTTCTTGTGATAGCAGAAGTGAGGAATGTACGTGTCGACCTTATGCGCAGCCTGGATCACCATGCTGCCTTCGGGCACTTCTACTTTCTTGCCGTCTATTTCAAGTTCAACCATGATGGTCAATCTTCCTTAACCTGTTACCGCTCAATCGTTCGCCCCGTTCATCGCCCGCTCGGCAATGAATCCCGTGGTTGACGTGTTCTGGTGCATACCTGTCCGGCGTGCCGCTTGTCCGGGAGCTTGCCCGAGCGCCTGTCCGTGCGCGCCTCGGGCGACTTGCGAGGTCGCTCAGCAACCTCGCTCAGGCAGCCACTGTTTCCGCTGCCGCCGCAGCGCCCGCATGACCGCCGACGAGGCAATGCTTGTGGGCGACGTGATATTCGAATTCGTCCCAGTAGTGCTTGAGCATGCCGCGAACCGGCATGGCCGCCGCATCGCCGAGCGCGCAGATCGTGCGGCCCATGATGTTTTCCGCGACCGAGTTCAGCAGATCCAGATCTTCCGGACGGCCAAGACCGTGCTCGATACGATGCACGACGCGATACAGCCAGCCCGTGCCTTCGCGGCAAGGCGTGCATTGACCGCACGACTCTTCGTAATAGAAGTACGACAGACGCAGCAGCGAACGCACCATGCAACGCGTTTCATCCATGACGATGACCGCGCCCGAGCCGAGCATCGAGCCCGCCTTGGCGATCGAGTCATAGTCCAGGTCGGTCTGCATCATGATGTCGCCCGGAATGACCGGTGCCGACGAACCGCCAGGAATCACGGCCTTGATCTTGCGGCCGCCGCGCATGCCGCCGGCGAGATCCATCAGCGTGGCGAACGGTGTGCCGAGCGGAACTTCGTAATTGCCCGGACGCTCGACGTCGCCCGAGATCGAGAAGATCTTCGTGCCGCCGTTGTTCGGCTTGCCGATTTCCAGGTAATTTTGCGGGCCGATGGCGAGCAGGAATGGCACCGCGGCAAACGTCTCGGTGTTGTTGATCGTGGTCGGCTTGCCGTACACGCCGAAGCTCGCCGGGAACGGCGGCTTGAAGCGCGGCTGGCCTTTCTTGCCTTCCAGCGACTCGAGCAACGCGGTTTCTTCGCCGCAGATGTAGGCGCCGTAACCGTGATGCGCATGCAGCTCGAACGAGAAGCCCGAACCCATGATGTTTTCGCCGAGGAACCCGGCGCGGCGAGCTTCGTCCAACGCTTCTTCAAAGCGTTTGTAGACTTCCCAGATTTCGCCGTGGATGTAGTTGTAGCCGACCGTGATGCCCATTGCGTACGCGCCAATGGCCATGCCTTCGATCAGCGAATGCGGATTGAAGCGCAGGATGTCGCGGTCTTTGAACGTGCCCGGCTCGCCTTCGTCCGAATTGCAGACGAGGTACTTCTGGCCCGGGAACTGACGCGGCATGAAGCTCCACTTCAGGCCGGTCGGGAAGCCCGCGCCGCCACGGCCGCGCAGACCCGACGCCTTGACGTCGGCGATCACCTGCTCGGGCGGAATTTTTTCTTCCAGAATGCGGCGCAGCTGGGCGTAACCGCCGCGCGCCACATAGTCTTCGAGATGCCAGTTGTCGCCGTTCAGGCCGGCGAGAATCAGCGGTTTGATGTGACGATCGTGTAAAGACGTCATTTCGAAAGTTCCTCGAGCAGCTGGTCGATCTTCTCGCGGCTCATGAAGCTGCACATGCGATGGTTGTTCACCAGCATCACCGGCGCGTCGCCGCACGAACCCATGCATTCGCCTTCTTTCAAGGTGAATTTGCCGTCGGCCGTGGTTTCGCCGAAGTCGATGCCGAGCTTCTGCTTCAGATATTCAGCGGCGCTGTCGGAGCCGCCGTCCGGGCCGAGTTGACACGGCAGGTTCGTGCAGAGCGTGATCTTGTGCTTGCCGACCGGCGACGTCTCGTACATCGTGTAGAAGGTGGCGACCTCCTGCACGGCGACTGCCGGCATGCCGAGATAGTCCGCGACGAACTGCATGAGTTCGGGCGACAGCCAGCCATGCTCTTCCTGAGCAGTGGCCAACGCCGACATCACGGCGGACTGTTTCTGATCGGCGGGATACTTCGCGATCGCACGATCGATTTCTTTCAGGCCTTCAGCTGAGATCATTTTCAGACACGACTCTTTCAATTCCTACCGAACGAAAACCCGTCGCTCACTTCGTGCTGCGACAGACCCGGCGTTCCTTTGCTTGACGCACGCTTCGGACCAAACATGAAGACGCGCGCCGATGAATACGTCCTAGCGATCTACTTCGCCGAACACGATGTCCTGCGTGCCGATGATCGTCACGGCGTCGGCGATCATGTGGCCGCGCGCCATTTCGTCGAGCGCGGACAGATGCGCATAGCCCGGCGCGCGAATCTTGAGGCGATACGGCTTGTTCGCGCCGTCGGAAATCAGATAGATGCCGAATTCGCCCTTCGGATGCTCGACGGCGGCATACGACTCGCCTTCCGGCACGTGGAAGCCTTCCGTGAACAGCTTGAAGTGGTGAATCAGCTCTTCCATGTTCGACTTCATGCCCACGCGCGACGGCGGCGCAACCTTGTGATTGTCAATCATCACCGGGCCCGGATTCTTGCGCAGCCACTCAATGCACTGTTTCACGATGCGCGTGGATTGACGCATTTCTTCGACACGGACCAGATAGCGGTCGTAGCAGTCGCCATTCACGCCCACCGGAATGTCGAAGTCCAGCTTTTCGTACACTTCGTACGGCTGCTTCTTGCGCAGATCCCACTCGATGCCCGAGCCGCGCAGCATTGCGCCGGACATACCCATTTGCAGCGCACGCTCCGGGCTGACCACGCCGATGCCGACCAGACGCTGCTTCCAGATCCGGTTGTCGGTGAGCAGCGTTTCGTATTCGTCGACGCACTTCGGGAAACGCGTGAAAAAGTCGTCGATAAAGTCGAGCAACGAGCCCTGACGGTTCTCGTTCATTCTCGACAATGCCTTCGCATTGCGAATCTTCGACGCCTTGTATTGCGGCATTGCGTCAGGCAGATCGCGATAAACGCCGCCCGGGCGGTAATACGCCGCATGCATGCGCGCGCCGGACACCGCTTCGTACACGTCCATCAGATCTTCGCGCTCGCGGAACGCGTACAGGAACACGGCCATTGCGCCGACGTCGAGCGCGTGCGCGCCGATCCACATCAGGTGGTTCAGCACGCGCGTGACTTCGTCGAACATCACGCGGATGTATTGGGCGCGCACCGGCACGTCGATGCCGAGCAGCTTTTCGATCGCCATCACGTAGCCGTGCTCGTTGACCATCATCGACACGTAGTCGAGACGGTCCATGTACGGCACCGACTGAATGAACGTTTTCGTTTCGGCGAGCTTTTCAGTCGCGCGATGCAGCAGGCCGATGTGCGGATCGGCGCGCTGGATGACTTCGCCGTCGAGTTCCAGCACGAGGCGCAGCACGCCGTGCGCTGCCGGGTGCTGAGGGCCGAAGTTGAGCGTGTAGTTCTTAATCTCTGCCATGGCGTTCTCTTAGTGTTTCAGACCGCCATAGCGATCTTCGCGGATCACGCGCGGCGTGATTTCCCGCGGCTCGATCGTCACAGGCTGATAGACGACGCGCTTCTCTTCCGGGTCGTAACGCATTTCGACGTAGCCGGAGACGGGGAAATCTTTACGGAACGGGTGACCAATGAAACCGTAGTCGGTCAGAATGCGGCGCAGATCCGGGTGGCCTTCGAAGACGATGCCGTAAAGGTCGAACGCCTCGCGCTCGTACCAGTTCGCCGAATTCCAGATATCGACGACGGACGGCAGAATGGGCATGTCGTCATTCGGCGCGAACACGCGAAGCCGCAGACGCCAGTTATTCTGCACCGACAACAAATGCAGAACGGCCGCGAAACGCGGACCGTCGTAAGCGCCGTCGGCATAGGTTTGATAGTCGACGCCGCACAGGTCCATCATCTGCTCGAAACCGAGCGAGCGGTCGTCGCGCAGACGCGTTGCCACGTTGAGGTAGTCGCTCGCTTTCACGACGATCGTCAACTCACCGATTGCCTCGGTAGTGCTCAACAGGAGGCCGCCAAAGGCCGCCTCGAGGTTCGCTTTCAGGGTCTCGAGTTTGCTTGCCATATTGTGGGGAGAGGCGTTGCCTTATTGACGGGCGATTGTGTTGGTGCGGCGAATCTTGGCCTGCAACTGGATCACGCCGTAGACCAGCGCTTCCGCTGTCGGCGGGCAACCCGGCACGTAGACGTCGACCGGCACGATGCGATCACAACCGCGCACTACCGAATACGAGTAGTGGTAATAGCCGCCGCCGTTCGCGCACGAACCCATCGAAATCACCCAGCGCGGCTCGGCCATCTGGTCGTACACCTTGCGCAGAGCCGGCGCCATTTTGTTGCACAGCGTGCCGGCGACGATCATCACGTCCGACTGACGCGGACTCGGACGAAACACCACGCCGAAACGGTCGAGGTCATAACGGGCCGCGCCCGCATGCATCATCTCGACCGCGCAGCACGCCAGACCGAACGTCATCGGCCACAGCGAACCGGTGCGCGTCCAGTTGATCAGTTTGTCAGCCGTCGTGGTGACAAACCCTTCCTTCAAGACCCCTTCGATACTCATTTGCTTTCCACTCCAGACGGGGCGGCAAGCCTTGGCCACCCACGCAAACCGGCGATTAAACCATCATTCCCAGTCGAGGCCGCCCTTCTTCCAGATATAGGCGAAGCCCAGCAGGAATTCGAGCAGGAAAATCATCATCGCCATGAAGCCAGGCCAGCCGATGTCGCGCAGGGCGACGCCCCACGGGAACAGGAACGCGGTTTCAAGATCGAAAATGATGAAGAGAATGGCCACGAGGTAATAGCGCACGTCGAACTTCATGCGCGCATCTTCGAATGCTTCGAAGCCGCACTCGTACGGTGCGTTTTTCTCGGTATCGGGCTTGTTGGGACCGAGGATCTTGCCGATACTGACCAGTGCTACGCCTAAACCGGTGCCCACAACGAGGAACATCAAGACGGGGAAATAGGCTGCGAGGTTCAAGACTATCCTCAATCGGTTGGTTCTGAATGCCGTCAGGAGCATAGCACCCCTGACGCGAAATCACTTCTGAGACGTACACGCCGCAGACCAACGCAAACCGCGCGCCAGAAGTGAAAATGCCAGCCGAAGCGAAGCAAGCGGCTGGCATTAGATAACATTTGGTGCCGACGGCGAGACTCGAACTCGCACAGCTTTCGCCACTACCCCCTCAAGATAGCGTGTCTACCAATTTCACCACGTCGGCACTGTATGCAATCCGGGAAAACAACTTATAAAACCCGCGAATCGCTTCAAGACTTAGATTCTAACCGGTTCAAACAGTTTGTTCAACGCACAAAAGCACTTTCTACGAAAAATTTTATTTCGGTACGTCGGTGGCCGGAACCGATGCAGCCGACGCCGCGAGCGCAGCCGAACCGCCTGCCGGAGCGGACCCAGCCGGTGCCGCCGAAGCCGCCACGGGCGCGGTAACCGCGGCGCCCAGCACGCCGGCTGAAGGCTTGGCGCGATAAGCGCCGAGGTACGTGAGCGTCAGCGTGGTGACGAAAAACACCGCGGCGAGCACTGCGGTTGTACGCGACAGGAAGTTTGCCGAGCCGGTCGCGCCGAACAGGCTGCCCGATGCACCGCTACCAAAAGCCGCGCCCATATCGGCGCCTTTGCCGTGCTGCAGCAAAACGAGGCCGATGACCCCGAGTGCCGACAACAGCTGAACGACGATAATCAAAGTTTTCAAATACAGCATTGCACTCACCTGAGTCTTTTATTTAGCCGAAACCCGCGGACTGCGGGCCCGGAATGGGTCATTCCGAGAGGCGCCCTGCTCAACCAGCGGCTGTCGTTGCAGCCGCCGCCTTGCAGATCGCCAGAAAATCCTGGTCCTTCAGCGACGCGCCGCCGATCAGGCCGCCGTCGATGTCCTGCTGACGGAATAATTCTTCCGCGTTGTCCGGCTTCACGCTGCCGCCGTACAGCAACGGCACGCCCGCAATTTCGGCGCCCTTCGCGGCGAGACGCCCGCGCAGGAACGCGTGCACCGCTTGCGCCTGGCCGGCCGTCGCGCTCTTGCCAGTGCCGATCGCCCAGACCGGCTCGTATGCGACAACGATACGCGCCGCTTCCTGCACCGACAATTTGGCCAGCACTTCGTCCAGTTGCGCGCCGACCACCTGCTCTGTCGCCCCGGCCTCGCGCTCCTCGAGCGTTTCGCCGACGCAGACGATCGGCGTCAAACCGGCTTCGAGCGCACGCTGTGTCTTCACTGCGACAAGCTCAGCGCTTTCGCGGTGATACGCGCGGCGTTCCGAGTGCCCGACGATGGCAAACGTCGCGGCAAAATCCGTCACCATTTGCGCCGAGACTTCGCCGGTGTACGCGCCCTGCGTGAACGCGGAAACGTCCTGCACGCCCCACATCACCCGGCTGCCTTCGAGCAACGATTGCGCTTGCGCAAGATACGGCGTCGGCACGCACACACCTACGCGCACATCAGCCGGCAGTTCACCCGCGCCTTTCGCCACGGCCTGCAGCAGCGCCGCGTTTTCGGCGAGGCGCCCATGCATCTTCCAGTTACCGACTACCAGTTTGGCTCGTTGTGTCGACATCGTCTCGTCTTGTCTTGGCGGCGGGCCGTATTGCGCTAGTCGTTCGCGCTTACAGTCCGCCTATCGGATTCATGCGGCGCGCGCAAAACGCGCAATTTTACTTCGTGGGGGAGATCGGGTCAAACAAACCGGCGCGCACCGACTCCCGCCGACGGCCGCGCATCAGGCGTCGTCGCCCCAGGTCAGCACGATCTTGCCGACGTGCGTGCTGCTCTCCATCAGCGCGTGGGCGTCGGCGGCCTGCGCGGCCGGAAACACGCGATGCACGACAGGCTTGATCCGCCCGCCCTCGAGATGGGGCCACACCTGCTCCTTGAGCTGTGCGGCGATTTTCGCCTTGAATTCGATTGGCCGCGAACGAAGCGTCGAACCGGTCACGGTCAAACGGCGGCGCAGCACCTCGTTCAGATTCAGCTCCGCCTTCGCGCCGCCCAAAAGGGCAATCAGCACGATGCGCCCGCCGTCCGCCAGCGCGGTCAGCTCGCGCGACACGTAGCTGCCCGCCACCATGTCGAGGACCACGTCGACGCCGCGGTCGTTGGTCAACGACTTGATGACTTCGACGAAATCTTCCGTCTTGTAGTTGATCGCCCGCTCGGCGCCCAGCGCTTCGCACGCGCGGCACTTGTCGTCCGAGCCGGCGGTCGCGAACACGCGAAAGCCCAGCGCATGCGCAATCTGGATCGCGGTCACGCCGATGCCGCTCGAGCCGCCCTGCACCAGCAAGGTTTCGTTCGGCCCGCCCTCGCCCTTGCCGAGCTGCGCGCGATCGAACACGTTGCTCCAGACCGTGAAGAAGGTTTCCGGCAGCGACGCCGCCTCGACGTCCGACAGACCGCCCGGCACCGGCAAGCACTGCAACAGGGGCGCGACCGCATACTCGGCATAGCCGCCGCCCGCCAGCAGCGCGCACACGCGATCACCGATTTTCAGACCGAACGGATTATTCTTCCCGTCGATGTCGCCGCCGACGATTTCCCCCGCCACTTCCAGCCCGGGCAAGTCCGACGCGCCCGGAGGCGGCGCATACGCGCCCTTGCGCTGAAACACGTCGGGACGGTTGATGCCGGAAGCCGCCACCTTGATCAGCACCTCGCCTGCTTTCGGCTGCGGCGTGGGCCGCTCCGCGAGCTTGAGAACTTCCGGCGCTCCGAATTCCGTGATTTCGATCGCTTTCATCTGCGTCAACTCCAAGATTGGATTGCGTTGCCTACTGCGTTCGTCCGCGCTTGCCGGGACCTCATTCGCATTGTCGCCGGATCGCGGCAATCACGTGCGACACGCGCGAAAAGCGCGATTTTCGCGAGGCCACGCAATGCAAGCAGCGTACCCCTTGCACCACGCTTCAGCATCCATTTGCAACGCAATCCACCCTGTCCACCATGAAAAACGGCCGGCGCGCATTCGCGCTGCCGGCCGTTGTCCCGCTACCGCTTTACTGCGGCGTCGGTTCGCCTTGCGGCGCGCTCGACGCGCCGTCGTTCAGCAACGCCTTCGCCGACAAACGCACACGACCCTTCTCGTCCGTCTGGATGACCTTGACCTTCACTTGCTGGCCGTCCTTCAGGTAGTCGTTGATGTCCTTGATGCGCTCGTTCGCGATCTCGGAGATATGCAACAGACCGTCCTTGCCCGGCAGAATGTTCACAATCGCGCCGAAATCCAGCAGCTTCAGCACCGTGCCTTCGTACACCTGGCCCACTTCGACTTCGAGCGTGATGTTCTCGATACGCTTCTTCGCTTCGGCCATGCCTTCGCTGCTGGTGCTGGCGATGGTCACGACGCCGTCGTCGGAAATATCGATCGTCGTGCCGGTTTCTTCCGTCAGCGCGCGGATCACCGAACCGCCCTTGCCGATCACGTCGCGGATCTTTTCCGGATTGATCTTGATGGTGATCATGCGCGGCGCGAACTCGGACAGTTGCGTGTTAGCACCCGACACGGCCGACGTCATCTTGCCGAGAATATGCATGCGGCCTTCCTTCGCTTGCGCGAGAGCGACCTGCATGATTTCCTTCGTGATGCCCTGGATCTTGATGTCCATCTGCAGCGCGGTCACGCCTTGTTCCGTGCCCGCCACCTTGAAGTCCATGTCGCCGAGGTGATCTTCGTCGCCGAGAATGTCGGTCAGCACGGCAAACTTGTTGCCTTCGAGAATCAGGCCCATCGCGATGCCGGCGACGTGCGCCTTCATCGGCACGCCGGCGTCCATCAGCGCGAGGCAGCCGCCGCACACTGAAGCCATTGACGACGAACCGTTCGATTCCGTGATTTCCGACACGACGCGAATCGAGTAGCCGAATTCGTCGGCGCTCGGCAGGCAGGCGGCCAGCGCGCGCTTGGCGAGACGGCCGTGACCGATTTCACGGCGCTTCGGCGAACCGACGCGGCCCGTTTCGCCGGTCGCGAACGGCGGCATGTTGTAGTGGAGCATGAAGCGCTCGCGGTACTCGCCTTCGAGTGCGTCGATGTTCTGCTCGTCGCCCTTCGTGCCGAGCGTGGCCACCACCAGCGCCTGCGTCTCGCCGCGCGTGAACAGCGCCGAACCGTGCGTACGCGGCAGCACGCCGGTACGGATTTCGATCGGGCGCACGGTGCGCGTGTCGCGGCCGTCGATACGCGGTTCGCCGTTCAGGATCTGCGTACGGACGATCTTCGCTTCGATGTCGAACAGCACATTGCCGACCGTTGCCTTGTCGGCCGCCACGGTGCCGCTTGCCGCGGCTTCTTCTTCCAGCTTCGCCGAAACGGCTGCGTAGACTTCCTTCAGCTTGCTCGAACGTGCCTGCTTGTCGCGGATCTGGTAAGCCGCGAGCAGTTCGGCTTGCGCCAGTTCCGTCACGCGTGCGATCAGCGGCTCGTTCTTCGCCGCCGGCTGCCAATCCCATTCCGGCTTGCCGCCTTCACGGACCAGATCGTGGATCGCGTCGATCGCGATCTGCATTTGCTCGTGGCCGAACACCACACCGCCGAGCATCACCTCTTCGCTCAGTTGCTGCGCTTCGGATTCCACCATCAGCACCGCGCGTTCCGTACCGGCGACGATCAGGTCGAGCGCCGATTCCTTCATTTGCGGACGCGTCGGGTTCAGCACGTATTCGTTGTTGATGTAAGCCACGCGCGCTGCGCCGACCGGGCCGTTGAACGGCAGACCGGACACGGCGAGTGCCGCCGACGCGCCGATCAGCGCGGGAATGTCAGCGGGAACGTCCGGATTCAGCGACAGGACGTGAATCACGACCTGCACTTCGTTGTAGAAGCCTTCCGGGAACAGCGGACGCAGCGGACGGTCGATCAGGCGCGAGATCAGCGTTTCGCCTTCCGACGGACGGCCTTCGCGGCGGAAGAAACCGCCCGGAATCTTGCCGGCGGCGTAAGTCTTCTCGAGATAGTCGACGGTCAGCGGGAAGAAGTCCTGGCCCGGCTTGGCGGTCTTGGCGCCGACCACGGTCGCCAGGATAACGGTGTCTTCGACGTCGACGATCACCGCGCCGCTCGCCTGGCGAGCGATTTCGCCGGTTTCCAGGCGAACGTTATGTTGTCCCCACTTAAATTCTTTGACGATCTTGCTGAACATAGTCATTGCTTTTCCTCATCGTAATGCCGCGCGGACCAGAAGCGGCGCGGCAACGCCAGAACCGGCGCCGCATGGGAAGAGGTGTGTTATGCCATTCCAGAGAGCCACGCGCCGCGCCGCCTGCATGGCGAACGCGCGCGAACCGCTGGAATGACACAAAGCTCCGCCCTGAAGCCCGGCCATGTTTCTATTTCTGCTTCTTCTGCTTGCTCTACTGCTGCTTTTCTACTGCATTTGTCGTGCTTATTACTGCATTTACCGCTTCCTGCCCCGCCGCGCGAACCAGCACGCCGCCGAGGAATTCAGGCAGTGCGCGTCACACGAAGCGCACCGTGCAAAAACAAAATGCCTGCATCAGCGGAACTGACACAGGCATCTTGCTGAACGACTGGCCGATTACTTACGCAGACCCAGCTTCTCGATCAGTGCGCGGTAACGATCCGCGTCCTTACCCTTCAGGTAGTCGAGCAGCTTGCGACGGCGGCTCACCATGCGCAGCAGACCGCGGCGGCTGTGGTGATCTTTCGCGTGTGCCTTGAAGTGAACGGTCAGTTCGTTGATGCGGGTCGTGAGCAGCGCGACCTGAACTTCGGGGGAGCCGGTGTCGTTAGCTGCGCGTGCGAATTGCGCGACGACTTCGGACTTCTTGCTTGTATCAACTGCGGACATGTCGATTTCCTTGAGAACTAGACAGGCGGTCACGGAAGAAAGGCCGTGCCGTGGGTTACCCGTGCAACCGGCGCCGCAAAGCGCTCTTTTGGAGAGCTTGCCGACGTCCAGCACCGCAACGGGACGCGTATTGTAGCACAGTGCGATCCCGCCGCGAATCCCGCAGCGCCGGGCTCAATGGCGGTTCCAGACGGCCTCGCGACGACGCAGCGCAGCGGCCGATCTGGCCACTCTCGCCGCTCACGGCCTTTTCATCTTGCAGACGGTCGGCGGCACCGTGCGTTCCGCCGGCAACGCGAGCACCGTGCGAAACCCGAAACCCGAGCCTTCGTTATCGAAATGCACGCCGCGCGTGCCGGCTTTATCCATCTCCATCACGTACAGGGGCTGGATCAGTTGATGATCGTCCGCCCTCATCCACGACGCGTGAAAGCCGTTGTCGAACCGGATGCCTTCGAGCGCCCGCGCAACCGCCGTCGGATCGGCGCTCTGCGCGCGGTTCATCGCGGCGGCGAGCGTTTCGATCATCAGCGGCATGCGCAACACCGGGTAGTCGTCCTGCGCGGCCGGGAAACGCGCGCGGAACGCTTCGTACCACGCATCAGAGGCCGCGCCGCCCGCGTTCGGATGCCAGTCGGCCACGGCGATCACGCGTCCCACGCCCGCCTCGCCGAGCGCCGCCGGCGCGCCGAGACTGTTGCCGTAGAACGTGTAGAACTTCGCATCGAAACCTTGTTCGCGCGCCGCCTTCACGAGCAGCGTCAGGTCGTTGCCCCAGTTGCCGGTGATCACCGCGTCCGCGCCGCTCGCGCGCATTTTCGCGACGTACGGCGCGAAGTCCTTGACGCGGCCAATCGGATGGAATTCGTCGCCGACCACGGCGATGTCCGGGCGCTTCGCTCGCAGCGCGGAACGCGCGAGGCTGCTGACGTCATGGCCGAAGCTGTAGTCCTGGTTCAGCAGATACACCTTCTTCACGGCCATGTCGCGCTGGATCACGTCGGCGAGCGCGTCCATGCGCATGCCCGCGTGCGCGTCGAAGCGGAAGTGCCAGAAACTGCAGTTGGCGTTGGTCAGCGCGGGGTCGTCGGCGGAATAATTGAGGAACAGCTCGCGGTTGCCCGGCTCGCGGCTGTTCTGCTTGTCGATCGCGCCGATGAGCGCCGCCGCCACCGCCGAGCTGTTGCCCTGCAGGATGTAGCCGATGTGACGATCCGCCGCCGCGCGCAGTTGCGTGAGTGCCTCTTCGGTGCCGCCCTTGCTGTCGAGCACGACGAGTTCCAACGGATGCGCGCCGTCGGCGAGCTTCACGCCGCCGCGCGCGTTGACCTGCTCGACGCCAAAGCGCAGATTGCGCTCCACGGCCGCGCCGGCGTTCGCGAACGGACCGGACATGCCCTCGATCAACGCGAGCTGGATCGGCGCGCCGGCTGGCCTGGGCGCGGTTTCGGCCGCGACGGCGCAAGTTGCCGACATCGCCGAGATCGCCGCCATCGCCACCGACATTGCCACCGACATTGCCACCGATACCGCCGCCGTCTTGCTGTGCCAGTTCGCCATCGTCCGCGTCCGTCTGATTCGTCAAAGCGCGGATCATAGGGCGCGCGCGATGGAATAAGCAAGCCGCGCGAGCCGTTATCGTGCAAGCCGGCCAACCGGCGCGCGGGCGGGCACATGTTCCCGGCGCCGCGTGTCAAAATGTTCTGTATCGACAAGAAAAACCGCCACTCAAGCCATTGGAGGAATTCATGTTCAACCGCCATCACCGCAAGGCGGCCTCGACCGGGGCGCCCGCTGACGTGCGCGGGCGCGTGCGCCGCGCGGCGCTCGTCTGCCTGAGCGTGCTCGCGCTCGCCGGCTGCGCGCAGCCCTGGCAGCAATATCAGGCCGGCGCGGATGAATCGACGATCGTCGCGCGCCTCGGCCCGCCGCGCGAAAGCTACGACCTGCCGAACGGCGGCAAGCGGCTGATGTGGCCCACGCAGCCGATGGGCGAAACCACCACCGCGGCCGACATCGACGCGTCCGGCAAGATCGTCAATGTGCGCCAGGTTTTGCAGCCGAACGAGTTCTACCGCGCCGAAGTCGGCAAATGGACGAGGGGCGAGGTGCTGGTGAATTTCGGCCGCCCGGTCGAAACGTCCTACTTCCCGTTGATGAAGCGCGAGGTCTGGACCTATCGCTATCTCGAGGACAACTACTGGTACATGATGTTCAGCTTCTATTTCGACGACCAGGGTGTGCTGCGTCTCACGCAGAAAACGCCCGATCCGCTGCACGATCCAGATCGCCGGAACCTGTTCTAGCCCGCGCTGTCATTCACTACGCACGAATCTCCAAAAGCCGCTCACCCAAGCGGCTTTTTTTTATTTATTTCGCATCACGACGAATTTTATTTCACACACAGACGATTAATTTTTTGTTAGAAAGGCTTTTGTAAGCATTGAACCGGTGCTGGTCGATCTGCCCAACGACGAGCGCGACCACACGGCACGGCCGTGATTCCTGCACCGGACGATGCGCCCCTTTTTGGAGCCGCTATCGATGAATCGTCCTAAACGCCTTCTCGTCGCCAACGTCGCATGGGCACACGACACCGCCGAGCGCAACCCCGGGTTCTTCCGTGAACTGGCGCGCGGTCAGAATCCGCATGTGCTGTGGATCGGCTGCTCGGACAGCCGCGTGCCCGCCGAAACCATCACGCATTGCGAGCCGGGCGACCTGTTCGTCCATCGCAATATCGCCAACCTCTTCAATCCCGACGACGACAACTCCGCCAGCGTTCTCGAATACGCGGTGCGCGTGCTGAAGGTCGCTCACGTGATCGTCTGCGGACATTACGGCTGCGGCGGCGTGCGTGCGTCGCTGCTGCCGCCCGATCCGAGCCTGCCGCATGTGAACCGCCGCATCGCGCCGCTCTGCTCGCTCGCGAGGACCCATCACGACGAACTGGACGCGCGCGCAAGCGAACGTGAGCGCGTCGACCGCCTGGCCGAACTGAACGTGCTCGAACAGGTGCGCCAGCTTCGCGCGAATCCGATCGTGCGCGACGCGGAGCAGGCGCCGCTTGTGCACGGCTGGATCTTCGCGCTGGAAGACGGACGCCTCAAAGTGCTCACGTCGGGCTACGAGGCCGACGACGCGATGACCTGCGAGACAGCCGCCCACAGCGCGGCGTAGCGCGTAGCGCGTAGCGCGCAGCGCAAGCGTGGCACGCGTCCGTGCCGCCGCCGCGCGCATGCCTATCCGGTTCAGCCTTCGCCTCTTACCAGGCCTCACCTATTTCTGCACCGACACCATGAATCTTCGAGCTTTTTTTTCGACATTTCAGCGCGACATGCTTGCGGGCATCGTCGTTTTTCTGGTGGCTCTACCGCTATGCCTCGGCATTGCGAACGCGTCGGGCGTCGAGCCGTTTGCCGGGCTCGTCTCGGGCATCGTCGGCGGGCTGGTCGTCGCGGTTCTGAGCGGCTCGCGCCTGAGCGTGAGCGGACCGGCGGCGGGTCTCGTCGTGATCGTCGTCGACGGAATCGCGCAGCTCGGCAGCTTTTCCGCGTTTCTCGCGGCCGTGCTGTTGTCCGGCGCGATCCAGTTCGGCTTCGGCGTGCTGAAGGCGGGGCGCTTTGCCGCGTATGTGCCGTCGCCGGTCATCAAGGGCATGCTTGCCGCGATCGGTATCCTGCTGATCGTCAAGCAGTTCCCGCTCGCACTTGGGCTCGTCAACGGCCAAGCGCCGGGCGCCGCGCCAGCAGGCGGCACGATCATGGCGCCGTTCGGCGCGGTGTCGCTGGTCGCGTGCATCATCACGCTGCTATCGCTCGCGATCCTGATGGCCTGGGAAACACGGCCCATGCGCCGCTTCGCGCTGGTGCGCATCGTGCCCGCGCCGCTTGCGGTCGTCCTGCTCGGGATCGGCGCAACGTTGCTGCTGACGATGCTCGCGCCATCGCTCGCGCCGGCCGCCGAGCATCGCGTGGCGTTGCCGTCGCTCGAATCGTTCGCGGCCTTGAGCGTCGCGCTCGAGTGGGCCGATTTCGGGCCGCATTTCGCGCAGCTCGTCAATCCGGACGTGTGGCGCGTCGCGATCACGCTCGCCATCGTCGCCAGTCTCGAAACCTTGCTGAGCCTCGAGGCGGTCGAGCAGATCGACCCCGAACGCCGTCCCGCGCCGCCGGATCGCGAGCTCAAGGCACAAGGCGTGGGCAATCTGATTGCGGGTGCGATCGGCGGGCTGCCGATCACCGCAGTGATCGTGCGCAGTTCCGCGAACGTGCATGCCGGCGCGCAAAGCCGTCTGTCGGCGATCATTCACGGCGTACTGCTGCTGGTCAGCGTGTTTGCGTTGACGAGCGTCATCAACCTGATTCCGCTCGCCTGTCTCGCGGCCATTCTTATTTTCACGGGCGTGAAGCTCGCCAAGCCGTCGCTGTTCGTCGCGGTCGCGAAGCAAGGGTTCGCGCCCTTCGCACCGTTTATCGTCACGCTGGTCGGCGTGCTCGCGACCGACCTGCTGATCGGCATCGTGCTCGGCATTCTGTGCAGCGTGCTGCTCGCGCTGTATGCGAATCTGCGCCGCCCGATCGTGCTCGCGCAACACGGCGATCATTTTCTGCTGTCGTTCCGCAAGGACGTGTCGTTTCTCGGCAAAGTGCCGCTCAAACACTACCTGCAGCAGATTCCCGACGGCGCCACGCTGATCGTCGATGCGACGCGCGCGGATTTCGTCGATCACGACGTGCGTGAGCTGCTCGACAGCTTCGTCGAGGATGCGCCTCGCCGCGGCATTTCCGTCGAAGTGCGGCATCAGGTGCGCGCGCAGGCGCGCGCGGCGCGCGGCTGGTCGATGCGGCGCCCGGCCACGGAGTAACGTGGGGAGACGGCGGCGTGCGAGCGGCACGCGCACGCCGCATCAAAAAAGCCCCGCGCCCATTCGAGGCGCGGGGCTTCATCTTTCTATCTATCGACAAGCGCTCCGTGCGAGCTCACTCCGACCGCTGCGGATTCAGCTTGTCCGAGTTCGAATGCAGTTTGTTGAGCGCCGAGATATACGCCTTCGCCGACGCAGCCACGATGTCCGGATCGGTGCCGACGCCATTGACGATACGCCCGCTCTTCGAAAGCCGCACCGTCACTTCGCCCTGCGCCTGCGTGCCGGTGGTGATCGCGTTCACCGAGTAAAGCAGCAACTCCGAACCGCTGCCGACTTCGGTTTCGATTGCGTTGAGCGTGGCGTCCACGGGACCGTTGCCGCGCGCCTCGCCGGTGATCTCCTTGCCGTCCACCGCGAACACGATTTTCGCGTGCGGCTGCTCGCCGGTCTCCGAATGCTGCGACAGCGACACGAACTTGTAGTGCTCTTTCTGCTGCGCCTCAGCCGATTCCTCGGTGACGATCGCAATGATGTCCTCGTCGAAAATCTCCGACTTGCGGTCCGCGAGTTCCTTGAAGCGTGCGAATGCCGTGTTGAGTTCCGCTTCGCTGTCGAGCGCGATACCCAGTTCCTGCAGACGCTGCTTGAACGCATTGCGGCCCGACAATTTGCCGAGCACGATCTTGTTCGCACTCCAGCCCACGTCTTCCGCGCGCATGATTTCGTAGGTGTCGCGCGCCTTCAGCACGCCGTCCTGGTGGATGCCCGACGCGTGCGCGAACGCGTTTGCGCCGACCACGGCCTTGTTCGGCTGCACGACGAAACCGGTGATTTGCGACACCAGCTTGGAAGCCGGCACGATCTGCGTCGTATCCAGGCCGAGTTCGAGCCCGAAATAATCCTTGCGCGTTTTCACGGCCATCACGATTTCCTCGAGCGACGTATTGCCCGCCCGCTCGCCGAGACCATTGATCGTGCACTCGACCTGACGCGCGCCGCCGATCTGCACGCCCGCGAGCGAATTGGCGACCGCCATACCGAGGTCGTTATGACAATGCACCGAGAACACCGCCTTGTGCGAGTTCGGAATGCGCTCGCGCAGCGTCTTGACGAGATTGCCGTACAGCTCCGGCACGCCGTAACCGACCGTATCGGCGATATTGATGGTGGTTGCGCCTTCCGCAATCACCGCTTCGAGCACGCGGCACAGGAAGTCCATGTCCGAGCGGCTGCCGTCTTCCGGCGAAAACTCCACGTCGTCCGTGAATTTGCGTGCGAAGCGCACGGCAAGCTTCGCTTGCTCGAACACCTGATCGGGCGTCATGCGCAGCTTCTTTTCCATGTGCAACGGCGACGTCGCGATAAACGTGTGAATGCGGAAACGCTCGGCGGGCTTGAGCGCGTCGGCCGCGCGCTGGATGTCCTTGTCGTTCGCGCGGGCGAGCGAGCAGACGGTGCTCTCCTTGATCAACCCGGCGATGGTCTGGATCGAGTCGAAGTCGCCGTTCGAACTCGCCGCGAAGCCTGCCTCGATCACATCCACTTTCATCCGCTCGAGTTGCTTGGCGATGCGGATTTTTTCTTCTTTCGTCATCGATGCGCCAGGCGATTGTTCGCCGTCACGCAGCGTAGTGTCGAATATGATCAGTTTGTCGGACATGAGGAGTCTCCTGCGGAGTCGTTCGATTGTGGGAGTCGGATATTGGAATGGATGCGGTCGCCGTTAGGGCTCCGAGGCACTCGACCGGACCGCAGACCGCGAGCCGCGACTCTAGCGGTTGGCGCGTCGATACACGGCGCATGCACGGTCAAGCTGGCTTTATTCTGCGATTCAAACTGCGGCTTGCATTACGCTCGGCGCGCACTGCACTGCCATTCGCCGAACCGCCTGGCCTCGCGCCGTTGCTGCGGAAGAAAGCATCGCCGGCACAGTCATCCAACGACTATAGCGGCATTCCACCCGCCGTGCAATTCACGCCAGGCGCGGCTGGCAAGCGCCTCGCCGGTGTCCGCGGACAGCATCGCAATGGTGGCTTGCCAAAGAACAAACGGCGCCCCGAAGGACGCCGTTCTCTCATGCAGCACAAGCTTCGAGCGACACGCGCGCGAGGCGGCCGGCTACCTGTCGTGCGCGACCGAACGAGCGGGATTGCCCCGGCCACGCAGCACCTGGTAACCCCAGAACACATAGCCGGACAAACCGTACAGCACGAACAGGCCGAACAGCATCAGCGGCGGATCGGACGAAACCAGCACGAACGCGACCACCACGAGCAGAATCACGCCGAACGGCACGCGATGCCGCACGTCGAGCGCCTTGCCGCTATAGAACGGCGCGTTCGAGACCATGGTCACGCCCGCATAGATGGTCAGCACGAACGCGACCCACGGCAGCCAGACGAGCTTGAGCGGCACGCGGTTGTCGGTGGCGAGCCACACGAAGCCCGCAATCAGCGCCGCCGCCGCCGGGCTCGGCATGCCCTGGAAGAACCGCTTGTCGACCACGCCGATGTTCGTGTTGAAGCGCGCGAGGCGCAACGCCGCGCCCGAGCAATAGACGAACGCCGCGAGCCAGCCCCATCGGCCGAGGTCTTTCAGAATCCACTCATACATGACGAGCGCCGGCGCGACGCCGAACGACACCATGTCGGACAGACTGTCGAACTGCTCGCCGAATGCGCTTTGCGTATGCGTCATACGGGCGACGCGGCCGTCCATGCCGTCGAGCACCATGGCCACGAAGATCGCGATGGCCGCGATTTCGAAGCGCACGTTCATGGCCTGCACGACGGCGAAGAAACCGCAGAACAGCGCGGCCGTGGTGAACGCGTTCGGCAGCAGATAAATGCCGCGCTTTCTCAGGAATTGCTGACGCTGCGCGCGCCGGCTGTCCACCGCCGGCGACTCCGCGACGATCGGCTTGTTGCGACGGAACGGACGCGGCAGCGGTCCACTGTTGCGCGGTCGGCGCGGTTTGAATGCGGCCATTCGGACAATCTCCTTTGTGCCGCTTTACAGGTCAGCGAGAATCGTGGACGACGCCGACACCTTCTCGCCGATCGACACACGCGGACGGCTGCCCACCGGCAAATAAACGTCGACACGCGAGCCGAAGCGGATAAAGCCATACCGTTGACCGCGCGTAAGCGGCTCGCCTGCACGGACGTAGCAAAGAATACGCCGCGCGATCAAACCGGCAATCTGCACGGACGTCACCGTTTGCCCGCCGGCCATTTCGATCACGATCGCATTGCGCTCGTTTTCGAGCGAGGCCTTGTCCACCGCGGCGTTCAGATACGCGCCGGGGAAATATTCGACCTTCGAGATCGCGCCGTCCACGGGCGAGCGCTGCGAATGCACGTTGAATACGTTCATGAACACGCTGATTTTCAGCGCTTCACGATTGGCATACGGATCGTGCGCGGTTTCCACTGCGACGATGCGGCCGTCCGCGGGACACAGCACGGCATTGGCCTGCGTCGGAATCGGGCGCGCCGGATCGCGGAAGAACTGCACGACGAAGATCAGGATCAGCCAGAAGATCCAAGCAAAGCCGAACCCCGCGAAAGCGTGAACCAGTAAGGCAACAACGGCCGCGATGGCGATAAACGGCCAGCCTTCTCGCGCGATGATCGGATGTGGGTAATTCATGGATGGCTTCAGTATTTTTGGAGGGTAGCCCCCCTTCCTCGCGGAAGAGGAGCCCCCTAAGAACCGTACGTGCGAGTTTCCCCGCATACGGCTCAAATCTACAAACAAAGCCCGGGGTTAGTCCCGGGCCGGCTTAGTTACTGCAATTTTACCTGCGTGCACTTGCCGGTGGCAGTCCGGGTGAAGCAAAACCCTGTTCGAAAGAGCATCCGATCCACCATGCATCCGATACTCCAGATGATGGTCATGCCAACCGGTTTCCTTCGTCAGAGCGCATCTACAGTGCGCACACAACCCGCTCTGTGACATGTACAACGAGACCCATTGTCGCCGGTGTCGCATCGAATGTTCCATGCGTGCCTCGCGCAACTGCTCGCCGTATTGCTCCCACTCTGGGTCAAATGGGTTGAACGCCCCTTTGACCTTTCTGTGTCGCCTGATTTCAGTACCGCTGATCTGGTACAGCTCAAGTAACCCCTTTCCTGCTTCACGAACCACTGGAACAGCAAACACCCAGTGTCGGCTGCCCTCTGAGTGAAAGTACTTCTTTCTCACCCAGTCGGCACTCTTGCTCGGGTGCCGCCTCTTAGACCACCGCCAGAGTCTCCGGAAAATCAAAGACTCCATGCGGCTGTACGCCTCTTTGGCTACTACGGGACTGTGATACCGCGCCCAGCCTCGTAGCATCGGGTTCAGCAGCCGGATCAGACTCGCCTGCTTCACCGTCTTGTTACCGTTGATCGTTTCCGCCACCTTGCGATAGAACGCTCGCGCGTTCTTTTTGCTCGGCTTGATAAGTAGCGTTCCCGAGTACCTTCGGAAATTCCACCCAAGGAAATCAAAGCCTGTGTCAATGTGCGTGATCCGTGTTTTCTCCTCGGAGAGTTGCAATCCTCTACCGGCAAGGAATGCTTCCACCCAAGGCCAAACTTCCTGCTCCAGCACCTCTTGCGAGTCGCCAGTAATCACGAAGTCATCCGCGTACCGCACCACATTCACTTTCAGCTTCTTGGCCTTTGCGATTCCGAATTTCGCACCGAGGTGCGCAATCAGTTCACGCTCCAGCCCGTTCAACGTCACGTTCGCCAACGTCGGGGAGATGATCCCTCCCTGCGGCGTACCAGCCTCAGTCGCCTGTAGCTGGCCTTTATAAATCAGGCCAGCCTTCAACCATTTCCGGAGGATCTCCTTGTCCATCGGGACATGGTTTTCCAGCCATTCATGGTTGATATGGTCAAAGCAGCCTTTGATGTCCGCCTCCAATACCCATCGGGCTGAACCCTTTTGGGACATGGCAACGAAGATCTGCGACATGGCGTCAGCCGTCGAGCGGTTTAACCTGAACCCATACGAGTTCGGGTCGCTCGTCGATTCCGACACCGGCTCCAAGGCCAGCAGATACAAGGCCTGCATCGCCCTGTCCCGCATGGTTGGAATGCCCAGAGGGCGTTCTTTCCCATTGGCCTTGGGGATAAAGACTCTCCGTAATGGCAGAGGCTTATATCCGCGCCGTTTCAACCTGCCGATAGCTTCCCATCGGCTCTCAGGTGAATCCCACAGTTCGCGATCGACTCCCGCCGTTCGCGCACCCTGGTTCTGCGTAACACGTCGTACCGCATACAGCTTCGCGGACAACGTGCGGGTCAGCATCCTTTGCAGGGCTTTCACCCTGCGCCAGTCACTTTCCCGCGTCGCCTTCGCAATTCGTATCTGCATCCCTCTCACGTTCCGTTCAACCCGTCGCCAATCTACGGCGTACCAGTTGTCCGGCGCGTGGGAAAGCGCAGATCCATCCTCTCGGATAGACACTCTCATGCTGCTCTCCTACTCGAAGAAGTGAATCCCGAGCGGAGAACAGATCACCCCTTGCGGGAGCGATCTGCTCCCGCAAGGGGGTAAACAACAAACACTGACGACTAAGAAGCCGCCAGCAATCACCAGTTCCAGCTAAAGGTCAGTCAGCCGTCTTGCGACGGTAGACCAGACGGAAGTCTGCCCGCTTTCGCGTGAGGTAATGTCTCAACCTCTATCCGGACCATTACAGCCCGGCCTTCGCTTTTTCCGTCGTCCTCTACCTGCACAATCAACAGCGTTCCTCACGGTCCGCCTGCCAGCCTAACTGCGCCGGCAACCATACAGGCTTACCACGTTCCCGGCATGTCACACGACCGACTTAGGTTCTGCCTATTCCCCGGCGGTCCGAAGACGACGTAGCCCGAATTTACAGCGAGCTATCCGACCGCACACCTTTTGGTTGATGCCTATCAGCAGCTTTGGCACCGTCCTACTTACGAGGTTTATCAGCAGTTCACTTGTGTTAACCGTATCAGCCAGCCTAGCCCCTCAACCCCGTTGCTGCTTGGAGTTTCCAGATGGTCGTTTCACAACGACCGTCCGCCCGAACTTCCGGGGGGTACATTGTTGGAAGAGCTTCACACCTCACCGTTGCCAGTGACGCATGTCTTCTTAGGCTACTGCTGGTCGTACAGCAGGTTCACTACCCTCGCCAATGCAGCCAGCGAGGCCGAACAATGACACGCCGAGCTTTCGCTCGTATCGTTCAGCGACTCCGTTGCCCGAGGGCGCGGGAATTGCACACATCACCCCGCCCTGTCGGCGGAGATGAAGCCGCTGACTGGGCGGGACCTGACGGTAATCAGGTCAATGCAATACGGTTGACGGCAGACTGCACCGTGTCCCGTGTTCACTACTAAGGTGTGCCCCGAAGGACACATCTACTTCTTAAAGTGCGGCTCACAAGGGAACCGCCTGCGGAGGGCATGGTGAGTCCAGTCGAGACCTTCCTCAATAACCCTCTAGTCGATGCCCCGTAACGTGGGGCTGACGGACACGAGCGTGCGTGTCGCACGTAAAACCGTAGGATAGCAAAAGCCGCCCGGGGTTCAGCACCCTCGGGCGGCTTTTTGCATGACCGGCGCATGCGGCGATGCGCCGCGCCGGTTTCAGGCGATAAAACGGACTTCTTAGTTCTTCGATTGGTCGACCAGCTTGTTCTTCGCGATCCACGGCATCATGGCGCGCAGCTTCGAGCCGACCTGCTCGATCTGGTGCTCGGCCGTCAGACGGCGGCGCGATTGCAGCGTCGGTGCGCCGGCCTTGTTCTCGATGATGAAGCTCTTTGCGTACTCGCCCGTCTGGATGTCGGTCAGCACGGCCTTCATCGCCTTCTTCGTTTCAGCCGTCACGATGCGCGGACCCGTCACGTACTCGCCGTATTCGGCGTTGTTCGAGATCGAGTAGTTCATGTTCGCGATGCCGCCTTCGTAGATCAGGTCGACGATCAGCTTCAGTTCGTGCAGGCATTCGAAGTACGCCATTTCCGGCGCGTAGCCCGCTTCCACCAGCGTTTCGAAGCCGGCCTTGATCAGGTCGACCGTACCGCCGCACAGCACGGCCTGTTCGCCGAACAGGTCGGTTTCCGTTTCTTCGCGGAAGTTCGTTTCGATGATGCCGGCACGGCCGCCGCCGTTCGCCGCAGCATACGACAGCGCGATGTCACGTGCTGCGCCCGACTTGTCCTGCGCAACCGCGATCAGGTGGGGCACGCCGCCGCCTTGCGAGTAGGTGCCGCGAACCGTGTGGCCCGGCGCCTTCGGCGCGATCATGATGACGTCGAGGTCGGCGCGCGGAATCACCTGGCCGTAGTGCACGTTAAAGCCGTGCGCGAATGCCAGCGCAGCGCCTTGCTTGGCGTTTGCGTGCACTTCCTTTGCGTAGACTTCTGCGATCTGCTCGTCCGGCAGCAGCATCATGACGACGTCCGCGCCCTTCACGGCTTCCGCCACTTCCTTGACTTGCAGGCCGGCATTCTCAGCCTTGCTCCACGATGCGCCGCCCTTGCGCAGACCGACCGTGATGTTCACGCCGCTTTCCTTCAGATTCAGCGCGTGCGCATGGCCTTGCGAGCCATAGCCGATGATGGTGACCTGCTTGCCCTTGATGAGGGAGAGATCGGCGTCCTTGTCGTAGAAAACTTTCATGTCGGTTCCTTGGCTAAATTCGATGATTCGAGAGATTCAGATACTGCGAATGTTGTGCTGCAAGGCCGGATAGTGATGAGCGCCACCGGCCAGGATCGGACGCTGCGCGTTACACCTTCAGAATGCGCTCGCCGCGGCCGATGCCCGAACTGCCCGTGCGGACCGTTTCGAGAATTGCCGTGGAGTCGAGTCCTTCGATGAAGGCGTCGAGCTTGTCGCTCGCGCCCGTCAGTTCGATCGTGTAGGTCTTTTCGGTGACGTCGATGATGCGGCCGCGGAAAATATCCGACATCCGCTTCATCTCTTCACGTTCCTTGCCGACCGCCCTCACCTTGATCAGCATCAGCTCGCGCTCGATGTGGGCGCCCTCGGTAAGGTCGACCACTTTCACCACCTCGATCAGGCGGTTCAGATGCTTCGTGATCTGTTCGATCACGTCGTCCGAGCCAATGGAGACGATGGTCATGCGCGACAGCGAACGGTCTTCGGTCGGAGCCACCGTCAAGGTTTCGATGTTGTAGCCGCGTGCCGAGAAGAGACCGACGACGCGCGACAACGCGCCCGGTTCGTTTTCGAGCAGGACGGAAATAATGTGTCTCATGATTCGCTTCTTCCAGATGTTTTGTCGATGTCTGCGAACAGTCCGGCGCCGCTTCGTCCGACTGCGTCTTTTTTGAAGACGTTCGTGACGAAGCCGGCGCTACAAACCGTCGTTATAGATCTTCCGAACCCATGAGCATCTCGGTGATGCCCTTGCCGGCCTGGACCATCGGCCAGACGTTTTCGGTGGGGTCGGTCTGGAAGTCGAGAAACACGGTGCGATCTTTCAGGCGCAGCGCTTCCTTGAGCGCCGGCTCGACGTCGGCCGTGCGTTCGATACGCATGCCGACGTGGCCGTACGCTTCGGCGAGCTTCACGAAATCGGGCAGCGCGTCCATGTACGAATGCGAATAGCGCTTGCTGTACTCGATCTGCTGCCACTGGCGCACCATGCCCAGATAGCGGTTATTCAGCGAGATGATCTTCACGGGCGTGGCGTACTGCTTGCAGGTGGACAGCTCCTGAATGCACATCTGAATGGAGCCTTCGCCCGTGATGCACAGCACGTCGTCGTCCGGGTGCGCCATCTTCACGCCCATCGCCGCCGGCAGGCCGAAGCCCATCGTGCCCAGGCCGCCCGAGTTGATCCAGCGGCGCGGCTTGTTGAAGCGATAGAACTGGGCCGCCCACATCTGATGCTGGCCGACGTCGGAGCAGACGAACGCGTTGCCGTCAGTCAGTTCCCACGCCTTTTCCACCACGTACTGCGGCTTGATGATGTCGCTCTTGCGGTCGAACTTCAGGCAGTCTTTCGCGCGCCAGGCTTCGATGTCCTTCCACCAGTCGGCGAGCGCCGCGGTGTCCGGGCCATGCTCGGCTGTTTGCAACTGCTCGATCAGCTCCTTCAACACTTCCTTCACGTCGCCGACGATAGGAATGTCGACCTTGACGCGCTTGGAAATGGAAGAAGGATCGATGTCGATATGGATGATCTTGCGCGGACGCGACGCGAAGTGCGCCGGGTCGCCGATCACACGGTCGTCGAAGCGCGCGCCGATGGCGATCAGCACGTCGCAGTGCTGCATGGCCATGTTGGCTTCGTACGTGCCGTGCATGCCGAGCATGCCGAGGAATTTCTTGTCGCTCGCGCGGTAGCCGCCCAGACCCATCAACGTATTGGTGACGGGATAGCCGAGCAGATCGGCGAACTGGTTCAACTCACGCGATGCGTCCGCGAGAATGATGCCGCCGCCGGTGTAGATGTACGGGCGCTTCGCCGACAGCAGCAGCGACACGGCCTTGCGAATCTGGCCGGAGTGGCCCTTCGTGACCGGGTTGTACGAGCGCAGCGACACGCTCTTGAGCGGCTCGTACTGGCAAGGCGCTTTCGACACGTCTTTCGGAATGTCGATCAGCACCGGGCCGGGACGGCCGGTACGGGCAATGTAGAAGGCTTTCTTGACGGTGGCGGCGAGGTCGCGCACGTCCTTCACGAGGAAGTTGTGCTTCACGCAAGGACGCGTGATGCCGACCGTATCGCACTCCTGGAACGCATCCTGGCCGATCGCGGCAGTCGGCACCTGGCCGCTGATCACGACCATCGGGATCGAATCCATATAGGCGGTGGCGATGCCGGTCACCGCATTGGTGACGCCGGGGCCGGAGGTCACGAGGCACACACCGACCTTGCCGGTGGAACGCGCATACGCGTCGGCGGCGTGAACCGCGGCCTGTTCGTGGCGCACGAGGATGTGCTCGAACTTGTCCTGCTTGTACAGCTCGTCGTAAATGTAGAGTACCGAGCCGCCGGGATAGCCCCAAACAAATTCGACGTCTTCGTCGGCCAGTGCCTTCATGAGCACGGTGGCGCCGATAGAGTCAGCTTCGTGTTGTGGAGTGGTATCCGACGTGGAGAATTCCGCGCTGGGCATATTCATTTGATTCACCTTTCGAATTTTCGGCAAAAAATTGATCGGGTGCTCTCTGCCGGGCTTGTGGCTCGGGTTCAAGCGGCGCGTCCAGTTGACAGGTGAGCTTCTTGGGCCACACCTCAATGAGACAAGTCACTTATATTGCGAACCAGCGACGATAGCGGCAGACGTCCGCGCGGTCAAGCAAATATTGCCCCAACGCCCGCCGGGACGCCCTTTAATGACCGACGCGCCGCCTCGCGACGACAGCGGCGGTCCCACGTTTCGCCCCTGCTCGCGCAAAAATTTGTTAGCATCCGCGGGTTTTACGACATTTTTCGACCGATTACGCGCACGCTCGCTGCGCCGACCCCCAAACGGATGGCATCAGACAAGGAACTCGCCGACTTTCTGGCGGGCGTCGAAAGGCGCGCATTCAAGCAGACGGTCTACGCCGTGCGGGACGACGACGCCTCGCTGGATATCGTGCAGGACGCGATGATCAAGCTCGCCGAAAAATATGGCGACCGTCCCGCGGCCGAGCTTCCGCTGCTGTTTCAGCGTATTCTGCAGAATGCGATGCACGACTATTTCCGTCGTGCGAAAGTGCGCAATACGTGGGTGAGCCTGTTTTCGTCGTTCGGTAATGCCGACGACGACGAATTCGATCCGCTGGAAACCTTCGAGGCGCAGCAAGGCTCGGCCGGCGCCGAGAGCAACGAGCAGAAACTCGAGCGCGAACAGGTCTTGCAAATGATCGACGACGAGATCCAAAAGTTGCCGGCACGTCAACGGGAGGCGTTTCTCATGCGTTATTGGGAAGATATGGATGTCGCCGAGACTGCCGCCGCCATGGGCTGCTCCGAAGGCAGTGTGAAGACGCACTGCTCGCGGGCCACCCACACGCTGGCGCAAGCGCTCAAGGCCAAAGGAATCACGCTATGAGCTCCCTCGAAACAAAAGAACTCGAGTTCGCCCGCCAGGTGCGCCGCGCGCTCGACGAAAACGCGGCCGGCATTCCGTCCGCCGCCGTCGACCGGCTGGCCGCCGCCCGCCGTGCCGCGCTTGCCCGCAAGAAGCCCGAAACCGCCGCCGCGCCGGTGTTCGTCCCGTCGTTTGCGGGCGTGCCGTCCGGTCTGCCGGATGAACAACGCCCAGAGCGCCGCCGTTCGCCGCTGCGCCGCTTCGCGCTGGCGTGGCCGCTCGCCGCGCTGGTCGTGAGCCTCGTCGGCATTGCCTACTGGGAAGACCAGCAACGCACGGCCGAACTCGCCGATATCGATGCCGCCATGTTAAGCGACGACCTGCCGCTCAATGCCTATCTCGACCACGGCTTCAACGCGTATCTTTCGCGCGCCCACTGAGCGGGAGATCGTTCGGGTGAGCTACAAGCGCGGTCTGGCCGTTGTTTTCGGATGTGCGATAGCGGCGCTCGTGTCGTTTGCCGCCACGTATCCGCGCTTCTACCCGAGCCCCTCGCCCGCCGGCGCGCCCGTTGCGAACAGCAACGGCGTGGCGCCCGCGCCCGCACCCACGCTCGGCGTCGAATTGCCGAGCCTGCCCGGCAGTAAAAGCCCGATGGCCTGGTCGCGCCTGAGCGCGGCCGAGCATATCGCGCTCGCGCCATTCGAGGCGCAGTGGGATTCGTTCAGCGACGAGCGCAAGCGCAAGTGGCTGAAAATCGCGTCGCGTTACTCGAAGCTGTCGCCGGAAGCGCAAAAACGCCTGCACGACCGGATGACCGAATGGGTCCGCATGACGCCCGATCAGCGGCGCGTTGCACGCGAGAACTATCAGGTCTCGAAGCAGTTGCCGCGCGAAGCGCGTCAGAACGCGTGGAAGGCGTATCAGGAACTGCCCGAGGAACAGAAGCAGCGGCTCGCCGCAAGCGAGCATAAGCGGCGTCCGAGTGTGGTCAGCGCACCGCCGTCGGGCCGCAGCGAGATCAAGGGGCTCGACCGTCTGGTCAATGCGCGTGAGCGCGCCGCGAGCGGCACGCCGTCGGCCAGCGCGGCCGCTGCGGCCGCGTCGTTGCCGAGCCCGGCGTCGCTGCCGGGCATTCCGGCGGCCGGCAGCTTCGTGCCGGCCACGCCGCTGCCGGTTTCGCCGGCGGAAGCGCCGTCCATCTTCAACGGTTCGTAAGCGGCGCTGCCCGTGTCCGAATCGCGCGCCACTTCCGCCACCGTCAATCCCGATTCGGGCACCGCGTCCAGCGCGAGTTCGCCCGTTGCCGTGTCCACTTCACCAGGCAATTCCCCGAGCGTTCGCCGCCGCCTCGCCGCGCTGCTTTACGAAGCGCTGCTGCTGTTCGGCGTCGTGTTTATCGCGGGGTATCTGTTCAGCACGCTCACGCAGCAGCGCAACGGGCTCACGCATCACAACGTGATGGCGACGTGGATCGGGTTCGTCGTCGGTCTGTATTTCGTCTGGTTCTGGACCCACGGCGGCCAGACGCTGCCGATGAAAACCTGGCGCCTGCGCGTCGTCACAGCGAATGGCGCACCGCTCTCCGCGTGGCGCGCCGTCGGGCGCTATCTGCTGGCGTGGCTATGGTTTCTGCCGCCGCTCGCGCTTCATCCGCTGCTCGGGTTGCGCTTACCGCAAACTCTTGCGATCGCCGGAATCTGGTTCGTGCTGTGGGCGGCCACGGGGCGCCTCGGCGCGAGCCGCCAGTTTCTGCATGACCGGCTCGCCGGCACGCGCGTGATCGAAGTCGCGCGCTAGACATTGCACGCGCGCGTCGCGCAGTCGACCGCGCACTGAACCGCGCATCCACCACGCGAAGCAAACGCTTCGCTATCGCCTGATCTCGCATCACATCGCATCACCTCCCATCGCTCCCGCAGTAATAAGAACTTCTCGTGACTGTCACGGCACCGTCACGCGTGGTAGGCCCAATACGGGCACTGCAACTCGACGCGTGAGCCATGGACTCCAAAACGTCCGCGACTTCCCTGTTCCGCCAGACCGGCCCGAGCGTCGACCCCGTCGCGTTCCGTCCGGAATCCAGCCCTAGCCACGGCTTCGCGCTGCCCGCCGTGCCCCAGCCGATCGACACCGAGACGCCGCAACACGACGACGAGCACGCCGAGCCGCACCGCTACCGCACGATCTGGCTGTCGGACATCCACCTCGGCTCGAGCGGCTGCCAGGCGCCGTATCTGCTCGACTTCCTGCGCCATAACGAGTCGGAATACCTGTATCTGGTGGGCGACATCATCGACGGCTGGCAGTTGAAGAAAGGCTGGTACTGGCCGCAGGCGCACAACGACGTCGTGCAGAAGGTGTTGCGCAAGGCGCGCAAAGGCACGCAAGTGATCTACGTGCCCGGCAATCACGACGAAGCCGCGCGTCAGTTCTGCGACCTCGCGTTCGGCGACATCCACGTGCGCGGCGAGGCGTTTCACACGACGCTCGCCGGCAAGCGCCTGTGGATCGTCCACGGCGATCTGTTCGACGGCGTGATCCAGCACGCGAAATGGCTCGCGTATCTCGGCGACACGCTCTACACGATGATCCTGATCCTGAACCGCTGGTTCAACCGGATCCGCAGCCGGCTCGGCTTTCCGTACTGGTCGCTGTCGCAATACCTGAAGCACCAGGTCAAGAACGCGGTGAACTTCATCTCGTCGTTCGAACGCGTGATGACCGACGAAGCGCGCCGCCGCGGCTGCGACGGCGTGGTCTGCGGACACATCCACAAAGCCGAGATTCGCGACATCGACGGCGTGCTGTATTGCAACGACGGCGACTGGGTCGAAAGCCTGTCGGCGCTCGTCGAAACCTATGAAGGCGAACTCAAGGTGATCTACTGGACCGCGATGCGCAGCCCGCAAGCCGGCGTGCAAAAAGCCCGGGCGACTGCCTGACGCAACGCCGCTCTCCAGTCCGCTGGGCCGAATCGACGAACCATCCGAGGAGCAAACCGATGAAGATCATGATCGTCACCGACGCATGGGAACCGCAGGTCAACGGCGTCGTGCGCACGCTCAAGAACACCACGCGCGAGCTGACCGAACTCGGCCATCGCGTCGATCTGCTGACGCCGCTCGAATTCAGGACGATCCCCTGCCCGACGTATCCCGAGATCCGCTTGTCGCTGATGCCGCGCCGCAAGCTGCGTCAGCGTATCGGCGAGTTCGCACCGGACGCGCTGCATATCGCCACCGAAGGTCCGCTCGGCATGGCCGCGCGCGCCTACGCGATCCAGCACAAGCTGCCGTTCACGACCGCTTATCACACGCGCTTTCCCGAGTATGTGCAGGCGCGCTTCGGCATTCCGCTCGCCGCGACGTACAAGTTCCTGCACTGGTTCCACAAGCCGTCGCTCGCGGTGATGGCGCCGACGCCCGTGGTCAGGAACGACCTCGAGAAATTCGGCTTCACGAACGTCGTGCTGTGGACACGCGGCGTCGATCTCGAGATTTTTCATCCGATGGACTCGAAGGTGCTCAACACCGCGCGGCCGATCTTTCTGTATGTGGGGCGTGTGGCCGTCGAGAAAAACGTCGAGGCATTCTTGAAGCTCGATTTGCCGGGCTCGAAGTGGGTTGCCGGCGAAGGCCCCGCGCTCGCGGAACTGAAGTCGCGCTATCCGCAAGCGAATTATCTCGGCGTGCTGTCGCAGGCTGAACTCGCGAAAGTCTACGCGGCAGCCGATGTATTCGTGTTCCCGAGCCGCACCGATACGTTCGGTCTGGTGCTGCTCGAGGCGCTCGCCTGCGGCACGCCGGTAGCGGCGTATCCGGTCACCGGCCCGATCGACGTACTCGGCGACGGCGGCGCCGGCGCGATGGACGAAGACCTGCGCGAAGCGTGTCTCGAAGCGCTGAAGATCGACCGCGCGCATGCACGCGCGTGGGCCGAGCGCTTCTCGTGGGCCGCGGCCTCCGAGCAATTCGCCGCGCATCTGAAGCCGTTGCCGCGCGCGTCGTATCGCGAGGAAAGCGCAGCCGCGTGACGCGGCGCGCCGGGTTGTCCATGCGAAGCCGATCTTCTCCTGCAAGCCGCGCGTCCGCGAACGGCGCGCTGCGCGCCGCGCACGCCGGCAGCGATGCTCACGACGCTCGCGTCAACCATGACGACCGCGACGACCGCGACGACCATGATGACCACGAAGCCGCGAGCGTCGAGCCGTTCGATAGCATTAGCGAGTCCGCCGTCATGAACCATGCAGAAGCCCATCGCATGAGCGGCCACGAAGGCCACGCTCGCCACAGCCGCCTTGACGGCGACGGCGACGAAAACGCCGGCATCAACCGGCACGGCTCACACGCCGCAGCCGAAATCCAGCACGAGCCGCTCAGCCCCGACGATCCGCTCGCGCCGCTGCCGTTCAATCCGTACAAGGGCAATCGCGGCCTCACGCGCGCGTGGCACGCGATGAAAAACTCGCTCGCGGGTTTTCGCGTGGCGATCCGCGAGGAAAGCGCGTTTCGTCAGGAGCTGACGCTGGCCGCGATTCTGCTGCCGTGCGGCGTGCTGGTTCCGGTTGAGCCCGTCTCGCGCGTGTTGCTGCTCGGCTCGGTGCTGCTCGTGCTGATTGTCGAGTTGCTGAATTCGAGCGTGGAAGCGGCCATCGACCGTATCTCGCTCGAACGGCACGAGCTGTCGCGCCGCGCGAAAGACCTGGGCAGCGCCGCGGTGATGGTCGCGCTCGGCATGTGCGTGATGACGTGGGGGCTGATCGTCGGCCCGCTCGGCGTTGATTGGGTGAAAGCGTGGCTGTGAAGCTCATGGAAACCCTGAGTACCCGCTAGAGATTCGAACGCTCGGTTTATAATCGTCCGGCAGTCTTAAAAAACAGCAACCGCGTCCGGGTGGACCTACAGCAGCGGCACGCCGCCGCGCGCCCAACCCGGCGTAACCAGGGCCGGACGACATGGAAGCCAAACCTCCCCGCCGCACGCGCGAACGGATACTCGAACTGTCGTTGAAACTGTTCAACGAAATCGGCGAGCCGAACGTCACGACGACGACGATCGCCGAGGAAATGGAAATCAGTCCAGGCAACCTGTACTACCACTTCCGCAACAAAGACGACATCATCAACAGCATCTTCAGCCAGTTCGAGCAGGAGATCGAAAAGCGTCTGCGTTTTCCCGACGACCATCGCGCGACCATCGACGAAATGTGGTCCTATCTGCAGTACATGGTCGATTTCACGTGGCGCTATCGCTTCCTGTATCGCGATCTGAACGATCTGCTCGCACGCAACCGCACGCTCGAAACGCACTTCAAGCAGATCATCAGCCATAAGGTGCGCTTTGCGAGCCAGTTCTGCGATCAGCTCGTGGCCGACGGCGAAATGGTCGCCACGCCGGACGAGTTGCAGGTGATCGCCACGAACATCGGTGTGATCGCAACGTACTGGCTGTCGTATCAGTTCGTGATGAATCCGCGCAAATACAACGAGCAGGAGACGATTCGCGCGGAACTGCATCAGGTGAGCGTGCAGATCGTGTCGTTGATGGCGCCTTATCTGCGCGGCCGCTCACGGCAAATTTTCGACGATCTCGTTTCGGGCAAGCTCGAGAAACGCGAGTTCTACGACTATCTGCCGCCGAAGGAAGGCGCCGCGCCTCGCAACGAATAGGACGTTTTTCATGAAGTCGGTGTGTGTGTATTGCGGCTCCGCGAATGGAGCCAAACCGTTGTATGCAGAGGCCGCGCGTGCGTTCGGCCGCGCGCTGGTCGAAGCCGACCTGGCGCTTGTGTATGGCGGCGGCAAGGTCGGGCTGATGGGCGAGATCGCCGACACGGTGATGGCCGAAGGCGGCCGCGCGATCGGCGTGATTCCCGAACTGCTGGTCAACAAGGAAGTCGGTCATAACGGCCTGACGGAGTTGCACGTCGTGCCCGACATGCATCATCGCAAGAAGATGATGGCCGATCTCTCGGATGCGTTTGTCGCGATGCCGGGCGGCGCGGGCACGCTCGAAGAGTTCTTCGAGGTCTACACGTGGGCGCAGCTCGGCTACCACCACAAGCCGGTGGCGCTGCTCAATATCGACGGCTTTTACGATCCGTTGATGAAGCTCTTGCAGCACACGGTGGACGAAGGCTTCATGCGGCAGACGTATGTCGATATCCTGCAGATCGACTCCGATGCGGCCACGCTGATCGGCAAGCTGCAACGGTATCAGCCGCCGGTTGCGGATAAGTGGGCGGTTAAGCGGGAAGCGGTTTGAGCGGGGGCGGCTGCGCTTGCGGCTGAGAGCGCCGCGGGTTTCTCCGTGCGTTCTCGGCTTTGCTCTCGTTTTTTAGCTTCGCTTTCTGCGTCGCTTTTCGTTGGGTTTTTTCCCGCTGCGTTTTGTCCCGCTGCGTTTCCAGCGCTCACTCTACTTGGCATGTCGAGGTTGCGATGACTCAAACCGTTCTCATCACCGGCGGCAGCCGCGGCATCGGCCGCGCGACCGCGCGCTTGCTCGGCGCGCGCGGCTGGTCGGTGGGCCTGAACTACGCGCGGAATCTCGCGGCCGCCGAGGAAACCGTCGCTGAAGTCGAGCGAGCCGGCGGACGCGCGCTGCCGATTGCCGGCGACGTCGCAAACGAAGCCGACGTCATCGCCATGTTCGACGCGGTCGTGCAGAAATTCGGCCGGCTCGACGCGCTCGTCAACAACGCGGGCATCGTCGCGCCGTCCATGCCGCTTGCCGATATGGATCTCGCACGCCTCACGCGCATGTTCGACGTCAACGTGCTCGGCGCCTATCTGTGCGCGCGCGAAGCCGCGCGGCGCATGTCGACGGATCGCGGCGGCGTGGGCGGCGTGATCGTGAATGTGTCGTCGGCGGCGGCGCGTTTGGGTTCGCCCAACGAATACGTCGACTACGCAGGCTCCAAAGGCGCAGTCGATACGATGACGCTCGGCCTCGCGAAGGAACTCGGGCCGCGCGGCGTGCGTGTCAATGCAGTGCGGCCTGGGCTCATCGATACCGAAATCCACGCGAGCGGCGGCAAGCCCGAGCGTGCGGCGCAACTCGGCGCGGCGACGCCATTGGGCCGTCCGGGCCGGGCTGATGAAGTGGCTGAGACCATCGTGTGGTTGTTGAGTGACGCCGCGTCGTATGTCACTGGGGCGGTTGTGGATGTCGCTGGGGGGCGTTAGGCGGCGGGGGTTGGTCTGCTGTTGTTCGGCGTTCGTTCTTTCGCCTTCGTTCTTTCGCCTTCGTTCTTTCGCCTTCGTTCTTTCGCCTTCGTTCTTTCGCCTCGTTCTTCCGCCTCGTTCTTCCGCCTCGTTCTTCCGCCTCGTTCTTCCGCCTCGTTCTTCCGCGTTCGTTCCGCATTTCTTCCGCGTTTCGTTGCAATCTTTCCGGTTTTTTTTCGCCTTACTTCGGCGCTCTTTCTGCAATGCATTCGGCTTTTCTCCGCCTCCGTTAAGCGCTCCTTCCTCATCCCTTCCGCCCTCTTTCCGCTCTCCGGTCCGTCGGCTCACGCGGCGCTCCTAGATAAGCCTCGCGTTGCTTCCACTGCCCGCTATATCCACCGCCACGGCAGGCGCAATCGCCGCATCCGTGCGCCGTCGCACGTGTAATCGGTCGTAATAATCGGAGACTACAATCGCGGGAATCGCGCGGCCTCGTGCGACGCAAGCCAGAACATCGTGCGCGCGATGCTGCCGCGCACCGCGACCAGAGATTCGTTTCATGCAAGAAAAACCTTCCGCACCGTGGCGCAACGGGAACGCCGCGGCAGCGGTGTCCGCGCCGGCCAGCGTTGTCGATAGCTCGCCGCAAGTGCGCGTGGCCGGCGTTATCGACAGCGCACAGCAGGCGCACATGGCCAGCCTCATCGACAACGCGCCGCAAGCGCACATGGCCGGTCTCATCGACAGTGCCGAGCATGCGCGCTCGGCCGACCTTGCCGCAAACAGTCCCAATACGGCCCAAGCCCTGACCGCCGAGGCCGCGGCCCCAGCCCGACCAGCCAAGCCCTCCAAACCTCACGCACCCGCCGCAGGCAACGAACCCACCATCGGCTCACCGCCTGCGGACCACTCAAACGACAGCAACAGCAACGGCAACAGCCGCGCCCCGCGCTGGCACACGCTCAGCGCCTCACGCCCGCTAACGTACCTGATCGCCCTCGCCATCCTCTGCGCGTGGCTGCTGCCCGGCACCCTGGGACACGATCCCTGGAAACAGGACGAGACGTACACGTTCGGCATCGTCCAGCACATGCTCGACACCGGCGATCTCGTCGTGCCGACCAACGCCGGGCAGCCGTTCGTCGAAAAACCGCCTGTCTACGACTGGGTGGCCGCGAGCTTCGCGTGGATGTTCGGCCGCTACCTGCCCTTGCACGACGCGGCGCGGCTCGCGAGTGCGCTGTTCGCGGGCCTGACGGTCTACTACACGGCCCGCGTCGCGCGCCGCGCGGTGAATGCGCCGAGCTGGTTCGACCTGCGCGTGATCGGCACGCTGGCGCTGTTCGGCGGCACGCTCGTCGTCGTCAAGCATGTGCACGACATGATGACCGACGTCGCGTTGATGGCCGGCGCGGCGATCGGCTTCTGCGGATTGTTCGAACTCGTGCTCGCGCATCTTCGTTACGACGGCCATCAAGAGCGCCTTTCCGCCGACGCCGCGCGCGAGCGCCGGCACGCGATTCTGAGCGGCGCGGCGATGTTCGGCGCGGGCGTCGGCGTATCGTTTCTCGCCAAGGGCCTGTTCGTGCCGCTGGTTTTCGGCGCGACCGTCTGCGCAGTGTTCGCGCTCTACCGCGCGTGCCGCAGCCGCAGTTTCGCCGCCGCGCTCGGCGTCGCGGCGCTCGTCTGCACGCCGTTCGCGCTGATCTGGCCGATCTGCTTCTATCTGCGCTCCGAGGCGCTCTTCAAGGTCTGGCTGTGGGATAACAACGTCGGCCGCTTTTTCGGTTTTTCGGTCGCCGAACTCGGCTCCGAAAGCGAAAGCCGGCTGTTCGTGCTGCGCACGGTCCTAAGCGTCGGCTTCCCAGTCGCGCCGCTTGTGCTGGCCGCGCTCGGCGGCGGCGCATGGCAGCGCTGGCGCGATCCGCGCGTCGCCTTGCCGGCGATCTTCGCGGGTGTCGGCTTCGCCGTGCTGCAAAGCTCGGCGACGATCCGCGAGCTGTACATCCTGCCGTTCATCGCGCCGCTCGCATTGCTGGCGATGCAAGGCGTCGAGCGCCTGCCGCCGCGTCTGCATGTGGTGTGGGACATGGCGAGCCGCGTGCTGTTCGGCAGCGTGGCGGCGCTCGCGTGGATCGTGTGGTCGATCATGAGCAGTCCGGCGAACACGCATGCTTCGCTGCACCGGCTCGGCCGATGGCTGCCGCTCGACTGGGTCTTGCCGATGAAACCCGCGCTGATCGCCGCGGCATTAGTGATGACGCTCGGCTGGCTATGGTTACTGCCCGCCTTCAAGTACGCGGGCAAATGGCGCGGTGTGCTGAGCTGGTGCGCGGGCGCGATCGTCGCGTGGGGACTCGTGAGCACGCTGCTGCTGCCGTGGCTCGACTACGCGAAAAGCTACCGCTCGGTGTTCGAGAACCTCGGCGCCGCGCTGAGCGCGCAATGGAACGACGGCGATTGCATGGCGAGCGTCGGGCTCGGCGAATCCGAGGCGCCGATGCTCGACTACTTCACCGACATCGAGCATCAGCCGACCGCGAACCCGCGCACGACCGAGTGCACATGGCTGATCGTCGAAAGCCGCCGCAACAACGCACTTCAACCGACGGGCGACTGGCGGCTCTTCTGGTCGGGCGCGCGTCCCGGCGATACCGACGAGTTGTTGCGCGTTTTTGTGCGCACGCCGACGGTGCCGGCTGTGGTTGATGGTCGGTAACCTGACGCCGGGTGGCGCTGCGCGGCACGCCGCTAACTACCGCGCGCCCGCTTCCTCGCCCGCCGCGACTGAAACGACGACCCTGGCTCGCGCAAAAACGCGATTTCCTCCGCCGTCGATTCCCGCCCAAGCACCGCATTGCGATGCGGAAAGCGCCCAAAGCGCTCGACGATCTCCGCATGCCTAACGGCGAACGAATAATACGACTCGCCACCAGGCTCCCCGGCGAGCGCTTTAAAAAGACGCAGCGACTCCCGCTGGCTCGCCGGCGCCTCGTCGTGTTCGAACGGCAGATAGGCAAACGCGCGATGATGCGCGCTCGGCAACAGCCGATCCGCGCCGCTCGCCACCATCTGCTGCGCGATCTCCACCGCTTTGTGATCCGCTGCAAACGCACGCGCCGTGTCGCGATGGCAGTTGCGCGAAAACTGATCGAGCACGATGACGAGCGCAAGCGCGCCGAGCGGCGTGGCCGTCCAACTGTCGAGGCGCGAGTCGCGCGCCGCATCGATAAGGGTTCCGAAACGTTCGCGCAGCATCGCGTCGAACGATTCGTCGGCGGAAAACCACTGCTTGCGCGCCTCACCGAAGCCCGGCGCATCGGGCGCGCCGAACCAGCAGTCGAGCACCTCGCGCGCTCGCGGATCGAGCGCGCTGTAAGCGGCGAGATCCGCCGGCGTGCGAGGCGGCGCCGCGCGTTCAGCGTCAGCCATTGCGGTTGCGCATCCAGTCGGCCGTTTCGAAGAACGAACCAAGCAGGCGTTCTCTAAGCGGCTCGTCAAGCCCGATGTCTTCCATCGCCCAGGCCATGCAGCGCAGCCACTGATCGCGTTCGCTCGATGCAATCGCGAACGGCAAATGCCGCGCGCGCAACCGCGGATGCCCGAAGCGGCTGATGTAATGATCGGGGCCGCCCAGCCATCCGCACAGAAACCAGAACAGCTTGTCGCGCGAACCGTCCATCGATTCGGGATGCAGCGCGCGAATGCCGGCGAACTCTGCTTCAAGGTCCATCAGGTCGTAAAAACGGTCGACGAGTTCGCGCACGCGCGCTTCGCCGCCGACCAGTTCGAAGGCCGTCGGCTGCGCCGCGGAGACTTCGTTGTCGATCTCACTCATAACCACTCATCAACGGAAAATAATCAGGCGTCCCGCAGCGATTGCAACGCGGGACGCGACAACACATGCCGCAAGCTCAGCCAGCCGCCGACCGCCGCACAGGCGATGCCGGCCGCGATTCCCGCCGGCAGCAGCCACGGGTTGAAATCCAGGTAGAACTGGAACACGCGCGTGGCCAGAATCCAGCCGATCACCTGCGCGCCGATCGCGGCCATCAGGCCGGCAAGCGCGCCGACCGCGACGAACTCCGCGATCTGCACCGCGCGCACCTGGCGATGCGACGCGCCCAGCGCCCGCAGCAGCGCGGATTCTCGCATACGCTCGTCGCGCGTGCCGGCGAGCGCGGCGTACAGCACCAGCACGCCCGCGGCGAGCGTGAACGCGAACAGGAACTGCACCGCGCCGATCACCTGCTGCAGCACGCGCTGCACCTGCGCGAGAATCGGACCGGTGTCGATGGCCGTCAGGTTCGGATAGGCGGCGATCAGACCGTCGATAGTCGCGCGTTTTTCCGGGGGCAAATGGAAACTGGTGATGAACGTAGCCGGGAAATCCTGCAACGCGGCGGGCGGCATCAGCACGAAGAAGTTGACCTTGAACGAACCCCAGTCGAGCTTGCGCACGCTCGTGACCGGTGCGTCGATCTGCAAGCCGGTCACGTCGAAACGCAGCACATCGCCGGGCTTCACGTTGATAAGCTTGGCGAGCCCCTCTTCGATCGAAATCTGCGGAGCCTTCGTGTCGCCATACCAGGTGCCGGCGGAAATGCGATTGTCGTCCGGCAACTGCGTCGTGTACGACAGATTGAATTCGCGATCGACGAGCCGTCGCGCGTCGTCGCCCTTGAACGAATCCGGGTTGACCGGCTTGCCGTTGATCGCGGTCAGCCGGCCGCGCACCATCGGCGAGAGCACGGTGCCGGGCACGCCGTGCGTGTCGAGATAATGCGTGACGGCTTCGCGCTGATCCGGCTGAATGTCGATGATGAATTCGTTCGGCGCATCGGGCGGCGTCGATTTGCGCCAGCCGGCCACGAGGTCGTTGCGCGTCATCGCGATCAGCAGCAGGCACATCAGGCCGATGCCGAGCGCCGTGATCTGCAACGCGCTCGCGCCGCTGCGCCGCTCCAGCGACGCCAGCGCGTAACGCCAGCCGATTCCCGCATTCACGCGCTCGCTGCGCACCGCGCGCGCCGCCGCCCACAACGCGAGCCGCGCGATGCACGCAAACACCAGCAGCCCGCCCGCGAACCCGCCCGCGACGATGCCGCCGAGCTTCAGCTCGCCCGCCGCGACGATCAGCAGCGCCGCGAACAACACGATGCCGAGCGCGTACGCGGCCCACGCGGTGCGCCCCGCTTCGCCCCACTCGCGGCGCAGCACGCGCACCGGCGGCACGCGCGTCAGCGGCAGCAGCGGCGGCAGCGCGAAACCGAGCAGCAGCACGAGACCGGCCGCAATGCCCTGGAGCGCGGGCCATGCCGTCGGGTACGGCAATTCGACGTCGATCAGACTGCCGAGCGACGTCAGCAACGCGAGATGGCCGAGAAAGCCGAGCGCCACGCCGAGCGCGCCGCCCGCCACGCCGACACCGACGAATTCCAGCGTAAACAGCGCCCGCAGTGTGGACTGACTGACGCCGAGACAGCGCATCGCCGCACAGCCGTCCAGATGCCGGCGCATGTACCGATGCGCGGCCATCGCAATCGCCACGGCCGCGAGCAGCGCGGTCAACAGCGACACGAGCGTGAGGAAATGACCGGCGCGATCGAGCGTCTGACGCACTTGCGGCTGGCCGTCCTGCAACGATTCGAGCGCGACGCCGCGCATCTTGCCGCCGTCCACCCTGCCGTGCGCAAACTGCGCGAAACGTGCGACCGATGGATCCGCACCGGCCACCAGCAGCCGGTACGTCACGCGGCTGCCGAACGTGATCAGGCCGGTGGACTGCACGTCATCGGCGCGCATCATCAGGCGCGGCGAAAAATTGACGAACGAGAAGCCGCGGTCGAGTTCGCGCGTGATCATCGCGCCGATCGTGAAGCTGCGGTTGCCGACCTTCACAGTGTCGCCAACGCGCACCTTCAGCGCGTCGAGCAATTGCTGATCGACCCAGACGGTGCCAAGCGGCGGAATGGATTGCGCGGCTCGATCCGGAGCGCCCGGCCCGGGCGCGATGCGCAGCGCGCCGCGCAACGGATAACCCGGCGACACCGCCTTGATCGCGGCAAGCCGCGACACCGGCTGCGCGCCGCTCGAGTTGATCATGCTGGGGAAAATCGCCGTGGTGGCGGTGTTCAGGCCGAGCGCCGCGGCCTCGCGCGCGAACTGCGGATCGACCGGATGATCGGCGCGCACGATGAAGTCGGCGGCGATCATGCGTCTCGCGTCGCGCTCCAGGCCCTGATGCAAGCGGTCGGCGAGAAAGCCGACGCTCGCGAGCGCCGCCACGGCGAGCACGAGCGCGAGCAGCAGCATCGTGAGTTCGCCGGCGCGCCAGTCGCGCGCCGTCATGCGCAGCGCCTGGCGCAGCAGATCGCCGACGCTAAAGCGGCGCGCCGCGGGGACGGCGACCCGCGCCGTGGAACGTCCGGCTGTATCGCTCAATCGTGCCTGCTCCTCGCAAGGCGCGACACCATATGCGTCGCCATGCCGCGAAAGCCGCCCTGCACGCCGCGCCACAGACGCGGCAAGACCCAGCCGGCGAGCACCAGAAAGCCCACGATCAGCACCAGAAACAGCAGCGGCACGAACAGCGCGAGCAGAATGCCGCCGAACACGAAACCGTCTTCAGCCGTCGACGTGACGACGTTCGACACCGGTTCCGGCGACAGATTGATGAGCGCGCGCGTGCCCGCTTTCGTCAGATGCGCGGTGCCCGCCAGTGTGCCGCCCGCGAGCGCGGCGACCGTCAGCAGCGCCGGATCGGCATGGCCCAACGCGCCGGCTGCGAGCACGGCGCCGGCCGGAATGCGGATGAAGGTGTGAATCGCGTCCCATAGCGAATCGAACGCGGGAATCTTGTCGGCGAGAAATTCGGTGACGGTCAGCACGCCCGCCACGCCGATCACCCACGGCGAGGACAGCGCGGACAACGTATCGGGAAGATGAATCAGACCGAGGCGCTCGAACACGCCGGCCAGCAGGACCGTCAGATAGAGGCGCAGGCCGCTGCCCCATGAGAGCCCCGCAGCAAGCGAAAGTGATTCAAGCATGGCCGCCTCCAGGCGCGCTGTGCGTGCCGGGCGCTTCGGGGGCAATCAGGGATGAGCCGCCGCACCGAAGTCGTCAGACCCGCGCCAAGCCGGCCGCGCCGGGCAGGCCGCGGGCAATTTCAGATTGGTTTCCATCTCATTATAGCCACGTTAATTCGCAGAACGCAGAGTGGCTTGCAAATTGGCGGACTATGCAGCAGAGGCAAAGGCCGCGCCGGTAGCGACCGGCGCGTGAGTATGCCGATGCGCGTGCTGATGCCGCGCGCTTAATGCCCGGACGAGAGCTTGAGCCCGATCAGCCCGACGACGATCAGCGCCGCGCTCGCCACGCGCGCGGCCGTCAGCGCTTCACCCATCATCACGATGCCGAAAACGAAGGCGCCGACGGCGCCGATGCCGGTCCAGACCGCGTAGGCCGTGCCGAGCGGCAACTGCCGCATCGCCATCGCAAGCAGGATAAAGCTGCCGAGCGCCGTGACGATGGTGAAGACAGAAGGCCACAGCCGGGTAAAACCGTCGGAACTCTTGAGACCGGCCGCCCACGCGACTTCGAGCAGACCGGCGATGAACAGAAGAATCCAGGACATGAAACAGCTCCATGATCAGATGGGGCCGTCCCCGTTTGTAAATGGCGTAAGGTCGTCCTTACGGTCCGTAATTATAACGACGCCTGCACCATCTTGCTGCGCGGCCGCAAGTCGCCGCTCTGCTCACACGACGCCGACCAGCCGATAGCCGACGCCCGTCTCCGTGACGATATGCTCGGGCTGCGCCGGATCGCGCTCGAGCTTGCCGCGCAGATGCGCCATATAAATGCGCAGATAGTGATAACTCTCGACGTGCGACGGCCCCCACACGTCGCGCAGCAGTTGCCGGTGCGTCAGCACGCGGCCGGCGTGGCGCACGAGCGTCGCGAGCAGCCGGTATTCGATCGGCGTCAGATGGACCGCCGCGCCGTCGCGCGTGACCTGGCGCAACGCGAGGTCCACGCTCACCGCGCCGAAGCGCACTTGCGGCGATTCGTTCGCGCCGCCCTGATTGCGCCGCCGAAGGTGCGCGCGAATCCGCGCGAGCAGTTCCGAGACGCCGAACGGCTTGGTCAGGTAATCGTCGGCGCCGGCATCGAGCGCCGCGACTTTCTCGCTTTCCTGCGTGCGCGCCGACAGCACGATCACCGGCAGTTCGCTCCAGCCGCGCAATTCGCGGATCACGTCGAGGCCGTCGGTATCGGGCAGGCCGAGATCGACGATCACGAGGTCGGGCTTGCGCGTCGCGGCCTCCACGAGACCCTGCTTGCCGGTCTCGGCGTCATGCACGACGATGCCCTCGTCTTCGAGCGCCGTCCGCACGAAACGGCGGATCTGCTTTTCGTCTTCGATCAGAACGACGGTGATGCTCGGGTCACTCATGGGTCGGTTTGGCAAGCGGGTTCGGGTTCATGTTGTCGGCGGATCGGTCTTCGGCGGATTGGTCTTGCAGTGCGTCGGGCGCATCTGGCGCGTCGGCGGCTTCGGGCAGGTCGGGCACGTCCGGCGGCGTTTCAACCGGCAGCGTAAACCAGAAACGCGCGCCTTCGACGCGGCTGCCCGCCGCCTCGTCCGTTCCCGCCGACATGCGATTCACCGCGCCGATGCTGCCGCCATGCGCTTCGACAATCGCGCGGCAAATCGCGAGACCGAGCCCGATGCCCGGCTTCGCCGATTCCTTCTCGCCGCGCGTGAACTTCTCGAACACGCGAGTTTCCATCCCGGCGGGCAGCCCCGGCCCATTATCGTCGATGGTCACGCGCACGAACGACTTGCCGTCCGCGTCGAAACGCTGCGCGCCGATCGTCAACGGCGTGCCCGTCGACGTGTATTTCGCCGCGTTCTCGAAGAGGTTCGAGAAGAGCCGCTCCATCAGCACGGCGTCGAGCTGCAGCAGCGGCAAATCCGCGGCGAGTTCGACCCGCACCGGATGCCCGCTCAGCACGCGCTTGCACGCACGTAGCGCGGCGCCCACGGTTTCCTCGAGCAGCGTCCATTGCCGGTTCAATTGCAGACTGCCCGCCTGCAGGCGCGCCATGTCGAGCAGATTGGTCACGATGCCGGTCATGCGCAGCGCTTCTTCATGGATCGCGTCCACGAGCTCGTCGTCGCGCCGCGCGTCGGCCGCGTGTTCGCGCGATTGCGCCAGCATCGACGAAAAGCCGACGATGGTCGTGAGCGGCGTACGCAAATCGTGCGAAATCGCGGACAGCAACGAGTTTCGCAAACGTTCGGATTCCATATTGACGAGCGCGTCGCGTGCGATGTCCACGTAATGCACGCGCTCGAGCGCGAGCGCGATTTGCGCGGCGAACGCGTCGAGCATGCGCTGCTGCTCGGGCGCGTTCAACTCGCGCTCGTCGCGCAGCACGGCCGCGAGCACGCCGCGCGTGCGCATCGGCGCCTTCAGCGGCAGATACAGCGCGGCTGCGGCCGGCAGGGTGTCGGTGCCGTGGCCGGCCGGCTTCTCGTGATCGTAGACCCACTGGCCGACGTCGGTATCGAGCAGTTCGCCTTCGAGCGTGATGGCCGCGTCGGGGTCTTCGATCTTCTGCTTCACGCGGTCCGCGCTGTCCGGCAACAGGATCGCGACGCGCGCGCCGAACACTTCGCTCACGTGACGGCTGCCGATGCCGACGATCTGCTCGGTAGTCAGCGCTGCCGCGAGTTCGCGCGCCATCGCGTACATCGCGCCGGTGCGCTGCTCGCGACGCCGCGCGATCCGCGCTTCGCGCCGCAAGCTCGACGTGAGATGGCTGATCACGAGCGAAGTCAGCAACATGCCGAAGAACGTCAGCAGATATTGCGTATCCGACACCGACAACGACAGGCGCGGCGGCACGAAGAAAAAGTCGAACGCGGCGACGCTCATGAACGACAGCAGCACGCCGGGCCCGCGCCCGAGTTTCACCGCCGCGAAAATCACGCCGAGCAGATACAGCATGACGAGGTTCGTCAGATCGATGCGCTCGTTCAGTTGGCTCGCCACCGCGGTGATGCCCGCGCAGATCGCGAGCGCCCAACCGTATGCACGCGGCGGCGAGCGGCGCTCGCGCGCGGCGCTCAACGCGTCGCGCCATGCGTTGGTCGTCGTGCTCAACAGGCGGCGCTCGTGGTCGCCGCCGCTATCGGACGAAGCGCGAATCAGCGTGACGTCCGCATGACCGCCGTGTTCGGCGAGACGCTCACCAAGCGGCCGGCGCAGCCAGCGCCGGATGCCGGTGCGTGCCGATGCGCCCGCCACCAGCTTCGACACATTGCGCGCCTGCGCATAACCGGTCAGCGCGGCCACGGCGTCCGCGCCCGCGAGCGTCGCCGTTTCCGCGCCGAGTTCCGCGGCGAGCTTCAATGCGTTGAGCGTGCGTTCGCGGCGCGCGTCGGGCAAACGCTGCAGCGCGGGCGTTTCGACATACACGGCGATCCAGTCGGCCTTGAGGCTCGCGGCAAGACGCGCCGCCGCGCGCACCAGCATCGGCGCTTCGGGACCGGGGCCGACGCACACCAGCAAGCGCTCACGCGCCTGCCAGATTCGCTCGATTGAACGGTCCGCGCGATATTCACGCATTTGCGCGTCGACGCGATCGGCCGTACGTCGCAAGGCAAGCTCGCGCAGCGCGATCAGATTGCCTTTGCGAAAGAAGTTGCGCACCGCGCGCTCGGCCTGCTGCGCGAGATACACCTTGCCGTCGCGCATGCGATCGAGCAATTCCTCGGCGGGCAGATCGACCAGCGTGACTTCGTCGGCGCGATCGAACACGCGGTCGGGCACCGTCTCCCACACGCGAATGCCGGTGATCTGCCCCACCACGTCGTTCAGACTTTCGAGGTGCTGAACGTTGACGGTCGTGTACACATCAATGCCGGCGTCGAGCAGTTCATACACGTCCTGCCAGCGCTTCAGATGCCGCGCGCCTTGCACATTCGAATGCGCGAGTTCGTCGACGAGTATCAGTTGCGGCTTGCGGGCCAGCGCCGCGTCGAGGTCGAACTCGCCGAGCTTGCGGCCGCGATACTCGATGTGCGCGAGCGGCAGCACGTCGAGACCTTCGAGCAGCGCCGCCGTTTCGCCACGCCCATGCGTTTCGGCGATGCCGACGACCACGTCCGCACCTTCGTCGCGACGGCGACGCGCCGCCTGCAACATCGCATACGTCTTGCCGACGCCCGCCGATGCGCCGAAGAAAATCTTCAGCTTGCCGCGCTGACGCTTTTGTTCGTCGCGCTGCAGCTTGTCGAGCAGTTCGTCAGGATCGGGGCGGTTCATGCGTGAATGCTTTGATGTTTTGATGGTGGGCGCGCGGCGGTGCGTGCAATGGTGGCACGGCGGCGGCCCGGCCGCAAATCAGATGCAAATGGGCTTGTGGCCGAAGCCGCGTGCAATCGCCGGCATTGTGCGTCAGCGACGCGCTCAGCCGCGCTTCATCTCATCCAGCGCAAGATTCAGTTGCAGCACGTTCACGCGCCGCTCGCCGAGCATGCCCAATTGCCGCCCGCTCGTATAACGGTCGACCAGCGCCTCTACTTCGTTCGGCGCAAGTCCGCGCGCTTTCGCGACGCGTCCGATCTGATACGCGGCAGCCGCCGGGCTGATCTCAGGATCGAGTCCGCTTCCCGACGATGTCACGAGATCGACCGGCACAGGTGCCGACATGTCGGTGCCCGCTGCCTTCAACGCGTCGATGCGGCCTTTCACTTCATCGAGCAACGCCGGATTCGTCGGCCCGAGATTCGAGCCGCCCGAACCCTGCGCGTTATACGGCATCGGGCTCGTCGCCGACAGCCGTCCCCAGAAGTACTGCGGCGCGTCGAACTGCTGACCGATCAGCTTCGAACCGACCACCTTGCCGTCGCGCTCGATCAGACTGCCGTTCGCCTGGTCGCGAAAGAGCGTTTGACCCACTGCGGTCATCACCGCCGGATAAGCGAGACCGGTCACGGCGCTCAGCACCGCAAAGATAACGAGCAACGGACGCAACAAATTCTTCATGACGATCACTCCTTCAAGACAAGCCGCTTCAAACCCAGCCGAATGCGGCCAGCACCATATCGATCAACTTGATGCCGATGAACGGCACCACGATTCCGCCGAGTCCGTACACGAGCAGATTGCGTCGCAACAGAACGGCCGCGCCGAGCGCGCGATAGCGCACGCCCTTTAACGCGAGCGGAATCAGCAGCACGATGATCAGCGCATTGAAAATCACCGCCGACATGATCGCGGACGCGGGTGTCGCGAGATGCATGACGTTCAGCGCATTGAGCGCCGGGTAGGTGGTCGCGAACGCGGCCGGAATGATCGCGAAGTACTTCGCGAGATCGTTCGCAATCGAGAACGTGGTGAGCGAGCCGCGCGTCATCAGCATCTGCTTGCCGATCTCGACAATCTCGATCAGCTTGGTCGGATTCGAATCGAGGTCGACCATGTTGCCCGCTTCTTTCGCGGCCTGCGTGCCGGTGTTCATTGCGACGGCGACGTCGGCCTGCGCGAGCGCAGGGGCGTCGTTGGTGCCGTCGCCGGTCATCGCCACGAGCCGGCCTTCGGCCTGGTGCGCGCGAATCGTCGCGAGCTTCGCCTCGGGCGTGGCTTCCGCGAGGAAATCGTCGACGCCGGCTTCCGCCGCAATCGCCGCAGCCGTCAGCCGGTTGTCGCCCGTCACCATCACGGTCTTGATGCCCATCTTGCGCAGCTCGGCAAAGCGCTCCTTGATGCCGCCTTTGACCACGTCCTTCAACTCGATCACGCCGAGCACGCGCGCGCCCTGCTCGCTTTTCTCAGCGACGACAAGCGGCGTGCTGCCGCGCCGCGCGACCTCGGCCACCGCCTGACTCACTTCGTTCGGGAAACGGCCACCGTTGGCTTCGACGTAATGCTTGACCGCGTCCGCGGCGCCCTTGCGAATCTCGCGGCGAGACGCATCGGCAGACGTGCCTTTTGGTGCAAGATCGACGCCGCTCATCCGTGTTTGCGCGGTGAACGCGAGAAACTCCGCGTGCAGCGAGGCCATATCGCGCTGCCGGATATTGAAGCGCTGCTTCGCCAGCACGACGATGCTGCGGCCTTCAGGCGTTTCGTCGGCCAGCGACGAAAGCTGCGCCGCGTCCGCGAGCGCTTCTTCGGTCAAACCCGGCGCAGGAATAAAGAGCGACGCCTGACGGTTGCCGAGCGTGATCGTGCCGGTCTTGTCGAGCAGCAGCACGTCGACGTCGCCGGCCGCTTCGACCGCGCGGCCCGAGGTCGCGATCACGTTCGCCTGCATCATGCGGCTCATGCCGGCCACGCCGATGGCCGACAACAATCCGCCGATGGTGGTCGGAATCAGGCACACGAGCAGCGCGACCAATGCGGTAATCGTCACCACGTGGCCCGCCGAATTGGTCAGATGCGCGGCTTCCACGGAGAACATCGAGAACGGCAACAGCGTCGCGGTTGCGAGCAGCATCACGATCGTCAGCGCGACCAGCAGGATGGTCAGCGCGATTTCGTTCGGCGTCTTCTGACGCTTCGCGCCTTCGACCATTGCGATCATGCGGTCGAGAAACGCCTCGCCGGGATTCGCCGTGACGCGCACGACGATCCAGTCGGACAGCACGCGCGTGCCGCCCGTCACCGACGAAAAGTCGCCGCCCGACTCGCGAATCACGGGCGCGGATTCGCCCGTAATCGCCGATTCGTCGACGGATGCGACGCCGTCGACCACTTCGCCGTCGGCGGGAATCACGTCGCCGGTTTCGATCAGCACCACGTCGCCGCGGCGCAAGTCCGAGGCCGTGACAATGCGGATCGGCGACTTCGGATGCGGCTCGTTGAGCTTTTTCGCCATCACGTCTTTCTTCGCGCTGCGAAGCGACGCGGCCTGCGCTTTCGAGCGGCCTTCCGCGAGGGCTTCGGCGAAGTTCGCGAACAGCACCGTGAACCACAGCCACAGCGTGACCGCGAGAATGAAACCCGCGGGCGCCTCGGCCTGGCCGGCGAGCGCGGCGAGCCAGAGAACCGTCGTCAGAATACTGCCCACGTACACGCAGAACATCACCGGGTTGCGGAATTGCGTGCGCGGCGTGAGCTTCCTGAATGAATCCGCGATCGCCGGGCGCAGCAGCGCCGGGTCGAACATGGACATCGTTGCATTGTGTTCAGTCATTGAATCCTCGAATGTCGCGTTGACTCATGGCCGCGTCAATGCGCGCCCATCATCATCAGATGTTCGACGCCGGGCCCGAGCGCAAGCGCGGGCACGTACGTCAGCGCGCCAACCAGCAGCACCGTGCCGAGCAACAGCACGACGAAAAGCGGCCCATGCGTCGGCAATGTGCCGCCCGTCACGCCGATGCGCTTCTTTGCGGCGAGCGAGCCGGCAATCGCGAGCACCGGAACGATCGTGCCGAAGCGGCCGAACCACATCGCGATGGCGGTCAGCCAGTTGTAGAACGGCGTGCCCACCGTGAGGCCCGCGAACGCGCTGCCGTTGTTGTTCGCCGCCGAGCTGAACGCGTAGAGGATTTCGGAGAAGCCATGCGGGCCCGGATTGGCGATACCGGCCTTGCCCGCGTCGCTCAGCACCGCGATCGACGTGCCCACCAGCACGAGCAACGGCGTCAGCAGCACGACGATGGAGACCATCTTCATCTCATACGCTTCGATCTTCTTGCCGACATACTCGGGCGTGCGGCCGATCATCAAACCCGCGACGAACACCGCGAGCAGCGCGAACACGAGCATGCCGTAAAGACCCGAGCCCACACCGCCGAAGATGACCTCGCCAAGCTGCATCAACAGCAGCGGATAGAGGCCGCCGATCGGCGTCAACGAGTCGTGCGTATTCGCGACTGCGCCGCACGAAGCCGCCGTCGTCGCAATCGTGAAGATGCCGGATTGCGCGATGCCGAAGCGCGTTTCCTTGCCCTCGGCGTTGCCGCCCGACTGCATCGCGTTCGCCGACTGATCGACGTGCAACGCGGCAAACGCCGGATTGCCGCTCTGTTCGGCGCCGATTTCACCGAACACGCAGACGCCGAATGCAATCGTCATCGCGGCCAGCACCGCGACGCCCTGCTTGCGATCCGCGATCATGCGGCCGAACACCAAAGCGAGCGCCGATGGAATGATCAGGATGGCGAAGATTTGCAGGAAGTTCGATAACGGCGTCGGGTTTTCATACGGATGCGCCGAATTGCCGTTGAAGAAACCGCCGCCATTCGTGCCGATCATCTTGATCGCTTCCTGCGACGCAACCGGGCCCATCGCGATGGTCTGCGTTTTAACCGGCGTGTCGACCGTCAGCGCATTGCCCTTGGCATCCTTCAACGGATTGCCTTGTGCATCGAGTTTCGGCGCGGCGTAAGTCGTCGTCTGCAACGTGGGGATGTCTTCGTAGGCCTTGAAGTTCTGGATCACGCCCTGGCTCATCAGCAGCGCTGCAAACACGACCGACATCGGCAGCAGCACGTAAAGCGTCACGCGCGTCAGGTCGACCCAGAAGTTGCCGATGGTTTGCGCGGTATGGCGCGCGAAGCCGCGAATCAGCGCGATCACCACCACGATGCCGGTCGCCGCCGACAAGAAGTTCTGCACGGTCAGGCCGAGCATCTGCGTGAGATAACCGACTGTCTGCTCCGGCGTGTAGTCCTGCCAGTTCGTGTTGGTCACGAAACTGACCGCCGTATTGAACGCACCGTCGACGGTCATCGCGCCAAGCTGCTGCGGATTGCCGGGCAGCCAGCCCTGCACGCGCAACAGCGCATAGAGAAACACGACGCCCAGCGCGTTGAACGCGATCACCGCGACCGCGTAATGCTTCCAGCTCATTTCGCTCGACGGATCGACGCCGGCCGCGCGATACAACAGGCGCTCGATCGGTCCGCCGACGCGCAGCACGCGCGAACTCCCGTCCATCACGCCGCAGAGATAGCGCGACAGCGGCACGGCCGCAGCGAGCAGCACGACGATAAAGAGCCCGGCTTGCAGGACATTGTTCGAATTCATTCGATGTCCTCCGCGCGCAACAGCGCATAGACCAGGTACGCGAACAGCAGCGCGGTCGCCGCACCCGACATCCACAGCATCCAGTTCATGAGCGCGCTCCCTGTCTGCGGGAGAGCAGCAGCTTCTCGCAACCGGCGATCAATGCAAAGGTCAGCGCGGCAAAGAGCGCGATGGCTCCGACGTACAGCACATCCATTGTTGTTCTCCATTGACGGACTTTGGATAGCCGCAACGATAGGCGCGCGCGCGTAAAGGCCCGATCAAAGCTTGTACAGGCCGTATAAAAATCGCGTAAACGGAGAGACTCGCAATGCAAAAGGGCCGCTCCATCGCGAGATGGAGCGGCCCTTCCTGTGAAACGCGAAACTTCGGGAAAACTAAAACTACGGCAGCAGTATCGTCGAACCCGTGGTCTTGCGCGCCTCGAGGTCCGCATGCGCCTGACCGACGTCGGCAAGCGCGTAGCGCTGGTTGATGTTCGTCTTCACCTTGCCGGAAACCAGCACGTCGAAGAGTTCGGCGGCCATCGCTTCGTAGTCGCTGCGTTTGCCCATATACGTGAACAACGTCGGGCGCGTGAAGAACAGCGAGCCGCGTCCGGCGAATTCCGACGAGTCGATCGGCGGCAACGGCCCCGACGCATTGCCGAAGCTCACGAACATGCCGAGCGGCGCGAGGCAATCGAGCGAGCCGGCAAACGTATCTTTACCGATGGAGTCGTACACCACCGGCACGCCCGCGCCGTTGGTGATCTCGCGCACGCGCTTCGTGAAGTTTTCGCGCGTATAGACAATCGCGTGGTCACAGCCGTGCGCTCTCGCGATCTCCGCTTTTTCGTCCGAGCCGACCGTGCCGATCACAGTCGCGCCGAGCGCCTTCGCCCACTGGCACACCAGCAGGCCGACGCCGCCCGCCGCGGCCTGGATCAGGATCGTGTCGCCGGCCTTCACCCGATACGTGCGGCGCAGCAGATACTGCGCGGTGAGACCTTGCAGCATCACCGAGGCGGCCTGTTCGTCGCTGACCGCATCCGGCAGTTTGATGACCTGCGCCGCCGGCAGCACGCGCTCCTGCGCATACGCGCCGGGCGGCCTCGCCACATACGCGACGCGGTCGCCCGTTTTCAGATCGCTCACGCCCGAGCCGAGCGCGATCACTTCGCCGGCGGCTTCCATGCCGAGGCCGCCCGGCAACGGCAGCGGATACAGGCCGGTGCGGAAGTACACGTCGATATAGTTGAGCCCGACCGCCGTTTGACGAATGCGAATCTCGCCGGGGCCGGGGTCGCCCACTTCGACGTCGACCCATTTCATGACCTCGGGACCGCCGGTTTGATCGAATCGGATTGCCTTGACCATTCACGTCTCCTTGATGGAATGCCGGCTATTTATGCTGCCGTTGAATGTTGCCGTTGAATGTTGCCAATGAGTGTTTGCCGATCAGCCGCGCGCGTGCGGCGTCAAACCTGCTGCGTGATACGCAGCGTGAGCGCGTCGAGCACCATGCGCGCCGTCGAAATGTTCGTCGCGCACGGAATGTTGTGCACGTCGCACGCCCGCACGAGCGCGTTGATGTCCGGCTCGTGCGGTTGCGGCGTCATCGGATCGCGCAGAAAGATCACCATGTCCACGCGCCCTTCCGCGAGTTGCGCGCCGATCTGCAGGTCGCCGCCGTGCGGGCCCGACAGCATGCGCTCGACCTGCAGCCCATGCGCGTCGCTGATGCGTCCGCCCGTCGTGCCGGTCGCGATGATGTCGCAGCGCCGCAGCGTGTCGACGTATTCGCCGGCCAGCGCGACGATGTCGTCCTTCTTGTGATCGTGCGCGATCAGCGCAATGCGGGTGGTCATGTCGTAAGACTCCTGAAACCGTTGTGATTGTCGTTGTTGTGATGCTGCTGGAATTGCTGACTGCTGGGCTGCTTGTCGGGCAGGCGCTGCGAAGAAGACGACTGCACGCGTCTAGAAAGTGCCCGGATACGCGCCGCCGTCGATCAGCCAGTTCTGCCCCGTGATGTAGCCCGCATGCACGCTGCACAGAAACGCGCAGGCGCGGCCGAACTCGTCGCGCGTGCCGAAGCGGCCCGCGGGAATCGCTTTCATGCGCTGCTCGCGCGCCTGATCGACGGAAATGTTTTGCGATTTTGCGGTCGCCGCCATCGTGACGGCGATGCGATCCGTGTCGAACATGCCCGGCAGCAGGTTGTTGATCGTGACGCCGGTCGGCGCCATCTTGCGCGCGAGGCCCGCGACGAAACCGGTCAGGCCCGAACGCGCGCCGTTGGAGAGGCCCAGCACGTCGATAGGCGCCTTCACCGCCGAACTCGTGATGTTGACGATGCGCCCGAAGCCGCGCGCGCTCATCGAGTCGATGGTCGCGCGGATCAGTTCGATCGGCGTCAGCATGTTGCTTTCGAGCGCGCGAATCCAGTCGTCGTGCGTGAAGTTGCGGAAGTCGCCCGGCGGCGGGCCGCCCGCATTGTTGACCAGAATGTCCGGCTGCGGACAGGCGGCGAGCGCCGCGGCCCGGCCCTCGGGCGTGGTGATGTCGCACGCGACCGTGTTCACCTGCACGCCGCTTTGCCGGCGAATCTCGTCGGCCGTCGCCTCGAGCGTCTCGGCGGTGCGCGCGACGATCGTCAGGTTGACGCCTTCGGCGGCGAGCGCTTCCGCGCAGCCGCGCCCCAGGCCCTTGCTCGCCGCGCAAACCAGCGCCGTGCGTCCTGCGATTCCCATGTCCATGTGTGCGTTCTCCTCGCTGGCGTCTTGCCGATGGTTGCAAAGTTTCCCCCGATTCTAGAAGAATCGGTGCCAGGCTGCGCCGGCCCGCTGCAATCTTCGGTATCTTCGGGTGGCACTCTTTCGGTAAACTTGCGCCGTGGCGCGTTCGCCGGTCGTCGCACGTTGTGTTCGCCGGCCGGGCGAAGCGCCGAACCGATCTCCGAATCGGCCTCGAATCGATCTCTTACCCGCCGCGTGTGCCCCCGCCATGACTCAGGACAGCCGTTTCCCCAATCTTTTCATCCTCGATCACCCGCTGATCCAGCACAAGCTGTCGCACATGCGCGACCGGGACACGTCCACGCGCACGTTCCGCGAGCTGCTGCGCGAGATCACGCTCCTGATGGGCTACGAAATCACCCGCAATCTGCCGATGACCACGCGCCGCCTGAACACGCCGCTCGTCGAGATCGACGCGCCGGTGATCGCCGGCAAGAAGCTCGCGATCGTGCCGGTGCTGCGCGCGGGCATCGGCATGTCGGACGGTTTGCTCGAACTGGTGCCGTCGGCGCGTGTGGGCCACATCGGCGTGTATCGGGCCGAGGACCATCGGCCGGTCGAATACCTGGTGCGCCTGCCTGATCTCGAAGACCGCGTGTTCATTCTGTGCGATCCGATGGTCGCGACCGGCTACTCGGCCGTGCATGCGGTCGACGTGCTCAAGCGCCGCAACGTGGCCGGCGAGAACATCCTGTTCCTCGCGCTTGTCGCCGCGCCCGAGGGCGTGCAGGTGTTCCAGGACGCGCATCCCGACGTGAAGCTCTTCGTCGCGTCGCTCGATTCGCATCTGAACGAGCACGCGTACATCGTGCCGGGCTTGGGCGACGCGGGCGACCGGCTGTTCGGCACGAAGAACTGAGCGTTGTCGAAAAGCCGGTGTGCGGCGCCTGGTTCGCGCCGCGCACGCATAGTTTCCGTGCAATGTCGGGCAATCTCAGGCCACGCCCGCCGCTGCCGCACCCCCGCGGCGTGATAAAATTCGAATCCACTCGAAGCGCGGCCTCGCGCGCAGCGCGAGGCGCGGCGGGCGTTCCGGTGCGCCATGCAGCGCAGGCAATCAGCCAAAACCGGCGGCGCGCAGCCGGGCAGAACGGCCGGCACGAATTTGACATCGAGGCGCCTTGACGAGCGCCTGAAAAATCGCAACGACAATTGCACACTGCGCGCCCCGCTGGCGCGCGCGACGGAGAAAGGTATGGCGGGTCATTCGAAATGGGCCAACATCAAGCATAAGAAAGCAGCGGCCGATGCCAAGCGCGGCAAGGTCTGGACGCGGCTCATCAAGGAAATTCAGGTCGCGGCACGCATGGGCGGCGGCGACATCGACTCGAATCCGCGTCTGCGGCTCGCCGTCGAAAAGGCGTACGACGCCAACATGCCGAAAGACAACGTCAACCGCGCGATCCAGCGCGGCGTGGGCGGCGTCGACGGTGCGAACTACGAAGAAATCCGCTACGAAGGCTACGGCATCGGCGGTGCGGCGGTGATCGTCGACACCATGACCGACAACCGCACGCGCACGGTCGCGGAAGTGCGTCACGCGTTCTCGAAGAACGGCGGCAACATGGGCACTGACGGCTCGGTGTCGTTCATGTTCGACCACGTCGGCCAGTTCCTGTTTGCGCCGGGCACGCCCGAAGACAAGCTGATGGAAGCGGCGCTCGAAGCCGGCGCCGACGACGTGGTGACGAACGAGGACGGCAGCATCGAAGTGCTCTGCCCGCCGAACGATTTCCCGAAGGTGAAGACCGCGCTCGAAGCCGCGGGCTTCAAGGCCGAAGTGGCCGAGGTCACGATGAAACCTCAGACGGAAGTCGAGTTCACCGGCGACGACGCCGTGAAAATGCAGAAGCTGCTCGACGCGCTGGAAAATCTGGACGACGTGCAGGAAGTCTATACAAACGCCGCGATCGCCGACGAATGAAGCCGCTGGCCGGGCAAGCCGCCTTTGTGCGCATGCCGCCGGCCGGTTTCAACGTTGCTGCTGAACGGGCCTGGCCGGGACGGCGCTGAGGCGTCCTGTCGCGCTGCCCTCGTCCGGGTTCGCCATGCGTTGCGCCGCCACAACCGGCTGCGAACATGGCGGAACTCACTGTTATTGCACGGCTCGCCGCCGCACAGGGCGGCCGCCGTTTTTGGTTTTTAAGTCTCGGGGATTCACATGAAGTTACTCGTCGTCGGTTCCGGCGGTCGCGAACATGCGCTCGCATGGAAGCTCGCGCAATCGCCGCGGGTCCAGCTCGTCTACGTGGCTCCTGGCAACGGCGGCACCGCGCAGGACGAGCGCCTGCGCAACGTCGACATCACCGAGCCGGCTGCGCTCGCCGATTTCGTCGAGAAGGAACAGATCGCCTTCACGCTGGTCGGGCCGGAAGCGCCGCTCGCCGCGGGCATCGTCAATCTGTTCCGCTCGCGCGGTCTGAAGATTTTCGGACCGACGAAGGAAGCGGCGCAGCTCGAAAGCTCGAAAGACTTCGCGAAGGCGTTCATGAAACGCCACGCGATTCCGACGGCCGAGTACGAAACGTTCGCGGATGTCGCCGCCGCGCACGCGTATCTCGCTGCGAAGGGCGCGCCCATCGTCATCAAGGCCGACGGCCTGGCTGCCGGCAAGGGCGTGGTCGTCGCGCAGACGCTGGAAGAAGCGCACGCCGCCGTCGACATGATGCTGTCGGACAACAAGCTCGGCGACGCCGGCGCGCGCGTCGTGATCGAAGAGTTTCTGGCGGGCGAGGAAGCGAGCTTCATCGTGATGGTCGACGGCAAGCATGTGCTGCCGCTCGCGTCGAGCCAGGACCACAAGCGTTTGCTCGACGGCGATCAGGGCCCGAACACCGGCGGCATGGGCGCGTACTCGCCCGCGCCTATCGTCACGCCGCAACTGCACGCGCGCGTGATGCGCGAAATCATCCTGCCGACAGTGCGCGGCATGGAGAAGGAAGGCATCCGCTACACGGGTTTCCTGTACGCCGGTCTGATGATCGACGCGCAAGGCAATCCGAAGACGCTCGAGTTCAACTGCCGCATGGGCGACCCGGAAACGCAGCCGATCATGGCGCGTCTGAAGGGCGACTATTCGAAGGTGGTCGAGCAGGCGATTGCCGGCACGCTCGATACGGTCGAACTGGAGTGGGACCGCCGCACCGCGCTCGGCGTGGTGCTCGCCGCGTACAACTATCCGGACACGCCGCGCAAGGGCGACCGCATCAACGACATTCCGGCGGAAACGGCGGATTCGGTCACGTTCCATGCGGGCACGACTTACGCGGACGGCAAGCTGGTCACGTCGGGCGGCCGTGTGCTGTGTGTGGTGGGTCTGGCCGATTCGGTGCGCAGCGCGCAGTCGGTCGCGTACGAAACGATCAACCAGATTTCGTTCGACGGCATGCAGTACCGGCGCGACATCGGCTATCGCGCATTGAACCGCAAGCACGACGCCAGGACCGAAGGCAAGCACTGAAGCGCCAGTCCGCCATGCCGCCCTGCCCGTGTGCCGCGCCAACGGCGCTACACTGCGGGTTGGCGGCGGCTCGTTGCCGCGCGGCGGCAATCCGCACTGAACGGCCGCACCTTTGCGGCAACCTCCGCCCCACCCAGCGCGGCGCTTCACGACGAACCCGCGGCACCGGCGTGCCGCCTTCAGCACCTGCATTGATGACCGATTCGAGCTACGACGCACAAGCCGTGCGCACCTGGCTGCAAGGCCTGCAAACGCAGATTGCGGACACCCTGGGCGCCTTCGACGGCAAGCCCTTCGCCACCGACGCATGGCAGCGCACGCCCGGCGAAAAGCTGCGCGGCGGCGGCTGCACGCGGATTCTCGAAGGCGGCGACTTCTTCGAGCGCGCGGGCATCGGCTTTTCGGACGTCGCCGGCGACGCGTTGCCGGGCTCCGCGAGCGCGGCGCGTCCTCAACTGGCCGGGCGCGGCTTCGAGGCAATGGGCGTGTCGCTCGTGCTGCATCCGCACAATCCGCACTGCCCGACCGTGCATATGAACGTGCGCCTGCTGATCGCGACCAAGCCCGGCGAAGAGCCGGTGTTCTGGTTCGGCGGCGGCATGGACCTGACGCCGTACTACGGTTACGAAGAAGACGCGCGGCATTTTCATCGCGTGTGCCGCGATGCGCTCGAGCCTTATGGCGCCGACCTCTATCCGAGTTTCAAGCGCTGGTGCGACGAGTATTTCTTCCTCAAGCACAGGAACGAGCCGCGCGGCATCGGCGGGATTTTTTTCGACGATTACTCGGCGCCGGGCTTCGATCAATCGTTCGCGATGATGAGAAGCGTGGGCGAGGGATTCCTCAAAGCGTACCTGCCGATCATCGAAAAGCGCCGCAACATTCCGTACGGCCAGGCCGAGCGCGATTTCCAGGCTTACCGGCGCGGACGCTACGTCGAGTTCAATCTGGTCTTCGACCGTGGCACACTGTTTGGGCTGCAGAGCGGCGGACGCACCGAATCGATTCTGATGTCGATGCCGCCTGTGGCGAACTGGCGCTACAACTGGCAGCCCGAGCCGGGCACGCCGGAAGCGCGCCTTTATAGCGATTTTCTCGTGCCGCGCGAGTGGGTTTGAGTGCTGTGAGCGCCCCGCAATTCCGGAAGCCCGCACTGCCCGCCACCTGGCCACGACAAAGGATCTTTACCTGAAGCCGAACGCTCATCCCGTTGCGCTGCCTCGCCGGATCGGTCTGCTCGGCGGCACCTTCGACCCGATCCACGACGGCCACCTCGCGCTCGCGCGGCGTTTCGCCCACGTGCTGCGTCTGACCGAGCTCGTGCTGCTGCCGGCCGGCCAGCCGTGGCAGAAAGCGGACGTGTCGCCGGCCGTGCATCGGCTTGCAATGACGCGCGCGGCGGCAAGCGAACTGAAGTTGCCGGGCGTCGAGGTGCGAGTCGCCAGCGACGAAATCGAGCACGAAGGCCCGACGTACACCGTCGACACGCTGCAACACTGGCGCGAACGCGAAGGCAACGAGACGTCCATTGCGTTGCTGATCGGCGCGGATCAACTGGTGAAGCTCGACACATGGCGCGACTGGCGGCGCCTGTTCGACTTCGCGCACATCTGCGCGGCCACGCGGCCCGGATTCGATCTCGCGTCGATTCCGCCCGCCGTCGCGCAGGAAATCGACGCGCGCCGCGCCGGCGCCGAGGTCTTGCAAGCCACGCCTTGCGGCCACTTGCTGATCGACACGACGCTCGCGTTCAACGTTTCGGCCACCGACATTCGCGCGCATCTGCGCGAACAGGTGAGCCAGCGGCTTGCCCATGTAGGCGGCGAACAGCACGGCGAGGCCGCAAGCCACGTCCCCACCGCGGTGTGGGACTACATTCTTCAACATCATCTGTACCACTGGTAACCTCATGGATATTCGCAAACTGCAACGCGTGATCGTCGACGCTCTCGAAGACGTCAAGGCGCAAGACATCAAGGTGTTCAACACCAGCCACCTGACCGCGCTGTTCGATCGCGTGATCGTCGCGAGCGGCACGTCGAACCGGCAAACCAAGGCGCTCGCCTCGAGCGTGCGCGAAGGCGTGAAGGAAGCCGGCGGCGACATCATCAGCACCGAGGGCGAGGACATCGGCGAATGGGTGCTGGTGGATTGCGGCGACGCGATCGTCCACATCCTGCAACCGGCGCTGCGCCAGTACTACAACCTCGAGGAAATCTGGGGCGACAAGCCGGTGCGTCTGAAGCTGTCGACGCCTGATCCGTTCGGCGGCGCGCGTTCGAGCGAGCCCGACGAAGAAGACGAGGACGACGAAGCGCCGGCCGTCAAAAAGCCCGCGCGCAAGACCGCCACGCGACGCAAGTGAGCGGGCTTTGCCCGGTTCTCTTCGATCCGTTCACTGTAGACGTCCGCGAGCAGCGCTCTAAAGCTCGATGAAACTGCACATTCTCGCCGTCGGCCACAAGATGCCGGACTGGATCGCGACGGGCTTCGACGAATACGCGAAACGCATGCCGCCCGAGCTGCGCATCGAACTGCGCGAGATCAAGCCGGAGCAGCGTTCGTCCGCGCGCTCGGCCGAAAGCGTGATGGCCGCCGAGCGCGTGAAGATCGAAGCCGCGCTGCCGAAGAACGCGCGCATTGTCGCGCTCGACGAACGCGGCAAGGACTGGACCACCATGCAGCTTGCGGGCGCCCTGCCCGGCTGGCAGCAGGACGGCCGCGACGTCGCGTTTCTGATCGGCGGCGCTGACGGACTCGACCCCGAACTGAAGGCGCGCGCCGACCTGCTGCTGCGCGTGTCGAGCCTCACGTTGCCTCACGCGATGGTGCGCGTGCTGCTCGCCGAACAGCTTTACCGCGCGTGGACCATCACGCAAAATCACCCCTATCATCGCGTGTGAGCAGACGCGGACGGTGACGCGCCACGTCCCGCGCCGCATCGTATTGCATCACCACTCGGCGCACGCGACGCATTGCTTCAATGGCGTCCGTCCCCGCGCCTTTGCACGCGAGCGCAGCGCGATAACGCCTGTCCGCACTTCGCGCCCGACATCATCGCGCTACCGCTAATCCGTTCCAACGAGACTCGTTATGCCAACGTCCGCTGCCTCGCTGCATCCTTTCGTCTATCTCGCGTCGCAGAGTCCGCGCCGTCAGGAGTTGTTGCAACAGATCGGCGTGCGCTTCGAGTTGCTGCTGCCGCGCCCCGACGAAGATGCCGAAGCGCTCGAAGCCGAACTGCCAGGTGAGCGTGCGCGCGACTATGTGCAGCGCGTGTGCGTGGCTAAAGCGCGCGCCGCGCATGCGCGTCTCGTAGCCGGCGCTCATGCCGCGCGACCGATTCTGGTTGCGGATACAACGGTCACCATCGACGACGCGATTCTCGGCAAACCGCTCGACGCCGACGACGCCGCCGCGATGCTCACGCGCCTCGCGGGCCGCGATCACGAAGTGCTGACCGCGGTTGCCGTCGTCGATGCACAGGGCGAGTTGTTGCCGGCCGCGCTGTCTGTGTCGAAGGTGCGCTTTGCTGCGCTGCACGCGGACGCGATTCGCCGCTACGTGGCGAGCGGCGAACCGCTCGGCAAGGCGGGCGCCTATGGCGTGCAAGGGCGCGCCGCGGAGTTTATCGAGCATATCGACGGGTCCTATTCAGGTATCATGGGTTTGCCGCTTTTTGAAACCGCTGCCCTTCTGCGTGCAGCGCGCATCGACTTCTAGAACAACACCATGAATGAAGAAATCCTGATTAATGTCACGCCGCAGGAAACGCGCGTCGCGCTCGTCCAGCAAGGCGCCGTCCAGGAACTTCACGTCGAACGAACGCTGTCGCGGGGCCGCGTCGGCAACGTCTATCTCGGCAAGGTCGTGCGCGTGTTGCCGGGCATGCAATCGGCGTTTATCGACATCGGTCTCGAACGTGCCGCGTTTTTGCATGTCGCGGATATATGGCATCCGCGCATTGCCGGTGAGCCGCAACATCAAACGCCGCATCAGCCGATCGAAAAGATCGTGTTCGAAGGTCAGACGCTGATGGTCCAGGTGGTGAAGGACCCGATCGGCACGAAGGGCGCGCGGCTTTCCACGCAAGTGAGCATTGCCGGCCGCACGCTCGTGTATCTGCCGCAGGAACCGCATATCGGCATTTCGCAGAAGATCGAGAGCGAAGCCGAGCGCGAAGCGGTGCGCGCGCGTTTGACCGCCGTGCTGCCCGCCGATGAGAAAGGCGGCTACATCGTTCGCACCATTGCCGAAGATGCGACGAGCGAAGAGCTTGCCGCAGACGTCGCGTATCTGCGCAAGACATGGGCGACGATTCTGTCGCAAGGTCAGCGCATGCCGCCGACCAGTTTGCTCTATCAGGATCTGAATCTCGCGCAGCGGGTGCTGCGCGATTTCGTCAACGACGAGACGTCGCGCATCCAGGTGGATTCGCGCGAGACGTATCAGATGCTGGCCGATTTCGCTGCCGAATTCACGCCTGCCGTGTCCTCGAAACTGCACCACTACACGGGAGAGCGGCCGCTCTTCGATCTGTACAACATCGAGGCGGAAATTCAGCGCGCGCTATCGCGCCGTGTCGACCTGAAGTCGGGCGGCTACCTGGTGATCGACCAGACCGAGGCGATGACCACCATCGACGTGAATACGGGCGGCTACGTCGGCGCGCGCAATTTCGACGACACGATCTTCAAGACCAACCTCGAAGCGGCGCATACCATTGCGCGCCAATTGCGGCTGCGCAATCTGGGCGGCGTGATCATCATCGACTTCATCGACATGGAAAACGTCGAGCATCGCGACCAGGTGCTGAGCGAGCTGAAGCGAGCGTTGTCGCGCGACCGTACGCGCGTGACGGTGAACGGTTTTTCGCAACTCGGGCTTGTCGAGATGACGCGCAAGCGCACACGCGAGTCGCTCGCGCATGTGCTGTGCGAACCCTGCCCCGTTTGCCAGGGCAAGGGCCAGGTGAAGACGCCGCGCACGGTCTGCTACGACGTGCTGCGCGAGATTTTGCGCGAGTCGCGGCAGTTCAATCCGCGCGAGTTTCGCGTGGTGGCGTCGCAGCAGGTGATCGATCTTTTCCTCGAGGAAGAGTCGCAGCATCTGGCGATGCTGATCGACTTTATCGGCAAGCCGGTGTCGTTACAGGTGGAGTCGAATCTGAGTCAGGAGCAGTACGATATCGTGCTGATGTAGCTCCACCTACGGCCGAGGCGTTCCGCGCAGACATCGAAAAACTGCGCGCACTGCGGCCAGCGCAGCAGTTCCAGCAAGGCTGCCCGCTCGCGAGCCTTCACACAGACACACTGTGCCGCGTTTCAATCGTCGGTCAGAAAGTCCGGATGACTGGTGCGAATCTGCTCGATCTGATGCAGGGTTCCCGACAGATGCCCGCGCAGCGCCGCCTGCGCGGCGGTCGCGTCGCCGCGTTCGATAGCATCGACAATTTCTGTGTGCTCCTGCACCACCGCCATCGTCTTGCCCTCGACGGGCAAATGCAAACGACGCAACCGGTCGATATGGCCGCTCAGCCTGCGCACCAGGTCCCACAACTGCGGCACGCCCGCGGCCTCGTACATCTGACGATGAAACGTCTGGTCGAACAACGCGAAGCGCTCGTAGTTGTTCAGGTCCAGTAGTTCGGTTTGCCTCGCGATGGTGGCGCGCAACTCCGCGATAAGCGCGGCATCGTGCTGCTCGGCGAGGGTCCGCACCACTTCCAGTTCTATCGAACGGCGCAGGAAATGCGCCTGCAACGCGGAGCTCACGTTGATCTGACTGACGACGGTCGCGTGCTGGGGAAAGATGTCGACGAGGCCTTCTTCACCGAGCTTCATCAGCGCGTCGCGCACCGGCGTCTGGCTCAAACCATAGCGATTTGCGAGCTCAGCGCGCGAGAGCACCGTGCCCGGTGTCAGTTCGAGTGAAAGAATCATTTCGCGCAGTCGTTCGAATACTTGCGGCGCGGCATGGCGGGACCGGTCGAGCCGGGTCACCACGGAAGAGCTGGCGTTGTTTTTCATGGCAAACCGAAGCGCTAAAAGCGGGAAAGCGGGCGCAGCCGGCAAAGGACACTGGCTAAGACATTAGTACTATAGCCGACGCCCGCCCCTTCCAGTAAGGCCTCGGCGCGTTGCCGCGCCGGCCGCGCCTGAGTAGTTACCCTACTGACGCACTAATACATTAGTGCTTTACCATCGCGTCACCTTGTTCGCTTTCTTCATTGAAGACCTTCACGCCATGACTCGCGACATCACCATCACGCAGGTTCGAATCACTCCGATCGCCTTTCGCGACGGCCCGCTGCTGAACGCCGCCGGGATTCACGAACCTTGGGCGTTGCGCGCCATTCTGGAACTGGAAACGAGCGACGGCCGCGTCGGCATCTCCGAAACTTACGGCGACGAGCCCATGCTGCGCGTGCTCGAAGAGGCCAGGGCGCTCGTGACCGGCCTCTCGCCGTTCGACCTGAACCGCATGGAAGAACGCGTGCGAGGCGCGATCAAGGCGAGTCCCGGCGCGGTTGAGTTCGAACTGGCGCCCGGCTCCCATTCGGCGAAAAACGCGCCCAAAGTAATCAGCGCGCTCGAAGTCGCCATGCTCGACCTGCAAGGGCAGATTGTCGGCGCGCCGGTCGTGGATCTGCTGGGAGGCAAGGTTCGCGATGCCGTTCCCTACAGCGCCTACCTCTTTTTCAAGTACGCGGAGCACGTCGATAAACCCTATGCGCCCGACGCCTGGGGCGAAGGCCTGAGCCCGGAGCAGATCGTCGCGCAGGCGCGCCGCATGATCGGCCTGTACGGTTTTCAGAGCATCAAGCTGAAGGGCGGCGTATTCGAGCCGAAGCACGAAATAGCATGCATGCGCGCGCTACACGACGCGTTCCCCGGCATGCCGCTGCGGCTCGACCCGAATGCGAACTGGACGCTGGAAACGAGCATCGCGGCCGCGCCTGAACTCGACGACCTGCTCGAGTATTACGAAGATCCGTGCCCCGGCCTCGCCGGCATGGCGGAACTCGCCAGGCACACGCGCCTGCCGCTCGCGACCAACATGGTGATCACGACCATGGAAGATTTCCGGCGCGGCGCCGAAATGGGCTCGGTCAAGGTGCTGCTGTCGGACCATCACTACTGGGGCGGGCTGCGCGCAACACAGACGCTCGCGCGCATGTGCAAGCTGTGGGATCTCGGCATGTCGATGCACTCGAACTCGCATCTCGGCATCAGCCTGATGGCGATGACGCATGTCGCCGCCAGCATCCCGAACCTGACCTACGCGTGCGATACGCACTATCCGTGGCAGGAAGAAGAAGTCATCAAGGGCGGCCGCGTGAAGTTCGATAACGGCACGGTCCGCATACCGGACACGCCGGGCCTTGGCGTCGAACTCGACCGCGAGCGGCTCGCGGAGTTGCACGCGCAGTACCTATCGTGCGGCGTGCGCAATCGCGACGACCTGGCGCAGATGCGAAAGTACGACCCGGCCTTTAGCGGCAAGAACCCGCGCTTTTAAAGGACCGTTCGCACCGCGCGTTAAGCGGCTTTCCCGACCGCGCGCCGGCGCAACCATCCTCAAAATCTCCGGAGACACAATGAAAATAATGGAAGCCCAAGCCGCCGGCGCGCAAAGCGCGGTCGGCCGCTATAGATGGACGATCTGCGCGCTGATCTTCTTTGCGACGACGATCAACTACATGGATCGTCAGATGCTCGGCCTGCTCGCGCCGCTGCTGCAGAAGGACATCGGCTGGAATCAGGTTCAGTATGCGCAGACGGTCATGGTGTTCACTGTCGCCTATGCGGTCGGCCTCGCGATTTTTGGCCGGATCGCGGACCGCTTCAGCACGAAGGCCGTGTACGGCAGCGCAATGGCAATGTGGAGTCTCGCCGCAATGCTGCACGCGGTGGCGTCGAGCGTACCGGGCTTTGCGGCTGTGCGAGGTCTGCTCGGTTTTGGCGAAGCGGCCAACTTTCCGGTCGCGATCCGCACCACGGCCACGTGGTTTCCGAAGAAAGAACGCGCGTTGGCGACGGGCCTCTGGAACATGGGCGCCACCATCGGCGGAATCGTCGCGCCGGCTTTCGTGCCGATCGCGGCGGTCATGTGGGGCTGGCGTGCGACCTTCATCGCGGGCGGCGCCACGGGTTTCATCTGGCTCGCGGTGTGGCTGTTCGTGTACCGGCAGCCTGCGCAGCATCCGTCGGTGTCGAAGAGCGAACTCGATTACATCAATTCGGACCGCGACGAAGCCGTCGAACAATCGGTCAGTTGGCTTTCCGTGCTGAAGTATCGGGAGACGTGGGCTTTTATCGTCGGCAAGCTGCTGACCGATCCCGTGTGGTGGTTTTATCTGTTCTGGCTGCCCAAGTGGCTCAATGAATCGAGGCACATCGACATCCGCAATCTGGGCTTGCCGCTGATCGCGATCTACACGATGGCGTCGGTCGGCAGCGTGGCCGGCGGGTGGCTCTCGTCGCACCTGATGGCGCGATATAACAAGCCCAACTTTGCGCGCAAGATCTCGATGGGAATCTGCGCGGTGTGCGTCGTGCCGATTGCCACCCTCTCACATTTCCAAAGCCTTTGGTACGCGGTCTTCGCAGTGGGTCTGGCCGCCGCGGCGCACCAGGGATGGTCGGCGAACCTCGTCACGCTGGTAGGTGATGTGTTCCCGCGCCGCCTGGTGGGCACGGTGGTCGGCATCGGCGGCGTCGCGGGCATGGTCGGCTCGTTCTTCTACTCGGGCGTGATCGGCGAGACGCTGCAGCGCACCGGCCAGTATTGGGCGCTCTTCGCGGTTGGCGCATCGGCCTATCTGGTCGCGCTCGGCATCATCCATCTGCTCATGCCACGCATGGCGCCGGTGAAATTGCGCGATTGAAAAACCCTTTGCAGTAAAACTGCGGAGCCTGTGCGGCGTGCCGATTCCCGCACTGGTTCCATTTCGTGACTGGTCGGCAAGCGGCGCGCATATCGAGCGTGCGCGCCGTCGCCTGAATGAATGAGTGAATGAATGGCAGCGTCAGATCGCGAGCCCGCCTGACACCTCGATGCGTTGAGCGTTGATCCAGCGATTGTCCTCCGACAGGAGCGAGGCAATCATCGGGCCGATGTCGTCGGGCACGCCGGGGCGGCCGAGCGCGGTCATCTCCCCGATGCGCCGGTTCATCTCCGGGTTGTCACGCACGATGCCGCCGCTGAAATCCGTCTCGACAGCGCCCGGCGCGACCACATTGACCGCGATGCGGCGCGGCCCGAGTTCCTTCGCCAGATACCTGGTCAGCGTTTCGACGGCGGCCTTCATCGAACCGTAAGGCCCGCTCTCCGGTACGATGATGCGCGTGAGTCCGCTCGAAACGTTGACGATTCTGCCTCCATCGCGAATCAGCGGCAGCAGCTTCTGCGTCAGAAAGAACACGCCCTTGAAGTGGATGTTGTAGAGTGCGTCCAGCTCGGCTTCAGTCGTGTTTTCGATGCGGTTATGATGCGAGTTCCCTGCATTGTTGACGAGGTAGTCGAAGCGGTCGGCGCCCCATTCCCTCAGCGTGTCGCGCAGCGTCGTGACGAATGCATCGAACGCACTGGCGTCGCCGGTATCGAGCTTTAAGGCCGCCGATCTGCTCCCTGTGGCGCGGGCTTTGGCGAGCACTTCGTCGGCGGCCGCGCGATTCACGTGATACGTGAAGACAGTGTCGATGCCGCGCTCCGCGAGCCTCAGCACTGTGTTGCGGCCTAGACCCCGGCTGCCGCCGGTGACGATTGCGATCTTACTTGCTGGCATGGCGATTCCTCCATTGAACATGCGTCGATCGTAATGACCGGCATGCCGGACGATAAGCCTGCGCACACCGCACGGGCTGTGCGGAATAGACGAACAATGACCATTGCACCGAACATCAAGGATTTGACGGCGTTCGTCGCCGTGATAGAAGCTGGCGGTTTCCGCGACGCTGCACGCGCAATCGGCAGCAGTCCGTCCGCCGTCAGCGAAGCGGTGCGCCGCCTCGAAACGCGCACCGGCGTGCGGCTGCTGCATCGCACGACGCGCAGCGTCGCTGCGACTGAAGCGGGCACGCGCCTGCTGTCGCAGCTCAAGCCCGCACTCGACGGACTGGAAGCGGCGCTCGACGTGGTCAATCAATTCCGCGACAAGCCGTTCGGCAAGCTCAAGCTGAACGTACCGGTGGTCGCCGCGCGGCTCATCCTGCCGCGGATACTGCCGGCGTTTCTGTCGATGTATCCGGAGATCGAACTGGAAGTCGTCGCTGACGACAGCTTCGTCGATCTGTTGTCCGCAGGCTGCGACGCGGGCATCCGGTACGGTGAAAGCCTCCAGCAGGACATGATCGCGGTGCCTATCGGCCCGCGCGAGCAGCGCATGGCGCTCGGCGCCTCACCGGCGTATCTGGCACGGCACGGACGGCCCGAACATCCCGACGATCTTGTGCGGCATGCCTGTCTGCGGCACCGCTTCTCTAGCGGCGCAATAGCCGAATGGCTCTTCGAACGCGACGGCAAAACCGTGCGGATCGAGCCGCAGGGGCCGTTGATCGTGCGCACGGGGAGCTCCGCGGAACTGTCGGTCGACGTCGCGCTCGCGGGCAACGGCATCGTGCAGTTATTCGACGACTGGCTCCGTCCGCACTTTGAAAGCGGCGCCCTCGAACCGGTGTTGGAGCCGTGGTGGTTGCGCTTTCCCGGGCCCTATCTTTACTATCCGGGACGCCGCTACCTGCCCGCGCCGCTGCGCGCGTTCGTCGACTTCGTCAAGTCCGAATGCGAGCGCGCATGAATGTAGTTGATGGTTCGATGAACCGCGAACGCGGCGACCGAATCGGGCTCGCCATATCGCCCGAGATATTGCGGACATGCGCAGGTAGCATCTAAAACTGAACAGTACGATATCGTGCTGATATAGCTCCGCCTGACCAATAGTTCGCGATTTCCGAAGCCAACAGGACTACACTTGAGGTACTGAATTCCGGGAGCAGCGCAATGGACGACTCTACCTCTCGAGGCACCTTTCGCGGTCTCCCATTGACTCCCGAGCAGGACGCAGAAGTCAGGCACTATATAAAGACGAAAAGCCGGCGAGGCGAGCCGTGGGACACGCCGGAGCTGGAGCTTCTACTCAAAGACATGCTTGTGCCGCCGTTAGACGAAGACACAGAAGCCGGTGCGACGGTGGACGAAGTGAGATCCGCCGCCGAACGCGCGACAACCTTTTCCGACGAGACAATGGATCCGATTGAAGCAAGCGAGGAGCGCAATGCCGCTATGGAAGCGGAGGGAATGAAAGGCCCGAGGCACTGATCCTGGCTCACGCCGGTAATGCGCGTGGCAATTAAATTGGTGAATCGACAGATGCCTGCATATCTGCACGCGTCGAGTCGAACACTGTGAAAGTCTTACATAAAAAAGGAAGTCATCATGAGCAAAGCCCACGACGCGAAAAAGACGGAAAAGAAAGTCGCTACCAAGACGCCGAAGGAAAAGAAAGACGCGAAGAAGCTGAAGAAGGAGGCTTCGAAGCGTCAATAAGTATGACTATGTCGGGAGCACCGCTGAACTCACACTCACGGCGGGTTGAGCGGGCGCTCCTGCCAGCGATCATGCCGCGACGGTAAAAATGGCAGCAGCCGTTACGGTCGCCTGGGCGGTGTACTGCCACTCTGCGAGCCGCGATTGTAGGGCTGTGGTTGGGACGATCGGCCGTCCGCTCCTTCGTCCTTGCGCGTGCTGTTATCGGCCGCATTGTTCTTTTTGTTTGGCGCAGCAGTCGGGGCCGTGCGATTCAAGGTTTGCAGTTGCAGCAGCTTCAAGAGGCGGTCATCCGCGTGCGCAGTGGCCGTAGCGGCCATGCAGCTCGCGACGAGCAGTCCCATCGTCACTCGTGATTTAAGTATCGTAGTCATCGACGTCTCCCATCGAACAGCAATCGCCAGCGTATTCATCAGGAATGCCGCGCATGAACCGCGCCTGCCCGCCGACGACCGTTTACCAGTTCCGCTTTCCATAGTACTCGCTGATGTAACCGGTGCAGCAGCACCGCGGAAATTCATCGCTTGCTGTTAATCACATAGCCGATGCCGCGGACCATCTGAATAGCATGTGGTCGACATATGAGGCAAAGAACACGCTGGCATTTTCACGTGCATGTTTTGTTCGTGACAGACATTGCCGTCGTAATCGACGATCTGTCCGCGAGTAACCCGATCGCGCGTCGCCGGATGCTTCATATCCTGTGCCGCGCAACCAGTCAGGATCACTACGCATTGCAGCGTGATCAGGAAGCGCTTCATCTCGTGTTCGTTAACTTGGGGCTCTTATTGAGCGTGAGCGCCCGACGCAATGCGGGCTGACGGCGCGGCGGTGCCCGGCACGCCCTGCACCATCCCGTCATACTGTTCCTTGGATACCCCGCGCTCGGCGTAGATAAACGCCGCCACCTGCCAGAGCGTCTGGTCAGACTGCGTCTTCCCGAACGACGGCATCGCCGTCATGTTGACGCCATGCTTGATGACCCAGAACATCAGCTCCGGCTTATTGCGGCGTTGCGCAGCCAGCAGCGAGGGCGCGGCCGGCTGAATGCCTTGACCCACCGCGCTCAGCGGACTGTCCGGCGCGCCGTGACAGGTCGCACAGTTGGCGTCGTACATGCGCGCACCGGCCCGAACGTTTTCGAGCGACAGTAGATCGCCAGGTGCGATGTCGCGTCCCCCATGCCGGTGCAGAGACGCTTCGTAGGTCGCATGCAGCGTCGCGGCCAGGTACGGATTGTCTTTCGAACTCGCCGATACGTCGTAAATTCCTGAACGGACGAATGCAAACGCGCCGCCGCCGATCAGCACGAGCAGACCGACGGCGGTGGCAACAATCTTTGCAAGCGTGGAATGAAGAAAACGCATGACGTGTCTGCCGATAAAGGTTCGAAGACCTCTCATTATCGGCAGCGTTGCTTGCCGGACGCCGTCGTCTGTATTACAGATTTGTCATCAAACCAGCGCGACCGGCCCGATTACTCCACGTCGTCATACACTGCGCCGCTGCGTCACCGCGTCTTCCCAACCCGTGCGCGCCTCGACCCACTCCGCCAACGCCAGCAAGCCGGCGTCGTCCTGCGCGGCGCCCACCAGTTGCGCGCCGAGCGGCAAGCCCGACGGCCCAAATCGCATCGGCACCGTCACAGCGGGCACGCCGAGGAAAGTCCACGGCGCGCAAAACGAGGCATCGCCCGTATAGTCGAGCCCGCGCGGCGGCTCGCCGGTAGCGGGCGCGACCAGCAGCGCGTCGAGCGTCATGGTTTGCGTCAGCCACGCATGAAAGCGCTGCGCCATCGGCATCTGCGCGGCCTTGATCCGCGCGTAGGTGGTGGCCGGCAACTTGCGCCCTTCATCGACGAGACCGCGCATCGCCGGACTCACGAGTTCGGGCGTGCGCTCGACCAGTTCGCCATGCGTGATCGCGGCTTCCACCGCCATCAGTTGCAGCGCATACGCGGGCGTCGCGAAGACTTCCTCCGGCAAATCCACCGCGACGATCTCCGCGCCGTCGCGCGCGAGTTGCGCCGCCAGCACGTCGAGCGCGGCTTGCTGCGCCGGCTCTATCGCGCCGCCTGCCTGCTTCGACAACACGCCGATGCGCCGCTTGCCTGCGCTATGCGCGACGGCGGCCACATGCGACGCGTGCGGGTCCGCGACGTCGACGCCCGCGACGAGCTTCAGCACATACGCCACGTCCGCGACGCGTCGCGCGAACAGTCCAACGTGATCGAGCGACCACGCCAGCGGCAACACCCCGGTTCGCGCAATCGTGCCATACGTAGGCTTGAATCCGACGATGCCGCAATAAGCCGCCGGACGGATCACCGAGCCCTGCGTCTGCGTGCCGAGCGCGAGCGGCACGATACCGGCCGCCACCGCCGCCGCCGAACCGCTGGACGATCCGCCCGGCGTAAACGCGCCATTCCACGGATTAACCGTCGGTCCCGGATGGCGCCACGCGAACTCGGTCGTCACCGTCTTGCCGATAACCGTCGCGCCGGCGGCCCGCAAGCGCGCCACCACCCGCGCATCGCGCTCGGGGCGCCGCCCCTTGTACGCCGCCGAGTTGAATTCGGTCGGCATGTCGGCGGTATCGATGACATCCTTCACCGCAACCGGCACGCCGGCAAGCGGCGCCGTCGCATCGACGAACGTATCCGGCGGTGCGTCGGGCAGATAACAGAACGCGTGCAACGTCGCTTGCGAATGTCGCGCGGCCTCGTAAGCGTCCGAAACGTATTGCGCAGGCGTGGCGTCACCGGCGGCGAGCGCCGCGCGTATTTCGCCGATGGTCGGTGCTTGATTGAATAGGGTCATGAGAGCGTCGAAAAGCTGTTTATTTCGCGGCAAGCGCGGGCTGGATATAACTGTGGACGACGAACGTATCGTACTTCGGCTGCTGCTTCAGGTTGCCGAGCGCGATTTGCGTATCCATTGCAACGGCCAGCGCTTTCGGCGTGATGTCGACGCTCTTCGGATACACGCCTTCGGTCAGCATGCGCTTGACGGCCGCATCCACCACGGCCGCATCGAGCGTCGGGAATTCCTTGCGCGCGATCGCCTGCGTTTCCGCCGGATTGCTTTGCATGTAGCGCAGCGCGTTTTGCAGGCCCTTCACGAAGCGTGCGGCCGCATCGGGATCGACGCCGCGCTTCGCCGAAATCGACGAAAACGCGTACTCGCCATAGAGCTTCGGAAAGCCGAGCACGACTTTCATGCCTTTTGCCACGGCCTGGTCGAGGCCCGGCTCATACATCACCGCGATCTTCGACTGCCCGGCCACGAGCGGTCCAATCTCCGAACCGAGCGGCACCTGAATCAGCTTGACGTCGCTCTGCGACATGCCGTTTTCCTTCAGCAGCTTGAAGAACAAAGAGGTGCTGGTGGTCGGCATCTGTCCGGACACGACAACCTGATCCTTCACGTCCTTGATGCTGTCGAATTTGACGCCGGGCGCGGTGGCAATCCATACCGCCGCGCCGTTCACGACGTTGGCGATGATGTCGACATCGGCGCCCTTCTCCGCGGCGACCGCCGTCCACTCCGGTCCGTGCAGCGAGAAATCGGCGCTACCCGACAGCACGGCCGACAGCGCCGCGCTCGGGCTGCCCGCCGTTTGCTTGGTGACGTCGAGCCCTTCCTTCGTGAAGAAGCCGCCGTCGATCGCGACATAGAGCGGCAGATAAAGCATCGACTGGAACGCCTGCGAAATCGTCACTTTCTTGTCGGCGGACGAGCAGCGCCTGCAGATCGGGATCGGCGTCTTTGGCGGCCTCGTAGGCCGCAATCAACGCGACGATCGCAGTCAGCGAAATCGCCAGCGCGACTTTCGATATCAGACCGGTGCCGAACCACAAGATCACGATGGGCGCGAACGCGATCTTCGGCACGCTATTGATTGCGACGATGAACGGCTCGATCAGCCGCGCGACGAATGGCGAGTACCAGAGCGCGAGCCCGCACACCGAGCCGACCGCGGTGCCGAACACGAAGCCAAGAATGGCTTCGAAGAGCGTATAGCCGGTATCGACGAACAACTGATAAGAGCGGATGTCGCGCAGCAGCGCGTCGAAAATTTTCGCCGGCGAGCCGACCAGAAAGTTCGAGACCCAGCCAACGCGCGCCGCGCCTTCCCAGATCGCGAAGAAAGCGACCACCGCCGCGAGTTGCAGCAGCGAGCGGCCCCAGCCGCTGTCGAGCACGAGCCGCCGCGCGCGTGCGCGAGGCGCGCGCCGCGCCGCAGCGCTTTTATCGATGGAAACGGATTGCGTCATGCCGCCCTCACCTCGGTCTGGATGTCCAGTTCGCCGCACAACGCGTGGAAATAGCCCGCGAAGTTCGGATCGCTGCGCGCGCCGATCGGCGAACGCGCGGCAATGTCGATGTCGTAGACCTTCTTCACCTGCGAAGGCCGACCGCCGAGCACGACGACGCGCTTCGACAACGCGACGGCTTCGTCGATATCGTGCGTGACCAGCACCACGGTCTTGTGGAACGTCTCGACCGCTTCCATCAGCACGCCCTCCAGATACAGGCGCGTTTGATAGTCGAGCGCCGAGAACGGCTCATCGAGCAGAATGATGTCGGGATCGTTGATCAACGTGCGGATCAACGCCACGCGTTGGCGCATGCCGCCCGACAACATGCGCGGATAAGCGTTCTCGAAGCCGGCAAGGCCATAGGTGTTGAGATACTCCATCGCCATTTCATGCGCCTCGGCCGCCGGCATGCCGGAAAGCTCGGGGCCGATCAGCACGTTCTGCAACACCGTGCGCCACGGCAGCAACAGGTCACGCTGCATCATGTAGCCGACCTTGCCGCGCAATCCGTCCACCGCTTGCCCGCGATAGACGATCTCGCCGCTGTCCGCCTCGAGCAGCCCGGCGATCACATTGAACACCGTCGTCTTGCCGCAGCCCGACGGTCCGATGATGCTGACGAAATCGCGTTCGTGGATGTCGAACGTGAGACCGCCGAGTACGTCCACCGAACCCCGTTTGTTCGAAAACGATTTACGGATATTGCGTAACGCGAGTTGAACTGACATGCATGCTCCTCGATCACGATTCATGGTGCGTCGGCAGAAGCTGCGGCCGTCGCGTCAGACACCCTGCGGCGCGGCAAGAAAACGGCGGCGCATCGGTTTGAGCACGGCAATCGCGAGCAGCGCGGTCACGATGTCGAGCGTGATCGCCGTCGAGAACACCGGCACCCAGCTTCCCGCGTGTTGATGCATCAGTGCCGCGAGCGGCCCGCCGAAGATCGAGCCGATGCCCTGCGAGATGTACAGCCAGCCGTAGTTCTCGGTGGCATGACGGGTGCCGAAGGTGTCGGTCAGCGTCGACGGGAACAGCGAAAAAATCTCGCCCCAGCCGAAGAACACCACGCCCGACAGCAGCACGAACAGCACCGCGTTATCGCGCGTGAAAAGCCACAGCGCCATCGCGACGCCTTCGAGCGCGAACGCGATGAACATCGTGTTTTCGCGGCCCAGCTTGTCGGACACCCAGCCGAACAGCGGCCGCGTGAGGCCGTTCGTGAAGCGGTCGATGGTCAGCGCGAGCGGCAGCGCCGCCATGCCGAATACAAGTACCTGGGTCACGCCGAAGTCGGCGGCGAAGGTGGCCATTTGCGAGGTGACCATCAGGCCCGAGGTGGACATCATCGTCATCATCGCGAACATCAGCCAGAAGACGGGCGTCTTCAGCGTTTGCGACGGACGCAGATTCGCCACCACCGAAACGCCGGAGCCGGCTGCGCTCGCAGCGACGCTTTCGTGCGAAGGCGGCACGCGCAATCCTTGCGAGGCCAGCAAGCCGACCAGCGCGAACGCAATGCCGAATATCCACAACGTGGCGTCGATGCCGCGAGCCTGCAACGACGTCGCAATCGGAAACGTCGTGACGATCGCGCCCATGCCGTAGCCGGCCGCCACGGCGCCCGCCGCGAAGCCGCGCTGCTTCGGGAACCAGCGCACCATCAGACCCACGACGCCGACATAGACGATGCCGGTTCCCAATCCGCCGACCACGCCATACGTCAGGTAAAGCATCGGCGCGCTTTGCACCTGCGAAGCCAGCACCCAGCTCAAACCCGACATGACCGTGCCGATGGAGATCAGCACACGCGGACCGAAGCGGTCGATCAGCTTGCCCTGGAACGGCGAGAAGAAAGTTTGCAGAATGATCAGCAGCGAGAACGTCACTTGCAGTTCGGGCAGCGCAACGCCCAGCTTCGCGGCGAGCGGTTTGGTCATCAGCGTCCAGACGTATTGCGGGCTCGAGATCGCCATCATGCAGACGAGACCGAGTCCAAGCTGTAGCCAGCGGTTGTGCGCGGCGGACGTCGAGACGTTCCCGATTTCCGCGGATGTCATGGGTTGAGAGCGTGTGTTCATCGTGACTCCGGTTACTGAGCGAATGCCCGCCGGCAAGCGGCGGACGTGCAGCGTCCTCCGGGCCGATAGGCCGGACCTGCGGTTCGATTGAAAAAACGCCTGTAGGCTTACCAGCCCGCGGCGGCGCCGTCACTGCGCGGATCGTGGCCCGCTTCGATCAATCCATCGGGATACCGAACGATTGCGCCCGCGTGTCCCATTGCTTCGTCGTAAGGCTGCATCGTCTCGACCTCGTGGCCCAGCGCTTCGAGATTCGCCACGGTGTCCGGTGCGAAGCGCGCCTCCAGCTTGAGCGTGTCAGTCGATTGGCCCCATGTGCGGCCGAGCAGCCAGCGCGGCGCGTCGATCGCGGCCTGCGGATTCCAGCCGAAGTTGGCGATGCGGGAGAACACCGCGCTCTGCGATTGCGGCTGACCGTCGCCGCCCATATTTCCGTAGACCATCGTGCGGCCGTCGTCGAAACGTGCGAGCGCCGGATTCAACGTATGAAATGGCCTGCGCAACGGCGTCAGCGGATTGAGCGCGCCTTCGTCGAGCGAGAAACTGCAGCCGCGGTTCTGCCAGTTGACGCCCGATTCCGGCAGCACGATGCCGCTGCCGAACTCGTGATAAATGCTCTGGATGAAGCTCACCGACACGCCGTCGCTATCGGTGACGCCAAGCCACACCGTGTCGCCCGGCCCGCGGCCGGCGCCCCACGGCGCGGCCTGCGTCGGCGAGATGCGCGCGGCCATTGCGTCGAGCGCGGTGGGTTCGAGAAACGCGCGCGGATCGGCGCGCATGTGGTCCGGATCGGTGATCGCGGTGTCGCGCACGGCGAAGGCCAGCTTGGTCGCCTCGACGCACGCATGCACGAACTCGGGACCGAGCGGGTCCATGTCGTTCGTCAGCACGCGGTCGAGCATGCCGAGAATCAGCAGCGACACGAGCCCTTGCGTGGGCGGCGGCATGTTGTAGATCGTTCCGAGCGAGTGCTTGAGCGCAAGCGGCGTACGAAACCGCGCCTCGTGCCGTTCGAGATCCGCGAGCGTGAGCAGCGAGCCGGCCGATTGCAGATCGCCCGCCATGCTGCGGGCGAGATCGCCGCGATAAAAATCGTCGAGGCCGGCATCGGCGAGATGCTGCAAGGTCGCGGCAAGGCGCGGCGCAATGAACAGCTCACCGGTGGCCGGCACGCGCTCGCCATGCAAAAACGTTTCGGCGAAGCCGGCAACCGGACGCAATTCATCGAGCCGGCTCGCGACGCACTGCGACTGGCTGCGCGTGACCGGCACGCCGTGTCGCGCGTAATGGATCGCGTCTTCGAGCAGACGCTTGATCGGCATCTTGCCGCCGAGCGTGTCCGCCCACCAGCGATGCGCGAGTTGCCAACCCGACACGGTGCCTGCCACGGTATTGGCCGCGAGCGGTCCGCGCGTCGGAATCGCTGCGAGCCCGCGCGAACGGTATTCGTCGATGGTCGCGGCAAGCGCCGCCGCACCGCACGCCTCGATCGCGACCGGCGCCGCGCCTGGGCGCGAGATCAGCCAGAAACCGTCGCCGCCGATGCTGTTCATGTGCGGATAGACCACGGCGATCGTCGCGGCGGCGCAGATCATCGCCTCGACCGCGTTGCCGCCGTCGCGCAGGACCGCGAGCGCGCTTTGGGCGGCGAGCGCGTGCGGCGCGACCGCCATGCCCCGAGTCGCGCGCGTTGAATTCAGTTGTTCGGACGACATGTTTTCCCGGCAGATTTGCTTGTATACATGCAGATCAGATATGCGAGAACCATGCCAATAAACGCCGCGGAGTGAAACGTCCGCTACATAAGGCTTCCGGCGAATCAGCGTTCACTAGGTGTTGACTAGGTGATGACCCTAGGTAGTGCGGCGCGACCTGGGTGGTGCATACGGAGCGCCGTGCGGCTCCATTGCGGTGCGCGCATGTTGCAGGCGTTCGGCGGTCAGCCCGCGCACTTCCGAGCGGCTGCCTTCTATATGACGGCCGACCAACGCGACGCTCCGCTCCGTCTCGCGATTGCGGATCGCGTCGAGAATCGCGATGTGTTCGTCGTAGGTTTCGTCGATGCAGTCGCCATAGACGAGATCGAGCCGCCGCATCACGCGGATGCGATCCGTCACGCGCTGCATCGCGGCGCTCAGTTCCGCGTTGTCGGCGGCGATCACAAGCGCCTGATGGAAGGCTTCGTCGAGCGCGACCATCTCGCGTCCGTCGCGGATACGCTGTGCACGGGGCACTTTCCAGATCGCATCGAGCCGATCGAGCACTTGCTGCACGCTGCCCGACAACAACGAATCGGCGGCAACCAGCCGGCCCACCGCGAAGGTTTCGATCAGCTTGCGCATCTCGTACAGATCTTCGAAGCGCTTGAGATCGATCGGTACGACTTCCCAGCCGCCACGCACATAGCCGCGCATCAGGCCGTCGCTTTGCAGACGCTGCAGCGCCTCGCGCGCGGGTGTGCGCGACACGCCGAAGCGTTCGGCGATGCTGCCTTCCGTGAGCCGGTCGCCCGGCAACAGACGCATCTCGAAGATATCGTCGCGCACGCTGTAGTAGACGTGGTCAGCGCGCGATGAGGAAGAGCGGGTTGTGTCGTTCACGCACGGAGCCTGGAATTAACGGATCTTTTGGGCCCCGACTATCGTTCAGTGCGGAAAGATTCGTCAATAGAAAATAAAATCGGGCGCCGGCGTGATCGTCATGCTCCAGTACATCTTACGAATCGGCTTTGGATACGCTCATCGTCGGCGTGGTCCGACGCACGACACTCGCGCCCGCCTGCCTCCGCCGATAGTGGCTGTCGCGCGAAGCCAGCCAGTAATACAGCGGCGACGTCAGCAACAAACCGATCAGCCAGGACAGGTCCGCGCCGTCCAGATACTTCGGCACCGGGCCCGCATACATCGGCGTGTTCATGAACGGAATCTGCACGACGATGCCGACCGCGTACGCAATCAGCGCCTGCGGATTGAAGCGGCCGTAGATGCCGCCGTCCACCTGAAAGATCGACTGAATGTCGTATTTGCCCTTGTGAATGACATAGAAGTCGATCAGGTTGATTGCTGTCCACGGCACCAGCACGACCAGCAGCGCGAGCACGAGATCGACCAGGTTGCCGACGAAGTTCGTCGAAGCGCCAATCGCGCCGTAGCAGCATGCAAGCAGAATCACAATGGACAACACCGCGCGCGCCTTCGCCGTGGGAACCCAGCGATAGGCAAACGTCTGCATCGACGTAATCGCAGCCAGCACCGCACCGTACAGATTGAGTGCGTTGTGGCTGATCACGCTCAACAGGAACAGCACGAGCATCGGCAAGCCGAGCGGGCCGGTGGCCTGCCTGACCGCGTCCATTGCGTCGACGCCGGGCGGCACTGCGAGCACCGCCACCGCGCCGAATGCAAACGCGAGCGTCGAGCCGATCGTGCATCCGAGGTAGGTCGCCCAGAACGTCGACGCGACTCGCACGTTCGCCGGCAAATAGCGCGAATAGTCGGACACGTACGGAGCAAAAGCAATTTGCCAAAGAGCCGATAGCGACACAGTCGCGAGCCAGCCGGCGAAATTGAATCCGCCGCGAGTCAGAAAGTCGCCAGTGGAAATATGCGTGAAGATATAGCCGAAACCGATAACAATGCCGACGCCGAGCACCCACGTTCCAATGCGGTTCAGGATATGAATGAACCGATAGCCGATGATTCCGATCAGCCCCGAACCCACCGCGCCAATCACAATGCCGATGGGCACCGGCACGCCGGCTTCAATGCCATGCAGGGACTTTCCGGCAAGCACGATATTGGATGCGAAGAAGCCGACGTACATCACACCTGCAATCACAGTGACGAGCAGCGCGCCCCATGAACCGAATTGCGCGCGGCTCTGGATCATCTGCGGAATGCCCATTTGCGGACCTTGCGCGGAATGCAGCGCCATCAGCACGCCGCCCACCGCCTGGCCGACGATAATCGCCACGATGCCCCACACCAGGTTCAAGTGGAAGATCTGCACGCCGAGCGCGCCGGTCACGATCGGCAACGGAGCAATGTTGCCGCCGAACCATAGCGTGAAGAGATCGCGCACCTTGCCATGACGTTCTTCAGGCGGCACATAACCAATGGTGTGCTTTTCAATCAACGGTGATGCGTTCGCTTGCGAAGTATTCAAGTTTGTCTCCTAAGCGGCGGAAAGATGGTCCGCGAGGCGGGTCAACATTGCGTCGCAGGCGCTCAGTTGCTCGCTCGTGATGAATTCATCGGGCTTGTGTCCCTGGTCCATGCTGCCGGGTCCGCAGACCACGGTCGGAATGCCCGCCTCGTCGAAAAGTCCGCCTTCGGTGCCGAACGCGACCGTGCCGAATTCGTTCGATCCGCTAATCAATGCGAGAAGACGCGCCGCTTCGCTATCGGGCGAAGTAGCCAGCCCCGGATAAGCGGACAGCGAATGAAAGCGGATGTCCGCGTCTGACTTCACGGCACGCATTTTCGGCAGCAGTTCGCCTTCGGCGTAGGTCTGCAATTCGTCGGCTACCTGGTGAGCATTGAAGCCCGGCAGCGCGCGCACTTCGAAATCGAATTCGCACTCCGCCGGCACGATGTTCAGCGCGCGGCCGCCTTTGATCACGCCTGTCTGCACGGTTGAAAACGGCGGATCAAAGCGCTCGTCGTGATGCTCGGGCTGCGCCAGTTGTTCGCCAATTTCCTCGAGACGGCCGATCATGCGCGCCGCGTACTGAATGGCATTGACGCCGTAGGGCGCATACGCCGAATGGCACGGTGCGCCCTTTACATGGCAGCGCATTGCGAGCTTGCCTTTATGGCCGAGCACGGGCTTGAGTTCCGTTGGCTCACCGATCAAACACAAGGCCGGCTTGGGCGTACGCCGTTCGAGTTCCGCGAGCATCGGCCGCACGCCGAGGCATCCGACTTCCTCGTCGTACGAAAAGGCGAGGTGCACGGGCAACGTCAATTCGCGTTCGACAAACGTGGGCACTGCCGCCAGTACCGACGCGATAAAACCCTTCATGTCGGCCGTGCCGCGACCATACAGCCGTCCATCGCGCTCGGTGAGACGGAAGGCCTCCACGGCCCACGCCTGGCCTTCCACGGGTACGACGTCAGTGTGGCCGGACAGCACGATGCCGCCTCGCTCGCGCGGTCCGATCGTCGCGAACAGATTGGCCTTGGTGCGCTCGGCGTTGTAGAAAAGCTCGCTTTCGACGCCGAGTTCAGCGAGGTATTGTCGAACGAACTCGATCATGTCCAGATTCGATTCGCGGCTGACCGTGTCAAAGCCGATCAACTCGGCGAGCAGCGCGCGGCTGGATCTGTCATTCATTGCCGGGCACTCCGTAGCTCGGCGCGGCGGTCGGGTTCAACGCCCGCGTCAGGTAGTCCTGCATTTGCGGCCGATATGCGCGCCACAAACCGTCGAGTTGACCGATAGGATCGTCGTCGGCCCAATCGACACGCAAGTCGACCATCGGCCAGCTCACGTCGCCCACTATCTTGAGCGCCGCCGAATGCACGGGCCCCGCCTCGCCGCCGGCGGCCATCGCCGCATGCATCGCGGCGAGCAATCTGTCGGCAAGCGCGCCGGAGGTCTGCTCGAACGCCGGGACCATCGCCTCGATCACGTGGACGCCGGCGAGCATGTTGCCCGCGGCGACGCATTGCACGCCGGCCACGGCGTGATACGTGCCCAACGCTTCCTTGCCGCTGAAGAATGCGACGCGGCCCTGGCTATCGACCACCGTCACCTGCCGGTATTCGCTCCACTCGCTCGCGCCGAGCGCGCGGTCGAGCGCGGCGGCGGGATCGAATTGTCCGCTCGCGAGAAGATCGAGAACCTGCGGGCCGAGCGCGGGCAGCGTGACGTTCTGCGTCGCCACCGCGCCGACGCCGGCACGCACCCACGGGCAGCGCGCGCCTACCGCGATGCTCGATGAACTGATCGCGATACCGAGTTGCCCCGTTTGCTGACAACGTCCGACAATAGAGAATGTCATGTCCCGCTCCTTACGCTTGCGGCCGCGTCCATCCATCCGGAATCACGGCGATGACGTCGATTTCCATCAGCCATTGCGGTTGCCCCAACGCGACCACGACGAGGCCTGTCGAAATGGGAAACACGCCTTTGAGCCACTTCCCGACTTCCTGATAAACCGGCTCGCGATAGCGGACGTCGGTTAGATACGTGGTCGTCTTGACGACGTGAGAGAGATCGCTGCCGGCTTCTTCCAGCAATTGCTTGAGGTTCTTCATCGCCTGCTCGGCTTGCGCGCGCGGATCGCCGAGTCCGACGAGGCGCCCTTCGAAATCCGTGCCGACCTGGCCGCGCACATAGACGGTGTTGCCGGCGCGCACAGCCTGGCAAAGATCGTTATCGAGCGTCTGGTTCGGATACGTGTCCTTCGTGTTGAACATGCGGATACGGGTATGCGTCGGTTGGCTCATCAATGCACCTTTGAATGCTGGAAATGCAGGGAGAAATGGATCGCGGGTCGGCGTTGGCGTAGCGATCAGCTCACGCCGATCTCGCTGACTTTATGAACGCGTGAAGCGGCGGATGCATCGTTTGAACTATCCGCATCATCCGCGTTGCTGATCGAAGCCTGAGGCTGCGGCCCATCGTAATACGCCAGATATTTGCGCTGCGTGGCGATATGATCGGCAATGTGCTTCGCGTCGTGCCACACGCCCCAGATAAACGCCGAGCCGCGGCGCGACAACCACGGCAAGCCGAGAAAATAGATGCCCGGCTCTTTCGATACGCCGCGCTGATGCGTCGGCTTACCCTTTTCATCGAACGCGTTGACCTTCAGCCAGTTGAAGTCCACTGCATAGCCGGTCGCCCACACAATCGACGTCACGCCCGCTTCAGCCAGAACCAGATCGTGCGACGGATGCGTGACGCACTCCGGGTCGGCCGGAATGATGCGCGCCTCCGGTTCTTGCGGAAGATCGAGACCGTTGCGCTCGGCGTACGCGTCGGCGGCGTCGAGCAGCGACAGATAGTTTTCGTCGCCACGTCTGATGTTTGCCGCGAGATCGTCTTCGAAGCTGACGACGCCGTCGTTGAACGACTTCGTCAGACCAACCAGCGTGACGCCCTGATGCGCGAGACGCCGGAAGTCGACGGTATGACCGCCGCGCGAGCCGCTCACCGCAATCGTGACGTGTTCCCTGCCGGGCTTCATCACTTCGGCGTCCCATTCGCCGAGCACGCCCAGCCACCAGCAGAAGTCGCGGCCGCGATAGGCGCGCGGCGGACGATCATGCGCGCCGACCGACAAATAGACGCGCCGGCCCGCACGCTGCAATTCGTCCGCGATCTGTACGCCCGACGATCCCGCGCCCACTACCAGCACGCCGCCTTCGGGCAATTGCGCGGGATTGCGATAGTCGGCGGAATGAATCTGCGTGAGCGCGGCGTCTTGCGGCGCGATCGGCGGAATGACGGGGCGCTGAAACGGGCCGGTGGCGACCACCACGCGGTTGGCCTGAATGATTCCGTCCGACGTTTCGACGGTGAAGCCGGGCCGCCTCGCGTTGCGCACGACCTGCTTCACTTCGACGCCGGTGCGGATCGGCGCGTCGAACTTCTTTGCATATGCAACGAAATAGTCCGCGACCTGCTCCTTGCCCGCGAACGCGTCGGGGTCGACGTCGGCGAACTCCATATTAGGGAAACGATCGTGCCACGCGGGACCGTTGGCAACCAGCGAATCCCAGCGTCCTGTGCGCCAGCGCTCGGCGATACGCGCACGTTCAAGCACGAGGTGCGGCACGCCGAGCTTGCTCAGATGTTCGCTCATCGCGACGCCGGCCTGGCCGGCGCCGACCACCAGCGTATCGATTGACGTTGTTTCCACTGTCATGACTGTGTCCTTCTGAAGAGGCGGAAATACTTTCGTGAAAATCTACTCGCCGGATCAGAATCTGAAAAACATATTAAAAAAATGCAGCGCATCGGTTTTCCCTATGCAGCACTTTTTGACGACCTCACAATCGGACGATTGAGAACCTTGAAGAGAGGGAGTGTTGTCGATGGAGAGTCACCCGTTGCGCTACTCATTGCGCCAGTTGCGCTACTTCGTCGTCACGGCGGAAGCGCTGTCTTTCACGGCGGCCGCGAAGCGCCTGCACATCTCGCAGCCGTCGATCTCGACGGCGCTCGCGGACCTGGAAGTGTCGTTCGGCGTGCAACTCTTCATACGGCATCACGCGAGCGGTTTGTCGCTCACGCAAGCGGGGCGCGACCTGCTGGGGCAAGCACGCAATCTTCTGAAGATCGCGGAAGAACTGCAAACCACCGCGAAGGAAATGGACGGCGGCATGACCGGCGCCATCGCGCTCGGCTGTCTCGTGTCGCTTGCGCCGCCGCTCATGCCGGGGCTTATCAGCCGCTTTACCGGCGAGCATGCGGGCATTTCGTTTCGTACGGTGGAGGCGCATCAGGACGGGCTCTTGCGAGGACTGCACGATGGTTCGCTCGATATCGCCCTCACCTATAGCCTGGATCTGACTGAAGACATCGCCTTCACGCCGCTGCTCTCGCTGCCGCCTTACGCGATCCTGCCGCGGACGCATCGTCTTGCACGCGCACGCAAGGTGTCGCTCGCCGACCTGCTGCCCGAGCCTTATGTGATGCTCGATCTGCCGCACAGCCGCGAGTATTTCGCCGCACTGTTCGACGCGGTGGGCAGCCGCCCGGTGCCCGCGTTCCGCTCGTCGCAGCCGGAAGTGGTGCGCGGCATGGTGGCCAACGGTCTCGGCTATAGCCTGCTCAACTTTCCGCTCAAATCGAATCGCACCGTGGATGGCGAAGAGTTTGTCATCAAGCGCTTCAAGGACAACGTCAACGCAACGATGCTCGGCATCGCGCAATCGCGCACGATGAAGCCGCGCCAGGTCGTGCATCGCTTCGCGTCGTTCTGCGAAAACTACATTCGCCGACTGCACATCGACGCATGATTTGAAGCACGCAATCGCCGCCTTCGAGTACGGCGCGCGCTGCATAGTCAAAACCTTTGCTTTGTATCTGAAAACAATATTTCGGCTTCTAAATTGGCTTGATAGATTGGTGTCCATGTCGAGCGCCACACCGCGAGAACCCGCACCGGCGCGCTCTTATCGTGACAAACCGAGGGGAACACCATGACCGACCCGGCAACGACGATCGCAGTGCAAGCGCTGGTCGACGACCTGCAAGCCGGTTGCGAAAGGCCCTTCGGCGAGGCGCATTCGATGCCGCCCGGCGTCTACACGTCGCCCGAATTTCTCGCGCTTGAAGAGCGCGCGATCTTCCAGCGCGAATGGCAATGCGTCGGCCGCGCGAGTTCGCTCAAAGCGCCAGGCGATTACCTGACGGCGCGTCTTGGCGCACAACCTGTCGTCGTATTGCGCGACGATCAGATGCAGCTCAAGGCGATGTCGAATGTGTGCCTGCATCGCATGTCGGTGCTGCTCGAAGGACGCGGCAACGTGCGCCGAATCGTCTGCCCTTATCACGCGTGGAATTATTCGCTCGACGGCGCGCTGCAAGGTGCACCGCTAATGGACCGGCAACAGGGCTTCTGCAAGGAGAGCTACCGGCTTCCGTCCGTGCGTTGCGAGGAATGGCAAGGCTGGCTCTACGTGACGCTCGATGCCAACGCGCCGCCCGTGCACACGCAACTCGCCGGCCTGAACGAGCTGATCGGCGCATACGGCATGTCGGACTACATCGAAACCTTCCATGAAGAGCACGTGTGGGACACGAACTGGAAGATTCTCGCGGAAAACTTCATGGAGAGTTATCACCTGCCGATGCTGCATCGCGCGACGGTGGGTCCGCATTCGCGGCTGGACGAAATGGAGTGCCCGCCCGGCAGTCCCGCTTTCAACTATCACTGGATCACGAAGGAAGCGTCCTTGCCCATCGGCAATGCGCATCCGGACAACACGCGTCTCACCGGACATTGGCGCAAGACGACGGCGCTGCTCGCGATCTACCCGACGCATCTCGTCACGCTGACGCCCGGTTACTTCTGGTATCTCGTGCTGCAACCGCAAGGCGTGGGGCGCGTGCATATCCGTTTCGGCGGCGGCCTCGCGCCGGAGTTCATCGCGGACCCCGAAGCGAACGCGCACATGAGCACGCTGAAAAAACTGCTCGACGAAGTCAATGCGGAAGACAAACGCGGCGTCGAAGCGGTCTTTCGCGGCGTGCATGCGCCGCTCGCGAAGCCGGGCCACCTGAGCCATCTCGAGCGGCCCAACTATGACTTCGCGCGCTACCTCGCCGGCAGGATCGCCGCGGCGAAGCTCGCACCTTGATGACGACGCAACAAAGACAGGACGCGATCACGATGTCAAACCCTTCCTTCATCTCGCTCTCGCGCGTGAGCAAAACGTATGACGGCGTTCAGCTTGTCGTGGACGACCTGAATCTCGACGTGAGCAAGGGAGAATTCGTGTCGCTGCTCGGGCCCTCGGGGTCGGGCAAGACGACCACGCTGATGATGCTGGCGGGCTTCGAGTCGCCCACTCACGGCGAGATTCGTCTCGACGGCCGCCGGCTCGACGACAAGCCGCCGCATCAACGCGACATCGGCATGGTGTTTCAGAACTACGCGCTGTTTCCGCATCTGACGATTGCGGAAAACGTCGCGTTTCCGCTTTCCGTGCGGCACGTAGGCCGCGCGGAGCAGAAGGCGCGCGTAAAGCGCGCGCTCGAGATGATCGAATTGCCGCATCTGGCGAACCGTCGTCCGTCGCAGCTTTCCGGCGGGCAGCAGCAGCGCGTCGCGCTTGCACGCGCACTCGTGTTCGAGCCGAGCGTGGTGCTGATGGACGAGCCGCTCGGCGCACTCGACAAGCGCCTGCGCGAAACCATGCAATACGAAATCATGCGGCTGCATCGCGAGCTGTCGCTCACGATCGTCTACGTGACGCACGATCAGGCCGAGGCGCTGACCATGTCCGACCGCGTCGCCGTGTTCTCCGATGGACGCATCCAGCAGGCCGCCACGCCGAGCGAACTGTACGAGAACGCGCAGAACGCATTCGTCGCCAACTTCGTCGGCGAGAACAATGGCTTGACCGGGCGCGTCGTGAATGCGCACGAAGGCTGGGCCACGCTTGCGCTGTCGAACGGCAGCATGATTCGCGGCCGTTGCGAAAACGGCCTGCACGCCGGCGACGAAGCGATGCTCGCGCTGCGCCCCGAACGCGCGCATATTCCGGGCGCCGAAGGCACGCAGCCGACCGAACATGACAACGTCGTGCGCGCGCGCGTCGACGAACTGGTGTATTGCGGCGATCACCATCGCGTACATCTGACGCTCGGCTCGCGCGATTCCATCGTCGTGAAAGTGCCCAATACGCAGCGTCACGCGTTGCCGACACCCGGCAGCGAGATCGACGTCGCCTGGCGCCATGACGACTGCAAGATTCTCGCGATGAGCGCGCGCAGCAGCGCGCCGGCGATTCACGTATCCACACCGCCCTCCCCTTCCATCATCACGACCGCACCAGCAGGAGCCAACTGACATGCGCACTATCATCAAAGCACAATGCGCCGCACTCGCCGTACTCGCATTCGCCACCGTGACCACGCAGGCAGCGGAGACGCTCTCTGTCGTGACCTTCGGCGGCGCGTACGAAGCAGCGGCGAAGAAAGCCTATTTCGAGCCGTTCACGCAGGCGACGGGCGTCGGCTTCTCGACCGAATCGTATGACGGCGGTCTCGCGAAACTCTCCGCGATGGAGCAGGCGAAGAACACCACGTGGGACCTGATCGACCTCGAAACCAACGACGCGATCACCGCCTGCGACGAAGGCCTGCTGCAGAAGTTCGACAAGAAGACGATCGGCAAGACGAGCGACTTCATCCCCGGCTCGATCAGCGATTGCGCGGTCGCGAGCATGGTGTGGTCCACGGTCTATGCGTACGACGCGAGCAAGATGAAGACCGCGCCGAGCACGGTCAACGACTTCTTCGATCTGCAGAAATTCCCGGGCAAGCGCGGCCTGCGCAAGTCGCCGAAGGTATCGATGGAATGGGCGTTGATCGCGGACGGCGTCGCGCCGAAAGATGTGTACAAGGTGCTGGCCACGCCCGCGGGCGTCGACCGTGCGTTCAAGAAGCTCGACACGATCAAGAAGAACATTGTGTGGTGGGAGTCGGGCGCGCAGGCGCCGCAGTTGCTCGCGGACGGCGCGGTCGTGATGACGCAGGCCTACAACGGCCGCATTTCCGATGCCGCGCAGAAGGACAACAAGCCCTTCAAGACCGTGTGGGACGCGCAGGTTTATGACTTCGACTGGTGGGGCGTTCCGACCGGCGCGAAGCATGCGGATCTGGCGGCGAAGTTCATCGCGTCGGCTTCGCAGCCGAAGGCCTATGCGGACCTGTCGAAGTACATCGCGTATGCGCCGCCGCGCAAGGACGCGATCGCGCTCGTCGACAAGCAGCGCCTTGCCGATCTGCCGACCGCGCCCGATAACTTCAAGCGCGCATTGCAGATCAACGCGAACTTCTGGGCCGACAACGCCGACCAGATCAACAAGCGCTTCCAGGTGTGGCTGACGCAGTAACACCATCGCATCGTCCGACGAGAGCCCAACGTGACCACCAGCATGCCCACTGCCGCCCGAGCCATGGCCCCCGGCTCTCCGACGAAAGGCGACGGCCGCGCGTCGTTTAACAAGGCGCGCCGCCGCGCATCCATGCAGGCGCTGCTGCTTGCGTTGCCGCTACTCGTCTTTCTGCTGTCGACGTTCATCGCGCCGATCACGCTGCTGCTGGCACGCAGCGTTCAGAATCGCGAAGTGCCCGACAGCATGCCCGCGCTCACGCGTGCGCTGAATGCGTGGGACGGTAACGGCGTGCCCGACGAACACATGTTCGCTCTACTCGCCGCGGGGCTCGCCGAGGCGCGGCAAAGCGGACAGATCGGCACCGTCGCGCGGCGGCTGAACTTCTCGATGCCCGAGTTTCGCAGCCTGTTGATGCGCACCGCCCGGCAACTGCCAACGGACGCGCCGCCCGCGTGGAAACCTGCGCTCGTCGAACTCGACGAGCGCTGGAATACGCCGGAGACGTGGCGTTTGCTGAAGCGAGCCGCCGCGTCGCCGACGCCCGACTACCTGCTCGCCGCCGTCGATGCGCAGATGACGCCGCAAGGCGCCGTCGCGTTCGTGCCGGACAATGCGTCCGTCTATCGGGCGGCGTTCGTGCGAACGGTTTCGATCAGCGCGACGGTCACGCTGCTATGTCTCGTGCTCGGTTATCCGGTCGCGTGGCTGCTCGCGAATCTGCCCGAGAAAAGCAGCAACCGGCTGATGCTGTTCGTGATCGTGCCGTTCTGGACTTCGCTGCTTGTGCGCACGACCGCGTGGTATGTGTTGCTCCAACCGGGCGGCGTGATCAATAGCCTGGTGATGAGTCTCGGGCTCGCCACGCATCCGCTGCCGCTCATCTTCAATCGCACGGGTGTCCTCATTGGCATGACGCATGTGCTGCTGCCTTACCTGATCCTCGCGATTTACTCGGTGATGAAAGGCGTGTCGCCGGTGTATATGCGAGCGGCGCAATCGCTCGGCGCGCATCCGTTCACCGCGTTCATGCGGATCTATGTGCCGCAGACGCTGCCGGGCGTCGGCGCCGGCTGCTTCCTCGTGTTCGTGCTTGCGCTCGGCTACTACATCACGCCGGCGCTGCTCGGCGGCGCGGGCGACGAAATGATCAGTCAGCTCATCGCGATGCAGACCAATACGCAGTTGAACTGGGGCCTTGCCGGTGCGCTGTCGGCTTATCTCGTGATCTTCACGGCGATCTTTTATTTCCTGTTCAACCGCATTGTCGGTATCGACCGCCTGCGCTTCGGTTGAGTCGATGAGTCGAACAATCGACGAGTCGATCGAAAAAACAGGCACACGACGAAGGAACGACATGCAAGATCAACGCAACAAGATGCTGACCGAACGCATCGCCGCGCGCTGGGTACGGGTGCATACCGCGCTCGTGCTGCTCTTTCTCGTCGCGCCGATTCTCGCGATCATTCCGCTCTCGTTCAATTCCGGTTCGTACTTCTCGTATCCGATGCAGGGCTTCTCGCTGCGCTGGTACGAGCAGGCGCTGACAAGCCCGGACTGGCAGCGGGCGCTGCTTAACAGCATCGGCATCGGCGCGGCTTCCACGCTGATTGCCACCTGTCTCGGCACGCTCGCGGCGCTCGGTCTTTCGCGCGCGCAGTTTCCACTGCGCTCGCTGATCATGCCGCTCATCATCTCGCCGATGATCGTGCCTATCGTGGTTGTCGCCGCCGGCTTCTATCTGATCTTCGCGCCGCTCGGCCTGGTGAATTCATATCCAGGCGTGGTGCTCGCGCATGCGGCGCTCGGCACGCCATTCGTCGTAATCACGGTAACTGCATCATTGCTTTCGTTCGATCACAGCCTGTTGCGCGCGGCGTCCGGGCTCGGCGCGCGCCCCTGGGTCGCGTTCAGACGCGTGACCTTGCCGCTCATCACGCCGGCGGTTGCGACCGGCAGTGTGTTCGCTTTCGCGACCTCGTTCGATGAAGTGATCGTCATTCTGTTCATCGGCGGCCCGGATCAAACGACAGTGCCCCGGCGCATGTGGAGCGGCATTCGCGATTCCATCGACCCGTCGATTCTCGCGGTCGCGACCATGCTGATCGTGTTCGCCGTGCTGCTGCTCGCGAGTATCGGCTGGTTGCGCGGGCGTCATGCCGCGGCCGGCGAAGGGCTTTCGTGATGCAGCTTTCCTTTTCAGCATGACACGCGATACCGCAGGTCAGCTGCGCCCCGCCGCCATCAATGGCCGAAGAAGATCGACTTGCCGTTGCCCGACGAATGGCCCGATGAAGCGCGCGCGGTCGTCGCGCCCGACTGCGACGAGCCCTCCATTGCAACGCCGCCCTTCGACGTCATGCTGAGCGCCGAATCCGCTGCGGCCACTTTCGCATCGGCAGCCTGAATGTCGGCGGGATAGGACGCATCGGAAGCGACCGGCTGGTAGCCTGCCTGTTCGACACGCGTGAGATCGGCGCGCACTTCGGCGCGTGTAACGGGACCATTGGTGGTTTGCGCAAATGCAAGAGCGGGTGCGGCCAATGCGCAGGAGACGAGGACAGCGTTCAGAAGTGCTTTCATGATGGTTCACCTATCGTTGAGTAGCGGCTGCGTTCACGATAAACGGAGCCTTTGAAACCTTCACCGCTAGTCGTGAAGGAGTGGTTGCATTCTGCGCAACCGCTGCTGACTCAATGGTGACTCCCGCATTACATGCTTGTCATCTTTAGCCCTTTATCGGGTTCATACGGTTATCCCAACGCCGATCCATTCGTTACGGCGCTCTCATCTGCATAGATGACGGACTTGTAATGTGTCCGTCACTCGCGAGTAAGTGCCTGCCCGGCACACTGCCTCCCATTACGAAGCCCCGTTTGCGTCGCTTTCGCACAGGGCATTCCGACCGCCATCGTCCAGGAAAACGTTATGTGGATTGTCAGACTCGCGCTGCAGCGGCCGTACACCTTCATTGTTCTGGCCGTGCTGCTATTTATACTCGGGCCACTTGCGATCATTCGCACGCCCACGGACATCTTTCCGAACATCGACATTCCCGTCGTCAGCATTGTCTGGTCGTATAACGGCTTCTCCGCCGAAGACATGGCGCGTCGAATCACGTCGAACTACGAGCGCGCGCTGACTTCCGACGTGGACGACATCGAGCACATCGAATCGCAGTCGTTGAACGGCGTGTCGGTCGTGAAGATCTTCTTTCACCCTGGCGCCGACATCAATCGCGCGATCGCGGAAGCAGCGTCGAACTCGGCGTCGATTCTGCGCGTGCTGCCGCCCGGCACGTTGCCGCCGAACATCATCACGTACAACGCATCGACGGTGCCAGTGCTGCAGCTTGGCCTTTCCAGCGATACGCTGCCAGAGCAGTCTCTTTATGACCTCGGCAACAGTTTCATCCGCACACAACTCGCCACGGTTCAGGGCGCCGCAGTGCCGCTGCCATTCGGCGGCAAGATTCGCCAGATCATGGTCGAACTCGATCCGCGAGCGCTACAGGCAAAAGGACTCGCACCGATCGACGTGGTCAACGCAGTCAACGCGCAGAACCTGATACTGCCGGGCGGCACAGCGAAGATCGGCTCGCGCGAATATAACGTCGAGATGAACGGCAGCACCGACACGGTCGCGAAGCTCAACGATCTGCCGATCAAGACGGTAAAAGGCGGCGTCGTGTATGTGCGCGACGTCGCGCATGTGATCGACGGCTATGCGCCGCAAACCAACATGGTGCGCAGCGACGGCAAGCGTGCCGCCTTGCTGCAAGTCGAAAAAACCGGAAGCGCGTCGACGCTGACGATCATCCAGCAGGTCAAGGCGATGCTGCCCAGGATCGCCGCGGGTCTGCCGAAGGCCTTGAACATCGTGCCGCTGTCCGATCAGTCGGTATTCGTGAAGGCCGCGATTTCCGGCGTTGTGCGCGAAGGTCTGATCGCCGCGTGTCTCACAGCCGCGATGATCCTGCTGTTTCTCGGCAGCTGGCGCGCGACGCTCATCATCGCCGTGTCGATTCCGCTCGCGGTATTGACGTCGCTGATCGCACTGGCCGCGCTCGGGCAAACCATCAACATCATGACGCTCGGCGGACTCGCGCTCGCGGTCGGCATTCTCGTCGACGACGCAACCGTCGCGATCGAAAACATCACGCATCACCTTGAAAAGGGCGCGCCGCTGCATGACGCGATTCTGAACGGCTCCGGCGAAATCGCGGTGCCCACGTTCGTGTCGACGCTGTCGATCTGCATCGTGTTCGTGCCGATGTTTCTGTTATCCGGTGTCGCCCGTTACCTGTTCGTGCCGATGGCCGAGGCCGTCGTCTTCGCGATGTGCGCGTCGTACTTTTTCTCGCGCACGCTGATCCCGACGCTTGCCATGTATCTGATGCGCGCGCCTTCGAAAGCAGGTGATTCCGCGCAGCGCCGCAAGAACGTGTTTGCCCGTTTTCAAGTGCGCTTCGAGCAGCGCTTTGAAGCGCTGCGCAATCGCTATCGCTCCGTGCTGCAACGCGCGATCGCAAACCGCCGCCGCTTTCTGCCGATTTATCTCGCGCTATGTCTCGCTTCGCTCGCGCTGATTCCGTTCGCGGGACGTGACTTTTTCCCCGCTGTCGATACCGGAGAAATCCGTCTGCATCTGCGCGCGCCGACAGGCATGCGCATCGAGGAAACCGCGCGCCTGACCGATGAGGTCGAAGCAAAGATTCGAACCGTGATTCCGCAGTCGCAGCAGGCTGCCGTGCTCGACAACATCGGCGTGCCGGTGAGCGGCATCAACCTGACGTACGACTCGTCGGACCCGATCGGCTCCGAAGACGCGGACATCATGGTCACGCTGAAGCCGGATCACAAACCCACCGCGCAATATGTCGCGCAACTGCGCGACGTACTGAACACGGCCTTTCCCGGCGTGACATTCGCGTTCCTGCCCGCCGACATCGTCAGCCAGATTCTGAACTTCGGTTTGCCCGCGCCGATCGACGTGCAGATTGTCGGCAACAAGCTCGCGGCGAATCGCGTGGTCGCCGACCATCTGTTGGCGCAACTGCGCGGCGTGCGCGGACTCGTCGATGCGCGTATCCAGCAGCCCGGCGACGCGCCGGCCATCAACGTCGACGTGGATCGCACGAAAGCGATGCAGGCGGGCCTCACGCAGCGCGATGTCGCGCAGAACCTGTTGATCGCGCTGTCCGGCAGTTCGCAGACCACGCCGAACTTCTGGCTCGACCCCAAGAACGGCGTCAGCTATCCGCTGCTGGCCGAAGTGCCGCAATACGACATTCATTCGCTGCAAACGCTGTCGAACATTCCGTTGACGACGAATCAGGTCGGCGTCGATCCGCAAAACCAGCTCGGCACGCTCGGCACGATGTCGCGCGGCTCGCAACAGGCCGTCGTCTCGCACTACAACGTGCAACCGGTGCTCGACATTTTCGCGTCGACGCAAGGACGTGATCTCGGCGGCGTCGCTGCCGACGTCACGAAGCTCGTCGATGAAGCGCGCGCGCAATTGCCGCCCGGCTCGTCCATCGTGATCCGCGGACAGGTGCAGTCGATGAACGAATCGTTCGCGGGCCTTGGCGCAGGACTCGTGTTCGCGATCGCGCTCGTTTATCTGCTGATGGTCGTGAACTTTCAGTCGTGGCTCGATCCGTTGATCATCATCAGCGGTCTGCCTGGGTCCCTGGCCGGCATTGCATGGATGCTGTTCGCGACGCACACGACCTTGAGCGTCCCCGCGCTGACAGGAACCATTCTTTGTATCGGCATCGCGACGGCGAACAGCATTCTGGTGATCAACACCGCGCGCGAGTCGTTGCAAAACGGCATGGAGCCGCTTGCGGCCGCGCTCGATGCGGGCTTCAACCGCTTTCGTCCTGTGTTGATGACGGCGCTCGCGATGCTGATCGGCATGCTGCCGATGGCGCTCGGTCTCGGCGACGGCGGCGAACAGAACGCGCCGCTCGGACGTGCGGTGATCGGCGGCCTCGCGATCGGCACGCTGTCCACGCTCATGTTCGTCCCCGTCGTGTTCGGGATGGTGCATGCGTGGCTCGCCAAGCGCCGCGCGCACCGTGCCGCCGATGCGTCGCTGACACCACACGCTCAATAAGGAACCGCCATGACTACGTCCGATCTGCCGCCGACGCCTGATGCGGCCACGCACACCAACGCCCTGCCCGTTTCGCGCGACGCTGCGAATAACGAAGCCGTGAAGCGCCGTCGCTTGATATTGCCCGTTGCGCTCGCCGCAGTCGCCGCCGCATTGCTGGCACTCGGCATCGTGCCGCGTTTGCATGCAAGCACCGCGCTCACCGAGCAGGTCGACGCGCAGCGCGAAGTGCCCGTCGAAACAGTCGCGCCGACGCGCGCACCGGCATCGCAGGAACTGTTGTTGCCGGGTTCCGTGACGCCGTACGCCGACGCGTCGATCTATGCACGCACGAGCGGCTACGTCCAGCACTGGTACGCGGACATTGGCACGAAAGTCAAAGCCGGGCAGACGCTCGCAGACATCCAGACGCCGGAACTCGACGCGCAACTAAAACAGGCGCGCGCCGACGAAGCCACGGCAAAAGCAAATTACGCGTTCGCGAACAGCACCGCTCAGCGCTGGCAAACGATGCTGAAAACGCAGTCCGTTTCGCAGCAGGACACCGACGCGAAGACGAGCGACAGCGAAGCCAAACTCGCGGCGTTGCAATCCGCGCAGGCGAACGTCGCTCGGCTCACCGAACTGGTGTCGTATGAAAAAGTCACCGCGCCGTTCGACGGCGTGGTCACCGTACGCAACGTCGATGTGGGCGCATTGGTGACGTCGGGCGGATCGCCGGGGCTCGCGGGGATGCCTGGCGAACTCTTTCATATCGAACAGACCGACCGCCTGCGTATCTTCGTCAACGTGCCGCAGGACGACGCGAGCAGCATCTCAACGGGCACGCAGCTTTATCTGACGACGCAGCAATATCCCGGACGCCGCTTTGCAGCTACCGTCGCGCGCTCCGCCAATGCGATCGATCCCGTGAGCCGCACGTTGCGTGTCGAAGTCGATGTCGACAATCACGACGGCGCGTTATTGCCAGGTGCGTATGCGCAGGTGCATCTCGCGTTGCAGACCGCGCATCCCGCGCTCGAACTGCCCGTCAGCGCATTGCTGTTCAGGCCCGACGGCGTAACCGTCGCGGTGATCGGCAAGAGCAATACGGTGCAGCTAAAGACGGTGACGATCGGCCGCGATTTCGGCACCTATGTGGAAATCGCTACGGGCGTCGAAGCAACGGATCGCGTGATCAACAATCCCGGCGACGCTATCAGCAACGGTGAAGCGGTACGCGTCGTGGCATCCGCTGCGCTCCACGGCTAAGCGAGGCGCATGATCATGCTCAACGTACCCGTAGCATCCATTCGCAGGCACCTTGCAATCGGCGTTGCGTGCGCGCTGACTGCGTGCTCGACGCTGCCTTCTTATACGCATCCCTCTGTCGATGTGCCCGATCACTATGCAGGCACGGCCGCGCCCGGCTGGGCTGTCGCGGCTCCGGCCGATGCACAGCCGCGCGGCCCCTGGTGGACGCTCTTCAACGACGACGAACTGAACCGTCTCGAAGCGCGCGTCGATGTGTCCAATCAGACTGTGGCCAAGGCAGTGGCGCAGTTGCAGGCAGCGCGCGCGATGGTCGACTATCAACGCGCAGGCTATGCGCCGACGATCACCGCCGGCGCCGCGCAATCGCGCGCGCGTTTGTCGCAGAACGTCCTCGGCCATTCGCTCGCGGGCAAGACGGTGCCCGATTATTCGGTGGGCGTGTCGGCGATCTGGGAGCCGGACCTGTTCGGCCGCGTGAAGGATGCAACGGTCAACGCACGCGACAATGCGCAGGCAAGCGAGGCTGATCTGGAATCGGTGCGCCTCTCCATCGCAAGCGATCTCGCGCTCGACTACTTCGATCTGCGCTCGCTCGACCGGCAAAAGAAACTGCTGGACGATTCCGTCACGGCGTACACCGCTGCATTGAAGATCGTGCAGCAGCAGTTGAACGACGGAGCCATCGACGCCTCCGCCGTCGCGCAAGCTCAGACCCAACTCGAAAGCACGCGCACGATGGACAGCGATATCGACGTGCAACGCGCGCAGTTGCAACACGCGATTGCGACGCTGATCGGCGTGCCCGCTTCGTCGTTCGCGCTGCCGCAACAGGTGCGCGACATCGCGCTGCCGCAGATTCCTGCGGGCCTGCCGTCGCAATTGCTCGAACGCAGACCCGACATCGCCGCCGCCGAGCGGCGCGTCGCCGCGGCCAATGCGCAGATCGGCGAGGCGCATGCGGCCTTCTATCCGGACCTGACGCTTTCGGCCACAGCGGGACTCGAAAGCACGTTCTTCGCGCCGTGGCTTACCGCGCCGAGCCTCTTCTGGTCGATCGGCTCGCAACTCGCCGGCACGCTAGTCGACGGCGGCCGCCGCGATGCCGCGCTCAAAGGCGCGAACGCACAGTACGACGGCGCGGTCGCCGATTACCGTCAAACGGTGCTGGTTGCGTTTCAACAGGTCGAGGACAACCTCTCCGCGCTCACCACGCTCGCCAGTGAAGCGGATAGCGAGCAGCGTGCGACATCAGCGGCGGAACTCGCGCTGAAGCTCACGACGAACCGTTATCAGGCGGGCGCCGTCAGCTATCTGGATGTCGTCACGGCGCAGACCATCGCGCTCACCAACGAGCGCACGGCCGAGCAGATCGACGCGCGCCGCGTCGATGCGAGCGTGCAGTTGTTGAAGGCGCTAGGCGGCGGCTGGGATCGCGCGACGCTTACCGATGCGCAAAGGTCAGAATGAAGCGCGTGCTCTGTGCGTCGCTTTCGGCGTGCGCCGAGCCGCCATGTAACTCCATGATCGTGCGCACGATGGCGAGCCCGAGTCCCGTCGAACCCGTCGACTCGGGATCGCTCTTGCGCGAAGGATCGACGCGATAGAAACGGTCGAAGATGCGTTCGAGCAACGAAGGGTCGATCGGCGCACCCTGATTCGCGACGGTCACGCGCAAGCCGTGCGGCGTATCCTGCGCGTCGAGTGTGATCGTGCCGTTACGCGGCGTATAGCGGATCGCGTTGGCGAGCAGATTGCTGACCGCGCGGCGGAACAACTCGGCGTCGGCATGGACGCGGCCGCCGCCCGTCACTTGCAGATGCACGCCGGCATCGTCGGCGACGCCTTCGAAGTATTCGGCGATGCGCGCGAGTTCCTTCGCGGCATCCAGTTCGCTCAACGTCGTGACGAACTGCGGATGCTCGGCGCGCGCGAGAAACAGCACGCTTTCGATCATGCGCGAGATCCGCTCGCATTCCTCGAGATTCGATGCGAGCAGCGACTGATATTCGTCGGCGGAGCGCGGACGTGCGAGCGCGACTTCGGTCGAGCCGCGCAGATTGCCGAGCGGCGTGCGCAAATCGTGCGCGAGATCGGCCGTGTATTGCGACATGCGTTGAAAGCCGCCATGCAGCCGGTCGAGCATCGCGTTCAGCGAGACGACCAGCGTGGCGAGTTCGCTCGGTACGTTATCGACTTTTATGCGCGTGTCGAGCTTGTCGACGGTGATCGTCGCGGCCTTGCCCGCCATCTCGCGCAAAGGCTTCAGCGACTCGCGCACCAGCATCCAGCTCATCAGGAACGCGAGCAGCATGCCGGCCAGGCCCGCGCCATAAAGACGCTCGCGATAGTAATCGAGCAGACGCCAGCGGTCCGTCATATTGCGCGCGATGACCAGCGTGACGGGCGTGCCGTCGCCCAGCACCGCATCCGCTGCGAGCCCGCGCACAGGCACGCCGCGCGCGTTGTGCCATTCCACGATGCTGGTCTCAGCGATACGCTGCGACGCGCCAAGCGGATTCGCCAGGGTCGGCGACGGCACGGCCGGATCGGCGATGCCCGCCGTGTTGTGCTCGAACACGAGCTTGCGGTCGGGGCCGCGCACTTCCATCGACATCGCGAGATTGCCCAGCACCTGGCTCGTCAGCCGGTCTTCATGGGCGCGCAAATCGGCAAGCGTCGCGATTTCCTGCGCGAGACGCCGCGTATGGCGCGCGATCAGCACGATGTCGAGATCGTCCTGCTGCTTGACCTCGCGGTCGAGCGCGAAATACAACACGCTGCCGACCAGCGCAAACACCATCAACGTCGTTCCAGCGAAGGCAAGCGCAAGCGTGGTGGTCAGCGAGCGCGCCGCCATCAATCGGTCTCTTTCAATTCGATCACGTAGCCGACGCCGCGCACCGTTTGTATCAGCTTGATCGGGAAGTCGTCGTCGATCTTCGCGCGCAGCCGGCGAATCGCCACTTCGACTACGTTCGTGTCGCTGTCGAAGTTCATGTCCCACACATACGACGCGATCTGCGTGCGGCTCAGCACTTCGCCCTGACGGCGCGCGAGCAGTTGCAGCAGCGAGAATTCACGCGGCGTCAGATCGATGCGCGTGTTGCCGCGGCGCACGCGCCGACGGTTCACGTCGATTTCCAGATCGCCCACTTTCAGCAGTTCGCTTTCGCGCGGCGGGCCGCGCCGCGCCAGCGTGCGCACGCGTGCGAGCAGTTCGACGAACGCGAACGGCTTGACGAGATAGTCGTCGCCGCCGAGTTCGAGACCGCGCACGCGGTCGCTCACGTCGTCGCGCGCGGTGAGGAACAGCACCGGCGTGGTGCGCGTGGCGCGCAGGACTTTCAGCACGGCCCAGCCGTCCATGGTCGGCAGCATCACGTCGAGCACGATCACGTCGTAGTCCTGCTCCTGCGCGAGCAGCAGACCATCGGCGCCGTCGTTGGCGACGTCGACGGAATAGCCCGATTCTTCAAGGCCCTTTTTCAGGTAGGCGCCCGTTTTCGGTTCGTCTTCGATAATCAGTATTCGCATGACAGCCTCCGGCGCTTTAACGCACTTCAACGCACTTGGACGCGCTTTAACCGCGCTGAATGCGCGGTGGCGTAGTCGTGCCTTGTGGCGGTTTGACGCCGAGCGCTTCGGCCTTCAGCACGAAATCGGCAAGCGAGCGCGACTCCATCTTCTTCATCGCCTGACCGCGGTGAATCTTGACGGTGATCTCACTCAGGTTCATTTCGGCGGCAATCTGCTTGTTCATCAGGCCGCTCGCGACGAAGGCCATCACTTCGCGCTCGCGCGGCGTGAGCGATGCGTAGCGGCGGCGCAGGTCCGCGACCGAGCGGTCCGCTTCGCGCCGTTCCTCGTCCTTGCCGAGCGCACTCGCCACGGCGTCCAGCATGTCCTGATCGCGAAACGGCTTGGCGAGAAAGTCCATTGCGCCGGCCTTCATTGCCTTGACCGACATCGCGATATCGCCGTGCGCGGTCATGAAGATAATCGGCACGCGCAATTCGCCCGCGGCAATCTGTTCCTGCACGGCGAGGCCGCTTTGCCCTTTGAGCCGTACATCGAGAATCAGACAGCTCGGCACGTCCGGTCTCGGGAACGCAAGGAATTCCTGCGCGGACGCGAACAGTTCAACGCGCAAGCCGACGGAGCGCAGCAACATGCTGACGGCTTCGCGCATCGACGCGTCGTCGTCGACGACATAAACCATCGCGCTAGTCGCGTTGACCGGTTCAGTGCTCATTGCGCTTTGCCTCATCGAGCGGCAGAACGAACTGCATCACGGCACCCTTTCCCCCTTGAGATTCCGCCCAGATCCGGCCGCCGTGCGCCTCGACAATCGAGCGGCAGATCGACAGTCCCATTCCCATGCCTTCCGCCTTCGTCGTGAAAAATGCGTTGAAAAGCCGCCCGGCGTTCTCTTCGCTGATGCCCGTGCCGGAGTCTTCCACGACCACCAATGCGTGCCGCGCGTCGAAAGAGCGCGTGCGAATCCGCAATTCCCGCGGCCGGGCCGTGATGCCCGACATGGCCTGCACGCCGTTCATCACGAGGTTGATCACGACCTGCTGCAACTGCACGCGGTCGGCGCAGACCGACGGCGGGGGACTCGCGTAATCGGCATCCACTTCGACGCGGTGCGCATCCAGCTCACGCCGCACGAGTTCGATGGATTCTCTCACTATAGCGTTCAGATCGAGCACCGCGTGGCTAGGATCGCGCTTTTGCGCCATCGACCGTATCTGGCGGATCACATCGCTCGCGCGCCGCGCGTCGTGAATCATCTGGTTAATCGACTGGCCGACTTCCTTCAGATCGGGCTGCGGACGGTTCAGCCAGCGCAGCGCGGCGTCGCCGCACGTGGCGATCGCCGCAAGCGGCTGCGTGACCTCGTGCGCGATCGACGCGGCCAGTTCGCCGAGCATCGTCACACGCGTGACGTGCGCGAGTTCGGCCGTCGAGCGGTCGAGCGCTTCCTGCGCCGCCCGCCGTTCGGTCACGTCCATCAGCGCGCCGACGTATTCGGGATTCGCCGATTGCGGTGCGGCGAGACGCGCGACGTAGTGCACATGTTTGACGCTTCCATCGGGCATCGCGAGGCGATGTTCGAGATCAATCAACGGCACGCCCGCGAGACTCTGCTGATAAGCCTGCCTCATCAGCGCGATGTCTTCCGGATGCGCGCGCGCGAGGATCAATTGGAAGCTGGGCGCGACGTCTTTCGAATAGTCGAAGATCCGATACGTTTCGTCGGACCACCACATCTCGCCGCCGGGCAGTTTCGTCGCGATGCTGCCGGTGCGGCTCAAACGCTGCGCGTCGGACAGAAACGCCTCGCTGCGCGCGAGCGCCTGCTCGGCCTGTTTGCGTTCTTCGATATCGGTGTTCACGCCATACCAGCGCAAAATCTTGCCGGCGCTATCGCGCAGCGGTTCCGCGCCGATATGCATCCACCGGTAGACGCCATCGCTGTGCCGGATGCGGGACACGCTTTCGAACGGCGCGCCCGTTGCAATGGCTTCGTGCCAGGCGTGCTGCATCGCGCCGCAGTCGTCGGGATGAACGATCGAGCGCCAGATGTCGCCGTCGTTCTCCACGCACGTCACGCCCAGTTCGTTCCAGCGACGGTTGATGAAGACGAGCCGCCCATCGCTCGACGAACTCCAGACCATGCCTGGAATCGCGTCGATGGTCGCGCGCAATTCGTCCTTCTGGCGCCGCAACTCGCCTTCCATCTGCTTGCGGACGGTAATGTCGTTGTTGGTGGCGAGCACGGCGCGCGGCTTGCCTTTCGCATCGCGCCACAGCGCCCAGCGGCTCGAAATGACGACCGTTGTGCCGTCATTGCGCACATGCTGCAGTTCGCCTTGCCAGCGCCCGGAACGCAACAACTCGCGGCGAATTTCGTCGAGCGAGACCGACGAGCGCGTTTGCGTCAGCTCATGCACCGGCTGACCGATCGCCTGTTGCGTAGTCCATCCATAGAGTTGTTCCGCGCCCTGATTCCAGAACGTGATCAGATCGTTCATGTCGTACACGACAATCGCGTCATGCGTCAGATCGAGTAACTGCAACTGCTCCTGCAGCGTCGCCGTGCTCTTCTGATTGCGCAGCGCGAGCACCGACGCCGTCGCGATCGCGAGCAGGCTCACGAGACAGCGCGCGACCGGGCCGCCCGAGTAGTGCTCGTCGTGGGACATTGCAAAGGCGATCACCGTGAGCGCCACGCAACCCCATGACGTGAGAATCGCAGCGGGCCGCGAACTCGTCGACGCGACGAGCAACACCACGACCACGTACAGCACGGCGATCGCAATATCGAGTGGCGTGAATGCGTCGATCAGGAATACGACGAGCGCGACTGCCGCCGCGAGAACGGACAACACGCGTGGGTCATGCCGCATCGGTTCGTCGGCGTGTGAGCGGAATATCATGTCGGCGATTGAGCGCGCCGCGCGAGAAGGAGGGAGACGAAACGAGGCGATGCTGGCATAGGCATTCGAGGTAAACGTTCGTTGACGAGTACCGGGGACCCTGTCTCGCGCCGCCATAACGGCGCATCGAAGTCAGACACGCGGGACGCCGACCCATTTAATCCGGCAGTTATCTTATCTGAGTTTTTCGGTATCCAACCGTTAAGTCCCTTTGCGACGAAGCCTTAATCAAGGCTCGCCGCGTTCCGCCTGCAGCGTTTCGAGGCAACGCAATATGGCCGCGCCATCGACAGGTTTGCTCAGCACGCACAGCGCGCCATCGTCCAACGCCTGGCGGCGCACCGCGTCCGATGCGAACGCGGAGATAAAGATGACCGGCAGCGTGATTCCGTCGTCGATCAGACGGCGTTGCAACTGAAGCCCGCTCATGCCCGGCATCTGGACATCGGAGATGACGCACGCGACATCCGCGATCTGGCCGGAGGCGAGAAAATCTTCGGCCGACGCATAGAGCCGCACGTCCCAACCCAGCGAACGAACCAGACTCGATGTGGCGATACGGACGGATTCGTCGTCGTCGATAATCGAAGCTATCGGATGGGAATGCAAGCGACTGATCCTCTGCCATACATGCGATTACGGCGGCACGCTGTTGCTTCGCCCGCCGTTCAGGTGTTCCCATCTTAGGGAGAAAAGCCTGCCGGGAAAATTATATGTGTGTATAGGTTGGGTGCGTGGAGTCGGCGTTGCTACCCGAAAAGCCGCGCCCACACCTGCCGCACACGACGCGCGCGGTCTTCGAAAAGATATGACGCAACCAGCGCCAGAAGACCTGAAATAGCCCCCGTCAGGATGTGCTCGACGTAGGGGATTGGGTAGTGACTCGCGTGCGAGTAGGCGTCGCCTATCGTTGTCAGCACGCCGACGACAAGCGCATTGCCGTAACGATGCCCGTAGAGTTTCGCTGCAGGTGTGAAAGTCAGAAGTATGGCCAGGAGCCCGGTGAGCAAACCGGTCCGGAATGCAATCGTCCAGTGGACAAGGCTCATGATGTTGCCCCAGCTACCCGGCATGCACGTCATGCATGCGCTTGTGGGCTGCCAGAAACGCTGGATAAACAGCCTGATGCGGCGCTTCCACTCGCTTGACATGATCGATGCCCTTGTCACGGCCGACGCCGATATACTGTGGAATACTACACTCGCAACGGCAGCTTCACTTCCCCTTGACGTTACGTTCCTGTCCCGGCGTAACGTCAAAGACCTTCCGATAACACCGCCCCAGATGCGAAGCGCTGGCAAACCCGCACTGCATCGCAATGTCGAAGATCGAAGCGGTCGATTCATGCAGGAGCTTTTGCGCCGCCTTCAGGCGCACGCCCAGATAGAACTGCGACGGTCCCATGTCGAAATGCTTGAGCCACATGCGCTCGAACTGGCGAGGCGAGATACCGACCAGCGAGGCGAGTGTCTGCACAGGAACGGGGCGCTCTATGTTCTGCTCCATCAGCGTGATCGCATTGACGATGCGCCGATCCTCGATACCGTAGCGCCACTGGATCGCCATTTTCTGGCTTTCCTGCGACGCGCGAATCCGCGTATGCAGGAACTGATCGGCGACATCGGCGGCAAGCCGGTGGTTATGCGCGCGCGCGATCACGTCCAGCATCAGATCGATCGCCGCGGTGCCGCCGCCGCATGTCAGCCGGTCGCCGTCGATGCAATAGAGGTCGCGCGTGACCGCGAGCGAAGGAAACTCGTCGGCGAGCGCCTTCAACGCTTCCCAATGAATCGTGCAACGCCGCTTGTCGAGCAGCCCGGCGCGCGCGAGGATCATCGTGCCGAGGCTCACGCCGCCGAGCGGTTTGCCTGTCGCGGCATAGCGGCGCAAAAAGTCGAACACCCGCTCGTTGCGGTAGTTCTCCACACCGATGCTCGCCACCACGAACAACTGGTCCACGGCAATCGACGACGTCATTGCGGATTCAGGCTGCAGCGAAAATCCGGAACTCGACGACACGGGCTCGCCGTCGGCGCTGATGAGATGCCAGCTATACAGCGGCTTGCCGCTCACCCGGTTAGCCGCGCGCAGCGGCTCGCTCGCGGAGCTGAGCGCCATCATCGAGAAGTTGGGTACGAGGAAAAAGCCGATGCGTTCCGTGTCGGGCCGTCGCTCCCGGCTCGAATCCGCCGTGCTTTCCGTGGGCGCGGCGGCGAGTGCGGCGGCCAGTGCGCCCTCCTCCGCCCGTGGCCACTTTTGACTGCGGGCGGAAGCCGGTTGCGGACCCTCATCGTTCATTTTCCTGCGCATGTCCATGCTGGATTGGCCAAGGTGAGGAAACTGTCGCATATCGGGCCGCGCCGGTCCATCGCCGCATGAGCGCGCAAGCGCTATCGGGCCCGCCTCAATCGCCGGTGTAATTCGGCGGACGCTTTTCGAAAGTCGCGGCGAGCGCCTCGCGATGATCCTCCGTGCGATGCGCGATGCCCTGAAAAGCCGCCGAGAGTTCCAGCAGGCTCGGCAGGTCCATCCGCTGTCCTTCGCGGATCAGGCGCTTGCTCATGCGCAGCACGTTGGGCGGATTGACGGCGATTCGCGCCGCCAGTTCCTTCGCCGCGGACAGCAGTTCCGCGTCCGGCACCACCCGCGAGACGAGCCCCCACGCGAGCGCGCATTGGGCATCGATAGGCGTGCCCGTGAAAATCATTTCCGCGGCGCGCGAAAGACCGATTGCACGCGGCAGCAGCCACGCGCCGCCGTCGCCAGGAATGATGCCGACCTTGGCGAAGCTCTCCGCGAACAGCGCGCTTTCTGCGGCGATACGGATATCGCACATCAGCGCGAGATCGCAGCCCGCGCCATGCGCGGGTCCGTTCACCGCGGCGATGCAAGGCACGTCCAGTTCATGAAACGCGCGCGGAATGCGTTGAATGCCGCGCCGATAGTTCTCGCGTATTCGTGCCGCGTTGCCGGCGAACGTGCCGAGTTCGTCGCGCATGTGTTTGATGTTGCCGCCCGACGAGAAGGCGGGGCCCGCGCCCGTCAGCACGATTGCGCGGACGCTCAGATCGGCTTGCGCGCGCGCGAGGCTCGCTACCAGCGCGTCGACCACTTCCATTTCGGTGAGTGCGTTGCGCGTTGCCGGACGGTTCAGCGTGATCGTGGCGACGCCACCGTCCAGTTCATAAAGTACCGGTTCGTTCATGTTCAGGTTCCCGTGCGCAGAAGTTCTTCGGCGACCGATGCGGCCAGTTCGCGGCGCAGCACCTTGCCGCTCGGGTTCAGCGGCAAGCGCTCCACGAACAGTATTTTCTTGGGCCGCTTGTATGGCGCGAGGTCGTCGCTCGCCTTGCAAAACGCAATGACGGTGTCCTCCGTCAACTGTGCGTCGCTGCGCACGACAAACGCCGTGACCGCCTGGCCCCACTTCGGATCGGGCACGCCGATCACCGCGGCCTCCTGCACGCCGGGGCAGTGATACAGCACCTCTTCGACTTCCCGCGGATAGATGTTTTCGCCGCCCGAGACAATCATGTCGTCGGCGCGGCCGTGAAAGTGGAAATAGCCGCCTGCGTCGACGCTAAAGAGATCGCCCGTATAGAGCCAGCCGTCGCGAAACTTCTTTGCCGTTTCGACGGGATTGTTCCAGTACGCGCGCGCCAGTTGCGGGCCGCGTACGATCAGTTGACCGACTTCGCCAGGAGCCACGCTTTCCGTGGATGGCACGGCGCGCTCCGCATCGTTCGTCACGACGCGGCAGGTGCTGATCAGCGTCGGCTTGCCGCACGACCCGAGGCGCGACAGTGCATCGCGTGGATGCAGCAGCAGCGTCAGGCTCGCTTCGGTCATGCCGTAGCCGTTGTAGACATTCGGACAGAACTCGTCGATGACGCGTTGCATCGCTGCGGCGGGAATGGCCGCGCCGCCCGTGGTGATCATCCGCAGGCTGCTGTGATCGGTCCGCGCGAACGATGGATGGAACAGCATGTCCTGGATCTGCGTCGGCACGGCAAAGAGCGTCGTAATGCGATGTTCGCCGATCGCGGCGAGCGTGCGCTCGGGATCGTAGCGCGGCAGAACGATGTTGGCCGCACCGACCATCAGGTGCGGCATGAAATACGCCTGCATGCCGCCGACGTGGTACAGCGGCGCGATATGAAGCGCCGAATCGGTGCTCGTCAGGCTGTACTCCATCACGCAGTTCGTGGCGATCGCGACGTCGTTGCCATGCGTGTGGATCGCGCCTTTCGGGCGCCCCGTCGTGCCGGACGTGTACACCAGCGCCGAGATGTCCTCGGGCGTGACGGGAGGCAGCGGCGCATCGCGATGACGCGTGCCGTCTATCAGCGAATCGAAGTCGTGATGATGCGATGGCGCATCGCCGTCGCCGGGAACTTCATCGCCGTGGCCGCCGTGTCCTGTCACACGCACATAGATGCGCAGATCGGGCAAGCCCTGTTCGACCTTCGCTGCGACGGCCTGCATCGAATCGTCGTAAATCAGCGCCCGCGCGCCGGCATCGCGGATGATGAACGCCGCGTCGTTCGCGGACATCCGGTAGTTCATTGGAACTGCAATCGCGCCGAGTAACTGACAGGCGAGATACGCGGTGGCCGTTGCATCCGATGTCTTCTGGAAGATGGCTACGCGATCCGTTTGCCGCACGCCCAGATCGAACAGCGCCTGCGCGAGTCCGCGTACGCGCACGTCCCATTGCGCGTAGGTCAAGCGCGCGTCGGCGCAGACCAGCGCGAGACGGTCGGGGTACTTCGCAACCGTGTTTTCGAACAGCGAGGTAATGGTCAGCATGATGGAAATGGAGTGCGCTCAGAGGTTGATCTTCAGATCGGGCAGATCGCGCGAGGCGATCAGGTATTTCGCCATTTCCGACGTTCCGCCGACAATCGTCAGCGCGCGCGCGTCGCGATAGAGCTGTTCGGCCCGGCCGCATTCTTTGGTAAGGCCGTCGCCACCCAATATCTGCACGGTTTCGTTGACACAGAAATTCGCTGTCTCTGTCGCGACGAGCTTGGCCATGGCCGCTTCCTTCATCAGCGCCTTGCCGTCGGCGCCCGCGTCGTACATCTTCGTGGCGCGGTACGTGAGGAGTTCGGCGGCGTCGATCCGCCAGCTCATCTGCGCGATCTTGTCCCAGATCAGTTGCTTGCAGCCGAGGAGCTGCCCGAACGTCCTGCGGCTTTGCGCATGCGATCGGGCGATGTCGAACGCACTGCGCGCGACGCCGAGGCCCGAGCCGCCCAGAATCGCGCGCTCGAAGTTGAACATGCCGCGCATGATTGCGAAGCCCTCGCCGGCCACGCCCAACAGGTGATCCGCGCCGACCCGGCAATCGTCGAACTTCACTTCGCCGACGATGCAGCCGTGCCTGCCCATGAACGTATAGTTGCGCGGAAAGCTGATGCCGCGCGCGTCTTTGGGCACGGCCACAGCGGTGATGCCCGGCCGTTCCAGGCCATCGCGCGGCGTGATGCCGTAGGCGATATAGACGTCCGCAACCGACGCGTTCGAGATATAGCGCTTGAAGCCGTTGATGACCCATTCGTCGGTGCGGGCGTCGTATTCGACGCGCGTTTGCATGTCGGCGGAATCGCTGCCCGTGCCGGGCTCGGTCACGCAGATCGCGCCGATCGCGCGGCCATCCAGAATCGGTTCGAGATACGCATCGCGCACTTCCCTGCTGGCATGACGATGCAGCGGATAGGCGCAGCTCAGCGCGGTGGCGATGGTGGTCTCAAACGCATAGTTGATGGCGGACGCTTCCTCGGAGAGGATCGTCGCGTGCGTGAGACCGGGCTTTGTCAGCGAGCCGCGATACAGGTCCGCGAACATCAGCCGCAAATAGCCGGCTTCGCCCAGCGCGCGCACCACGCGTTTGACGGCGTCCCAGTCGCGGCGCTCTTCTATGTCCGCGGCGCGCGGCGCGAGTTCGCGTTGCAGGAACGCGCGCGCTTCGGCGCGAAACGCGCGGTCTTCGTCGGTAAGGAGAAAATCTTGCATGGCAGACGACGCTTCAGGTATTGACAGGTGAATGAGCCGCGCGGATGCCCCGCGCCGCATAGACGCGTGCATCGCGCACGGTCGGCAGCAGGAAGCGCGCTTCGCGCAGCGCCGCATAGTCGAGTTCGCCGACCACCAGTTCTTCGTCGGTCGTCGAGCCCATCGCGACCGTGTTGCCGAACGGATCGAGAATGCGCGAGCCGCCCCAGAAACGCAGCATGCCTTCGGTGCCGATGCGATTCGCCATGACCACCGCGACCCCGTACGTGACCGCATAGAAGCGCAGGTTCAGTTCCCACGCGGACGGATTGTCGAAGCCGCCGCCCACCGCTTCGCGCGCGGAACTGATCGGCGCGGCGAGCAGCGTGACGCCGTCGCACATCAGGTCGTGAACGAGCGCGGGGTTCCACAGGTCGTTGCAGATCGGCGTGGCGACGCGCCAGTCGCGGTCGATGCCGAACGCGCCGAGATCCGCTCCCGGCGCGTAATAAAGGCCATCGCGCAGCTTGCCGTAGGTCGCCAGTTGAATCTTGCGATGCACGTGCACGATTGCGCCTTCCGTCACGCTCGCCTGGCTGTTGTAGAACTGGCCACCAGGCGCTTCTTCGATAAAACCAAACGACGTATGGAGACCAACGCTCGCTTGCGCAAGCGCCGCAATGGCCGGGTGATCGACACGCATTGCAAGCTGCAGCGCGTCCTTGCCCGCGCTATGGCCGCATAGGGACAATTCCGGAAAGAGCAGCATCGCGACGCCGCGCCGGCGCGCTTCGTCGATCATGCTCAGATGCTTGCCGAGGTTGGTGTCGAGATCGCCATACGAACTGTCGATCTGCGCGGCCGCGACTTTTAGCGCGCCGTCTCGCGGCGCTTCGGGGGAAGGCGAAGGCATGTTCTCGTCTCTCTGATCTGATCGGGTCGCGTGCGTTACAGCAGACCGGCTTGCTTCAGGAAATCATGCGAGACTTCGCTGAACGATTTCTTCTGCACGTCGACGGATGCGTTCAGGCGCGCCATCGTCGGTGCGTCGAGTTTTGCGGACAGCGAGTTGAGGATCGGCCCGAGCTTCGGATTGGCGTCGAGCGTCGCCTTGCGGATCACCGGCGTGAGCGCGTAGGACGGAAAGAAGCCCTTGTCGTCCTTCAGAATGACGAAGTTGAATGCGGGCACGCGGCCATCGGTCGCGAAGACGAGCGCGATATCCACCTGACGATCCTTCAGCGCCTGATACGTGAGGCCGGAGTCCATCCGCTTGACCTCGTCCTGCGAAAATTCGAAGCCGTACAGCTTTTGCAGCGGACGCAACCCGTCGGGGCGCGCATAGAACTCCGAATTGGACGCGAAGGTCAGCGTCTTGCCTGCTTTAATCGCCCTTGCAAGATCGCTCAGGGTCGCGATGCCCAGCTTCTTCGCTTCGTCCTGATTCATCGCGAACGAGTACGTGTTGTTCGCACGCGAAGGGTCGAGCCATACCAGGCCCTTGCCTGCATCGAGTTCCTTGACCTTCCTGTAGGTGTCTTCCGGCGACAGGCGGTCATTGATCTTGTTGTACGTGATGAGCGACGTGCCCGTGTATTCCCAGTACACGTCGACCTGTCCATTCTCTTGCGCCGAGCGCAGCACCGCGCTGCCCAGGCCATCCTTCTTCGTGACGGTGAAGCCTTTTGCCTGCAGTAGCTCCGTGGTCATTTCGGCGAGCAGTTGCTGCTCGGTGAAGTTCTTGCCGCCGACCACCACGCTGGCCGCCGCGCAACTGATGGCCCACGAGGACGCAAAAGAGAGAGCGACGAGCGCGCAGGCCCGCTTGAAAAAAGTAGTCTTCATGATTTCCTCGGAAAACGCGTATGCGTGGGATGGAACTAGCGTTGGGAAGCGACGCCTCGCGACACGAGATGCACCTGCATCTGTCCGACGAGCACGTCTGTGAGAACCGCGAGGACCGCGGTTGGAATAGCGCCCGCCAGCAGCATCGAAAAGTCGTTCATGTCGATGCCGGTAAAGATCAGTTCACCGAGCCCGCCGCCGCCGACGAGAAACGCGAGCGGCGCGGTGCCGACGGTAATGGCGAGCGCGGTGCGAATGCCCGCGAAGATCACGTACAGCGCATTGGGCAATTCCACCTGCCATAGAACCTGCGCAGGCGTCATGCCCATGCCGGTGGCCGCTTCGATCAGCGCACGCGGAACCGCGCGCAGACCTTCGAGCGTGTTGAGCACGATGGGCAGCAACGTCGCCACCCACAGCGCGAAGATGGACGGCCATCGTCCAATGCCGAGCACGCTCATGGCGAGCGCGAGCAGCGCGAGTTTGGGCACGGCCTGCCCCATGTTCAGCGTCTGCATCAGCGCCTGAGCGACGCGAGCCTGTTTGCCCGACTCGCGGCTCAGATAGATGCCGAGCGGCACTGCGACGACGATCGCGAGGCTGCCCGCGATGGCGACCATCGTCATCTGCGCGATGGACTGGTAGACGATATCGCTGCGATATTGCGCGATCGACGCGAGCCAGTTGTGCCAGTTCTCCGCGCGGGCCTGCAGCGGCGCAGCGCACGCGAAGAGGACTGCGCAGCGTGAAAGCAGTGTTCTCATGTTTTTCATGCGCAGACCTCCGCGGGCAAACGCAACATGTCGACGATATGCGCCTGGTTCACGTAGCCGACGAAGCGGCCCTCGTCGTCGACGGTGGGCAGCCATGCTTGTCCGAGCGCGAACATCGACGAAATCACGCTGCGCAGATCGTCGCAATCGCGCGCCACGCCGCGCATGGGCCTGGCATGCGCCGCCGTCAGCGTGCCGTCTATTGCCGCGAGTTCCGCCGCGCCGAGATAGCCCTGCGGCTTGCCTGCGGCATCGAGCAACACGATCTGCTCGACGCCGTGCCGCTCGAGCAGCGCCCGCGCTCGAACGCTGCTGTCGCCTACCCGCGCGGCGCACTCGCAGGCGGACAAAGCATCTTTTGCACGCACGAGGCGCAGCCGCTTCAATGCCCGGTCCGCGCCGACGAAGCCGGCGACGAACGGACTAGCGGGCCTCGCGAGAATCGTGTCCGGCGTATCGAACTGTTCGAGCCGGCCTGCGCGAAAGATCGCGATGCGGTCGGCCATCTTCACGGCTTCGTCGATGTCGTGGCTCACGAACATGATCGTCTTCTTGACCTGCTGCTGGATGCGCAGAAACTCGTCCTGGATCAGCTCCCGATTGATCGGGTCGATCGCGCCGAACGGTTCGTCCATCAGCATGACGGGCGGATCGGTTGCCAGTGCGCGCGCGACGCCGACGCGCTGCTGCTGCCCGCCGGACAGATCCTTCGGATAGCGCGACAAATAGATCGACGGATCGAGTGCGACGATCTCCAGCAATTCGGCCGCGCGGCGCTTCGCTTTCGTCTTGTCCCAGCCGAGCAGACGCGGCACCACGCTGATGTTTTCCTCGACCGTCATGTTGGGAAAGAGCCCGATCTGCTGGATCACATAGCCGATCTGACGGCGCAATTCGACGACTTCGAACTCGTCCGTATCGCGGCCGTCGATGAAAATCTTTCCCGACGTCGGCTGGATCAGACGGTTGATCATTTTCAGCGTGGTCGTCTTGCCGCAGCCCGACGGGCCGAGCAAAACGCAGATTTCACCCGCGCCGACTTCCATGTCGATGCCGTCGACCACCGGGGCGCTGGCGCCTTCATAGCGCTTCGAGATGCTGGAGAGCTTGATCATGGTTATTGCGCGTGATGAGGAGATTTACGGAACGACGCCCACGCGCCGAGACGCACTGCAAGCCTGCCGGTACGCGACGGGCTGCGAAGGCCCTTCGGCGTCAACAGGCGCTGCACCCAGCCGAGGCCATAGTCGGCGGCGATCGCCAGAACGCTCACGAGAATCGCGCCGGCAATCAGCTGACGCGGGTCCGACTGCGAGATGCCGCGACTGATCAGCTTGCCGAGGCCGCCCGCGCCGATATAGGCGGCGACGGCGGCAATGCCCACATTGATCACCACGGCCATGCGCACGCCCGCCATGATGATGGGCAGCGCAATCGGGATCTCGACTTTCCACAGACGCTGGCGCGTGGTCATGCCGATGCCGCGCGCCGCTTCGCGCAGCGCCGGATCGATGTTAGTGATCGCCGTGTACGTGTTGCGCACGATCGGCAGTTGCGAATAAAGGAAGAGCGCGATGACCGTCGGCAGAAAGCCGATGCCCTGGCCGATCAACGACAGGACCGGAATCATCAGACCGAATAGCGCGACTGACGGAATAGTCATCAGGATCGCCGCGAGGTACAACACCACTCTCGCGGCGCGCTCATTGGCCGTGATCGCGATGCCGAGCGGCACGCCGGTGAGGATGGCAAAACCGACGCCCACCCCGACGATCTCGATGTGCTCAACGGTGAGCCTGATGATCGACGCAAGGTTGTCGATCATGAAAGCAAGGGTATCCACGTTGTCTCCGTTCCGCTGTTGCGTGTCCGTGTGCTTCGCCACCGGGCAAAGATATCCGGACAAAACCCGGAACCCTTCATCTGCATTCGACGTCGTTTGTCACGGAAGCGACATCGCGATTGAGCCGTGGTGCGTTTCCCTTGCGGCACGGGGAACGGGCTATGCATCGCTAAGGGTTATCCCCGTCCTTTAAGCGACAGGTCGGTGCGGTGACTGAATCAGGAAGAAGCGAGAAGAGGCGCTGGCGGCGGGCAAATCGGCGGGCAACTAAGCGCATGGTTGGCGAGGTCGCCCATGACCAGGCGCGGCTTTGCGTTACCTTCCCTGCTGGCGCCAGACGCTGCGCAGCGTGAACGTGGCAAGCGCGCCTGTGACGAGCGCGGTGAACAGATAAAGCCCCGCCGGACCCGCGAGCGCCATCGTCGCGGAAGCGAGAGTCGGGCCGGCGCTCGCGCCGACGGAGAAGATCAGCAGAAGGCCGGCGCTCACGGCGATGCGCTGATCGGCGGGAATGCAGTCGTTCACATACGAGGTCACGACGCCGTACATGGAAAAAGCCACCGCGACATAGAGGTAGCCGAAGGCCCGGACCAGAGCGCCGTCGCGCAGCAGAAACAACAGCACGCTCAGCAATCCGGCGATGACCGCGAGACACAACAACACCTTGCGCCGATCGAAGCGGTCGGCGAGCCGTGCGACGGGCCATTGCGGCACCAGCGCGGCCAGCAGCGCGAAGCCCATGAAATGCGACACCTCCGGCACCGGATAGCCGAGGCGCCGCATGAACACCGGCTGCATCGTATAGAACGCGCTATTGAGCACACCCGCCGACAGGCACGCGAGCACGCCGAGCGGCGCCCAACGGTAGATGGTCTGCAGCCCCGACAGTCCGCGCGCGAGGCGAGAGCCGCAGGACGCAGCGGCCGCCTCGAGCGCGTGGCCGGGTGCGGGCGCGGTGCCTGCCAGCGCGACGGGAATCAGGGACGCCGCGAACAACGCGGCGACCGCGCTGAAGAGTTCGAAGCCGCCGGGGTCCGCGAGTCCGATCAGGAACTGTCCGGTGCCGACGCCGAGATAATTGGTGATCAGATAAGCCGAAAATACGCGGCCGCGTTGAGCGTTCGTCGCGACCTGATGCAACCAGCTTTCGACGATCGTAAAGATGCCGACGAGACAGAAGCCCGTTACGAAGCGCAAGGCCACCCACATCGAGGCCGCGCTCCACACCGCATAGCCGAGCGCGCAGCATGCCGACGACGCAGCCAATGTCACGAATGCGCGGTGATGACCGACCCGCGCGATGAGCGCGCCACCGTACAGCGCGCCGAACAGGAAGCCGACGTAATACGCCGACTGCACCACGCCCATCACGATCGACGGCGCCTGCTGCTGCGAGAGGCGCAGCGAGATGAGCGTGCCCAGCAGGCCGTTGCCGGTGATGAGAATCGCGTAGCCGAGAAGCAGGACCGCGGTGGAGCGCAAGCTTCCAAAGGCCGGCTCGCGTGACTCGACAGCGGCAGCGAGGGGCGCGGCCCTTTCTCCGCAATCGGCGAGCGGTAGCAAGTCCGTTAAAGAGGACGTGCCCGTTGGTTGACACACAGCCGGTTCCGGTGCCTGTTTCATTCGTGCTGAGTCTCGTTCGTCCTGCGCGGCACCGTTTAGCGACGTTGGGGCTTTCGAGTTCCGAATGTAGCGGTCCGCCGCCTCGCCGGCATATCGCGAATGCGACGTCGGTTAGCAGCATAACGACATTATGTTTTGCGCTTCATCGCGCTGCGCGCCTTCGGGTCCAAACACCGGAGCGTCAAGCGGTGTGAAACGCGGCGCCGCTCTTCCGCGGTGGCACAAAAGGGACACCGGCTGCGATCGGCAAATCAATGAAAAGAGGCCGGAAAAAAGGCCTGTTCGCCACGTAACGCGCGCACACCGCCGATAGAATTTCGTCCTATAGGCAGTTACACACCGCCACACGTTCGACTCCGGTCGGATCGCTTTTTCACATCGGATTTCCGGTTAATTCAGCATGACACGGCTTGCACGGCACTACGTCCCAGAACAACCGCAGCACGTTATCTTGCAGGGGTTCACGGGGCACGCGTTTTTGGATGAAGGCGACTATCTGTACTTCATCGCCTGCCTCGCAGACGCAGCGCGCGTCGCCGGTCTGGCCGTCCACGCGTGGGTCCTGATGCCCGACGCGGTACAGCTGCTCGTCACGCCTTCCTATGAGTCGAGCCTGGCGATGGCGATGCAAGCGGTCAGCCGCCGCTATGCCGAGACCTTCAACCGACGCCACGGACGCCGCGGCATGATCTGGCGTGGCGGGTACTCGGCGACAGTGATCGAGCCCGAGCGATACTTTCTGCTCGCGAGCCACGTCATCGATCATGCGCCGGTGCGCAACCGCCTTGCGGCTGAGCCAGGACAATACCCGTGGTCGAGCTATGCGCACCACGTCGGGCTGCGCATCGACAGGTTCATCAAGGAGCATCCGGTCTACCGGGCGCTCGGCGATACGCCGATCGAGCGCCACGAGGCTTACCGCAATCTGGCCGCGCAGCGTCTTGACGATCACGACGTCGATAACCTGATGCAGTCGACCCTCGAAGGCTGGGTGCTCGGCGGCGCCGCGTACTGCGAATGGGCGGCGCAGACCGCGAATCGGCGTTTGATGCCGCTGTTGCTACGCGACCGGCAGCCGAAGGTGCGCGCGACGCGCGCCGTCGCGCATCGGACGAATGAAAAGAAACATGAGCGAGGAACGAACGTCGAACTATCGCAGCCAACGTGAGGCTGCGATTGTGGTGATCGCCCGCTGAGGTCCACGACCCCGCGCGTCGCCGCCCTTTCTTACACGCCTTCCACTAGAACGGCGCGATACTTGGCGCCCTTGAATCGATGCTGTGCGACTTCCTGATACGCAGGGCTGTCGTACCACGCACGCGCGGTCTCAGTCGACGGAAACTCGACAATCACGACGCCCTCCGGCGCGTCACCCTCGAGGACCTGCTGAGGTCCGTATGCAGCCAGAATCTTCACGGGATGACCTTTGAAGGTCTCCCCCACCTTGCTTTGGTAGATGTCGAGCTCGTCCTGAGCCTGCGTGCTTTCCTTCGTGAAGACAATATAAGTCGGCATGGCGTACGCTCCTGAGCGTGGAATAGAGGCGGATACGATGATGCCATGAAATTGTGGCGGGGCTCGGGGGGTGGTGGGGGTGGTGGGGTGGCGGTGGTGGGGTGGAGGAATGCCGGGGGTTCGTAGACGGGTGGTCGTGAGGCGGTAGGAGGTGAGGCGTTACGCGATGTGCGTGTTAGCGTCGGACGCAGATCGGTCCTTACCTGCCATCCGCATTTGAGCTAGGCAGCAGCTGTTGTCCGAGTCGAACGGACATTCAATCACACTGAATCGACCGTACGTACTCGACTTGCTCTATCCGCGCGTGTAGTTCTCGCATAACGACTACATCAATCCGGACTTCGAAGCACAGTAATTTCCGCGGCGGCTCAGGAGATCAATTCGGCCGTCTAATGGTCTAAGGCATCATCTGACATCGCGGATGTTTGATGCGCGAATGATATCGAGAGCAGGCAAACCCACATTTTGACCACAGCGATGTCCAACTCGCGACTGCCGGTGTTTGGGAATCCGGCGCAGTTGTTGTTGGCGATGACTCTACGTCGATGGTGCCCGAAGTCCACGCCGTGCCTAACGTCCGCCATTAGCTGCCGCCATTTCAAAGTTCACAATCACCGCTTTGGCTTTTCGCGCGTTTTTCTCTTAGGAGCGTTAGCCACAGATTGGGCGGCAATGGAAGGCGGTGATGCTGACATGCCATGGCAAGGATGGGCCAATGCCCTAGCCTGATGGCAGACAACTTGTCGAAGGAGGTAGATTGAGCGCACTCGTCCGCCACGATTTTCAGCGCGCTTTCAGCGTCGGCGGTAATCGGAATATTGCCTAGTGAAATTCCGTGATTGCCGCTAGCCGTGTAAATACTGTCCTCACTGTCATCGGCAGCCAGCCAGAACTGCATGTTGCAATGGGCGAGGTTCTTTGCTGCAAAACTGGCAAGGTATGTTGCACTTTCATCCTCACCGAACGAAGACGCCCAAAGCGAAAGCAGCGGGTACAGAGTGCTGCCCTTAGTCTGCGCTTGACGATAATCGTCCGCATTTTCGCGAGGATGGGCGAGTAAAGAGCGGTAGTCGGAGTAGATAGTGGGATAGCGGCTGTTCGACCTGAATGCGAACGTCGTCCGCTCAATGATGTTAGCCGCATAGTTGGCTGCTGCCTTACTCCAATCGCCTAGCATCGTGAGGAATACAAGCGCTAGCGCGATCTCGATCGACTGCTCATCTGCTACCGGTGTAAGAAGGATCGGATTGTTTCTGATGAGTTGGATGATCTTCTGCGCGAGTTCGTACGCTTCCGGGCAGTCCCAATCATCCCGAGACGTCGGCAGCGAATCGAGTCCCGCAGCAAACCAGAGATGCCACAGCCCCCGCATTGCAATCCGACCGAGCAATTCAAAAAGCTTCAGGTTGACGTCTACCGACGATGCGGATTCGACCGCCATCGAGATCGCATGCTCCTTGTCGACGAACGGGAGGATCTTGCGTCCTAGCAGCTCGTCCCCAATCAGAAAGTGAAGCTTCACCAGCTCCGCGAAGGCCAAGCCGACGTCTTCCGCCGCCTTGGTCGAATTCTCAACATCGTCACGGATGAGGTTCCACGCCAAAAGGAGAGACAACTGGCTGGCTCGGTACGGACCTTCGACGTTCTCGGCGTCTCGGGCCCAGACGAATTGGACCCATAGGCAGATATAGATTTGCCGCACAATCGTCGCCCGCTGCCTCGGGGTCGTGTCCGAGACATCGCAAAGCCCTCGCACGAGCGCTGTGAAATGCTTGAACGCGACCTGTGGCTCGTCGATCATGGCAACGGCCTTCTGGAAACTGTTGCGCAGACCCTTGTCGACCAACTGCTCGCGAAGAACCCCGTCAACGAGCAGGCCGGCCATGTAGTCGCCGTTCCACTCCGCGAACGATATGCCGTCCCTCGTATGCCGTTTGGTGAACTGCGTGACGCTGTCGCGTACGGCCTCCTGAATTTCGCCTCCGAAGCAAAGGCAGATCACGATCTCTAGCTTTGCATACGCTTCGGGAATGCGTGTCGGGATGTAGACGTCGAGGATATCGTTGATCGAACTGCGCATCGCCTGAGGATTGCCATCCCAGTCAGCGCGGGTCAGATCTCCCTGTTTGATCGAGAAGAGGAACAACTTTCGACGGTCGTCGCCGTCTTTGCCGACAGCCGCAACGTCGACTCCATACTGGCGGGTTCCGACCGTCGGCCGGGAGATCACCGTATACCCGAGCTCGCTTAAGAGGTCTGGGAGGACGGCATCGAGCTCCTTCCGCTCCTTGAGTGAGGCCAGATACTGTCTGAAGACCAGCTTCATTGCGGTGGCTCCTCTGACTGGAACGTTAAGAGCATTAACTGAAGTCCGATGGGATCGACGATGTCGACTCGGGGCATCTCAAACGACGTACTTACGCTGCCCAGCTGTGTTTCGATCCGGTGAGGCTTTTCGCCAGGTAGACCGATCCAGCTCACCGCGCGATTGCCGTACAGCATCATCGACTCGGTTGCGATCTGTGTGAAGATGGAATCCTTTCGGGCCTTCCTCATTGCGTCTGACATACTGTCCGTGCGCCGCTCCCACTCAAGCTGTCGCTCGTGTTCGGACGGGTGCAGTTCAGGCACCCGTCCGGGCGCGTTCAGACCCTCGAGATAGATGTCATGTGCGTCAAGCACACGCCGCGCCATTACCGCGGCGGAATCGTTCGCATCGTCGGCGACCGACACGAGATACTCCCTCGATGCGCGCTCATAATTGCGCAGGACGGGATCGATCAGCAGCTCTTCGACCTTGATGGCCGCTGCCATCGACGCTGTACGAAGCAGCGAAGTTAGCAGTGATACCATGAGGAGCGGCTTCAGGAAAAAGCTTGCTATAGCCTTGCGCGCCAAATATGGATATTCCGCATCGCTCAATCCGTAGCGAGAGAAGTCGACCGAAAGCGCTCGCTCGTCCCGGCCAGCGTCAAACATGGCGCTGTCCATCGCACTGCACAGGCGGTAGTCCCCGTTGAGCAGCCATGCAACCATCCAGTCCGCAAGAGCATGGCCCGCATCTTCGACGACCGCGCGCACCATCGAATCCAGGCTCTTTAGTTCGAAGACGTCCTCGGGCCGGGTGAGCAGCTTCTCGACGATTTCACGCACTGGATCAACTTCTCCCGCCTTGACAAGTTTCGAGAGCGCCATGTCAAGCAGGTCGATGGTCCGGTTGTTCTGGCCTGCAACTCCGAGAAGCGCGTGCAGAAGCTTCTTCCGCAGATCCTCGGTCAAGAACTCAGCTTCGAAGGCAAGAATCCTGGCCGCAAAGTGCAGCGTCTGGCTCCCTCCTTCAGCGACAGCTATGGCGGCGATCCGCTCAAGCTCCGCGACGCGCTCGGCCGGTGCGCCTTTAGCCTTGGTCGCCGCGGCATAAAGCAGTTGCCCGCGGAACGCGTCGTTGTCGTTGGCACCTTGTGCCGCCGCGAGTGCAACTAGTAGACGGTCCCACTCAGCAGCGTCCGGCATCTCGATTTGGCCCAACGCACTGAGCGCGCTTAACCGCTGCCGCTCGGTGCCGCTTTCTAGAAACGCATAGGCACGCCTCATGAAGAGTGCGTGGTCGACCTCGACGCCGGTTTTGATGGCGATGACAAGATAGCTGTCTGCGTTCGGAACGCCTTCGTCGATTAACGCAAGCAGATCCGCGGGTCGCGTCGATTCGGCTCCGCACCACGCGGCGAACTTTTCGATATGGAGACCGGCCGCCATGTCGTCGCCGCCGCCAACTCGAAGAACCTCGACGACGCGAAGCATTTCCCTGACCGATCCCGAAATCGTTGGGATTAGCCGCTCGTAGACATGCTGCCCAACGAAGAACCGTGTTCCCTGATGACGCTCGACTACCTCTGGTGTAATGACAGCGAGCAGATCGATTTCGCCCGTGTTGTGCATTTCTATGAGCAGCCCGATCATAGGACTGTCGTCTTTCAAGCAAACGCGACCGTACTCGTTGAATAAGGCGTCGACGAGCGTTCCATCAGCCGCCCTCGCCAGTATTTCACTTCTGTCTAGAGCGCACACGTTACTCATCTTGGACCATGTCGAAGGGGTTCGTTCGTTGCGTCAGTACCAGTCCGATTTGCGCATATCGCGTCATCATTGGGCCCGAGGTCGAGCGGCCATTCAACACCACCAACGCTTGTTGGAAACGCACACACCGCATCACCGTGATTGGGCACTACAGCAGGCATTATAAATAGGGGAATGTAAATGGCCTCGCCGCGACATTAACTCCCGAGTTGGAGCGATGCGGGGAGGAGCGACTCAATGGTGAGAAACGATGCTGAATGGACTTTCCGCTACTCAGTATGCTTGCGCCGAGCGACGTAATACGCCGATGATCTGCCGGACCGCATTTCGCCTCAGTGTACGCTATCCGAACTGGAGCCGGCGACTGAATGTCATAGACCGAGAGGCTCGAACGGCGGCAAACGGCCCTTCCGTGCGTCACGACAACCGCATCGGCCACCCGAAGCCAGATAACCGAGATTGGCAGCCGTCCGCCCGCAACAGCTGTTCACCGGGTGTAGGAAACGTCCGAGCAAAAACCGGAGTAGACGAAAACGCCTCACAAGCGATGCTTGTCGCTCCGAGACGTACCAAAGATGACCGCCCCAAAAACATGCAGCTACGCTGCGTAGCTAAACAGAGCTCCTCATTCAACAAGCCCCCCAAAACCCGCATCCGCGTGAAATCACGACATCCACAAACGTACGATATTCTTCTAACGTAGGTTCACGAGAGCCTGACGCGTTCGCTCAAGAATGGACGCTCGACGCACTCTCGCGAATCAGTGCAATCCTCGAACCTTGTACCGGTCCTCTAACCGAACGGCGCGCGCGATGCGCAAGCGCAACGAGACAACACCATGACCCTCACCCAACCCGTCATTTCCGCATTCACCCCGACCGGCAAACTACGCGCGTCGATCAACCTAGGCAATCCGATCCTCGCCAACAAGGACCCGCAAACCGGCGAGCCGTTCGGCGTTTCCGTCGATCTCGCGCGAGCGTTCGCGAGGCAGCTCGGCGTCGAGCTCGAACTGGTGGTGTTCGACGCCGCGGGCAAATCGGTGCAGGCCGTCAGCGAAGAGCGCGCCGACTTCGGCTTTTTCGCCGTCGATCCGTTGCGTGGCGAGACCATCGCATTCACGGCGCCGTATGTGCTGATCGAAGGCTTCTATCTGGTGCGCGACGACTCGCCTGTGCGGACCAATGCGGACGTCGATCAGCCGCATAACCGCGTCGCGGTCGGCAAAGGCAGCGCTTACGATCTCTTTCTCACGCGAGAGTTGAAGGCCGCGCAAATCGTTCGCGCGCCGACGTCGCCGACGGTCGTGCAAACGTTCCTCGAACAGGGACTGGAAGTCGCCGCGGGCGTAAAGCAGCAACTCGAAGCCGATGCGCGAGCCGCTTCCGGGCTGCGCCTGCTCGACGAACGCTTCATGGTGATTCAACAGGCGATGGGCACGCCGAAAAGCCGCGGCGAAGCGGCCGCATCCGCGCTGCGCAGCTTCGTCGAGGAAATGAAAGCGTCCGGGTTCGTCGCCGAAGCACTGGCGCGACATGGGATTGCGGGAGCGTCGGTCGCACCTGCATCGCCGGATTGATCGATAAGTCCGCGCGTCGCGTGGCCGACCCACCTAGCGCCGCGCCCCTTTCCTGCGCGATGTGCGTCGAGCCGGCACCACTGAACTGCGCGCTGCGGCCGCGAGAATCCATTTCTCGAATGCGATGACCGCGTCGTCGCGGGCCCGGTCGGTGTTCACGACCAGGGTGTAATCGGGTCCGCGCCCCGCCGGCTCGGATATCGGACACACAAGACGCCCGGTCGCGATGTCGCGCTCGATCAGCGGCAGCGATGCCAACGTCACGCCGAGCCCTTCCGCCGCCGCGCCGAGTTGCAGAAAGACATGATCGAAGTCGAGATGGCCCGCGCCCTGCAAGCCCGGCGCGCCGGCCTCGCGTAACCAGTCGGACCATGCCGTGCGCGTGCTCATCGAGTGAAGCAGCGTGTGATTTCGCAAATCGGCAACCGTCCTGATCGGATGGCTTTGCAGCACCGCTGGACTACAGGCGGGCAGGCGCAGGTCGGGCATCAGCGGCGTCGACGTGAGGCCCGCTGCGTCCTCGGGTCCCGAACGCACGCCGATGTCGAACGCGCCGCCGACATAACGCAGCTTGCGTGAGGTTGTCGAAAGCCGCACATCGATGTCCGGATAAAGAGCGCGGAAATCGGTCAGACGCGGTATGAGCCAGCACAACGCGAAGCTCGCCAGCGTATTCACGCGCACGACGCCGGTAACACGACGCGTAATCGATTCGTGGCGCAGCCGCGTGACCGAACTGCTCAGCCGCGAAAACGCACCTTTGACATCATTGAGCAGAGCGGCGCCCTCGTCGGTCGGGACGACGCCGCGCGAGCGCCGCTCAAAGAGAGGCACGCCGAACCAGTCTTCCAGCATTCGGATCTGCTTGCCGACCGCCCAGTGCGTGACGTGCAGATCGCCCGCCGCCGCAGCGAAACTGCCCAACCGCGCGACCGCCTCGAAGTGCCGCAACGCATTCAACGGAGGCAGGTTTCCGGCGTGCATACCCGTGCGTTCGTCTATGTCCATGTGGTGACTTTTTCTCCCGGCTGACGCTATTTTACGTCAGTTGTGCGTCGCTCCCGACGACCCATAGACTATGGGTGCGCCTCAACAAACGCTCGAGCAGTCGCCAGGCCGCGCGCTTTCACCACTCGATTGAAACATGAGACCTTTCTCTTCTTCGTTGCCAACGACGGCGGCGGCCAACGCATCCGGTAACTCGTCCTCCGTGTCACGCACGCGCGTGCTCTGGCTGTCATGCACGGCGCACGCGCTGCACGACGGCTACACCGACATGATCTACGCATTGTTGCCGGTCTGGCAGACGGACTTCGGACTCGGTTATGGCGCCCTCGCTATCGTGCGCGGCGTCTATGCGGGCACGATGGCGACGCTGCAATTGCCCGCCGGACGCCTCGCGCGCGCGTGGGGCACGCCGGTGACGCTCGCGTTGGGTACGTTGCTGGCCGCGCTGGGCTATGCAGTCGCCGGCATGTCGGGAACGCTCTTGGGTTTGTGCGTCGCGCTCGCCCTCTCGGGAAGCGGTTCGAGCACGCAACATCCACTGGCTTCGGGAGCAGTCGCGCGCGCGTATGGGCGCAACGCTCGCGGGCCGCTGAGCGTCTACAACTTCGCAGGCGACCTCGGAAAATCCGCGCTTCCTGCGGCTATCTCGCTTCTGATCACCGTCATGCCGTGGCGCCATGCGCTCTGGGCGATGTCGGCCATCGGCGTTTTAGTCGCGGCCGTGATTGCACTTTTTCTCCCTTCGATACCAGCAAGCGAGCCGTCCGCAGCCGAAGCGCCGAGCCAGAACAGCAACGGTTCGCGCTCGGGCTTCTCACTGCTGTTCACGATCGGCGTACTCGACACCGCCGTGCGCATGGGCTTATTGACCTTTCTGCCATTTCTACTGAAAGCGAAAGGCATCTCGCCGCCGATGATGGGCACGGCGCTCGCGCTCGTCTTCATCGGTGGCGCGGCGGGCAAGTTCGTGTGCGGCTGGCTCGGCGCACGCATGGGCGTCATCGGCACTGTGTTTGCAACCGAAGGCGGCACGGCCGCGCTGATTCTTGCCGTGCTTTACCTGCCATTGACGCCCGCCCTCGTCTTGTTGCCGCTGCTCGGCGCGATGCTCAACGGCACATCGTCGGTGCTTTATGGAACGGTGCCCGAACTGACTTCGGTCGAGCGAACCGAGCGGGCGTTTGCGCTCTTCTATACCGGCACTATCGCCTCGGGCGCGCTGTCTCCGGTGGCTTATGGTTTTCTCGGCGACGGCATCGGCGCACACGGCGCCACGCTTGCAACCGCGGCCACGGCGCTGGCGGTCTTGCCACTCGCGCTTGCGCTCCGTCCGCATTTGCGCAAGACGTGAGCTTGCGCGCGGTCTCACAGCAAACGCATTACCTCGCACACCACTGCGGTCGTCGCGAGAATGATCAATGCCCCACAACATAAACCCGTTAGGTACGCGAACAATGCCTGCTGCGCGTCGAACGTAACGGGGTCGCCATCCGGCGGAATGCGCGGATAAATAGCGTCGTCATAGTGAGCCTGTTCAATGTCGGACATGGCGTTTCTTCGTGATCGATCCATCGTGGACCATGCATCGAACGGCAAACGCCGGGAAGCCGCACGTCTGCTTGCGCAATGCAACGGATGACGTTAGCGTGTCACGAAACGTGCTGCTTTCAAACCGGCTGCCGCGTATTTCTGTGATGACATAATCGAATGGATCGTCATGAAAACACTCGATTTCGAAGCGGTACAGGCTTTCGTGCTGGTCGCCGATCTACGCAGCTTCACGCGCGCGGCCGATGCGCTGAACAGCACGCAATCGGCAATCAGCATCAAGCTCAAACGGCTCGAAGAACGGCTCGGCCACCGCCTGATCGAACGCACGCCGCGCATGGTGCGTCTGTCGCCGAAGGGCGAAATCTTTCTGCAGGCCGCGCGCAATCTGCTCGGCGCGCACGACGACGCGCTCAGCGCGCTGGCGCGCGAGCGCATCACGCTCAAAGTGGGCATCAGTCATCACATCGTCGGCAGCGAATTGCCGCTGCTGCTGCGGCATATGCATCGCGCCGATCCAGGCCTGCTGGTGGAGATGCGCGTATCGAGTTCGCGCGATATCGAAGCGCAATTCGACAGCGGCGCACTGGACGCCGCGCTCGTCCTGCGGCATGACGACAGCCGCCGCGACGGCGAAACGCTGCTCGACGAACCGTTCGGCTGGATAGCGACACCGGACTGGGTTCATCACGCGGGGCAGCCGCTGCGGCTCGCGACTCAGGCTTACCCCTGCCGTGTGCGGGCAATGGCCGTGAGCGCGCTCGATGAAGCACGCGTGCCGTGGGTCGAGGTATTCGTCGGCGGCGGCATTGGGACGATCGGCGCGGCCACGCAAGCGGGGCTCGCGGTCGCCGCCCTCGCGTTGCGCGTCGCGCCGCCGGGCACGGTCGATGTCGGCCCGCGCCTCGGCTTGCCGCCGCTGCCGTCGCGCGAAGTCGTGTTGTATTCGTCGACGTCCGACGCGCAGGTCCGCGCGGCGTTGCGCACGCTGGTCAGCGCTTTCCGCTCGACGCCGGCCAACGCGCCTGACCGACGTATCAATCGTTCAGAGGAAGCTTCGCAATTACCTTGATCTCGAAGTCGAAGCCGTAGAGCCATGTCACTCCGACTGCGGTGAGCGCCGGATGCGGCGCGTCGCCCCAGAACTCGGGAACGACCTGCCACACGCGCTCGAATGTCGATTGCGGGTCGACCATGAACACGGTCACGTCCACCACATCGTCGAACGTGCATCCGGCCTCGCGCAGGATCGCATTCAGGTTCCTAAACGCGACGCGCACCTGCTCCTGCAAATCCGGTTCAGGCGTGCCGTCGTCGCGGCTGCCGACCTGACCCGATACGAACAGCAACCCGTTCGCCCTCACGGCCGGTGAATACCGGTTACGCTCGTAAAGCGCCCGACGTCCCGGCGGAAATACCACATCGCGCTTTGCCACTTTCGCCTCCATTGATCAATCGCTGGTTTCGATCAGCTCACTCTACCGATCGACGCGTGCGCGATAAACCGTCAACGCTGTCCATGACTATTTGTAGAATGCAAACAATCTAATCACGAGGCAAACGTTCATGGACCGCTTCGACGCAATGCGCGCTTTCGTCCGGGTCGTCGAGGCAGGCAGCTTCACGAAAGCGGCCGAGACGCTGCATATGAGCAAGACCACGGTGACGCATCTGGTCCAGCAACTGGAGGCGCGCTTGCGCGTCCGGCTGCTGAACCGGACGACGCGCAGGATCAACGTCACGCCCGACGGCATCGCGTATTACGAGCGCGTGACGCGATTGCTCGCCGACATGGACGACGCCGAGACGAGTCTCTCGAGCGCATCGGCGGCACCGCGAGGCCGCCTTCGCGTGGACGTGCCGAGTCCGCTCGCCCGCCTGATCCTCATCCCGGCGCTTCCGGCATTTCTCGCCCGCTATCCGGACATTCAACTCGACATGGGCGTCAGCGACCGCACCGTCGATATGATCGGCGAGAACGTGGATTGCGTCGTGCGTGGCGGCGAGCCGAACGATCAGTCGATGGTGGCGCGGCGCGTGGCGGATCTTGCGCTCGGCGTGTTCGCTTCGCCTGGATATCTGGCGTTGGCGGGTGTGCCTTCGCATCCCGCGGAACTGGAAAACTCGCATCACCGTATTGTCGGGTTTTCGTGGGGACGCGCGGGCAATCTCTATCCGGCCGTCATGCGTCGTGCAGGGGAAACGGCAAAGGTGCAAGGCCGCTACGCGCTCGCGGTGGATGACGGCAACGCCTATCTCGCGGCCGGAGTCGCGGGGCTCGGCATCATGTGGCTGCCGCGTTATATGTCGAAAGCGCATCTGAAACGACGCGAACTGGTCGCACTATTCGAAGACTGGCAACTCGATCCGATGCCGCTTTACATCGCGTATCCGCCGAACCGCCACGTCAGCGCGAAGCTGCGTGTGTTTATTGATTGGGTGGTGGAACTGATGAATGAACGGGACGTGTGACGGGAAGCTATCTGAGCACCGTCGATGCGATAGTGAATGATGGATGCAACGACGCCTTCATTGTCCCGTCGCGGACTGCCTCCCGCTCACTCCCTACTCTCAGGAAAAATACATCCGCCATTGCGGACCAGTTCCTTTACCTCTTCGCTCACCTGCACCGGGCTTGCCTTCAAACGTGCAACGAAGTCCTTGCGGCGCCTCACGTACGACTTCGAATCGTGCCTGGCGCTCCAAACGACTATGCTAAGCACGATCGGAATCAGGTCGAGGCCCTTCTCGGTCAGCGTGTAGAAATCCTTGCGCCTGTCCTCGGGGCTGGGCGCCTTCGAGAGAATGCCTTGCTCTTCAAGAAACGCAAGGCGCGTAGCCAGTACGTTGGTCGCGATTCCCTCTTCCGATTTCAGGAATTCGCCATACGTCTTCTTGCCAGCAAACACGATGTCGCGAATGATCAGCAGCGACCACCGGTCGCCGAAGATCTCCACGCCGTAATTGACCGCGCAATGGGACCGAAGGTCTTCTTTACACGTCGTCTTCATGGCTGGATTCTAACATCGCTTGCATGTCGCAAGTTAATTTCGGTCGTTGACTTCCAGGTTGAGGGGGTCGGTTATCGACTGATCTGCGTTTCAACGCCCCTTGAATACAGGCGCGCGCTTTTCCACCGATGCACGCGTCGCTTCGCGTGCATCCTCGGTGTACATGAGCCTCGTACTGAAGCCCTGCTCGTGTTCGTACCCGGCCTCCAGCGGCATCGATTCGATGTCGTTGAGCGCCTGCTTCGCGTAGCGCAAACCGAGCGGACTCTTTTTGGCTATTTTCGCCGCGAGCGCCAGCGCGGCCGGCATGACTTCGTCCGGCTCGACAACCTCATCGACGAGTCCAAGCCGGAACGCCTCCTGCGCGCTGATCGGCTCACCGGTGAAGTACATCCGACGCAACGCGCCTTGCGGAATCAGGCGGCCATGATGTGCCGCGCCGCCGCAGCGTCCGACGTTGATTTCCGGCGTGCCGAAGCGAGCCGCGCTCGATGCAATGCGTACGTCGCAGACGGTAGCGAGCACCGAGCCGGCGCCGAGCGCGGGACCGTTGATCGCGGCAATCACCGGAATCGCGCAGCGATAGACCGACGAAAACGTGCGCCGCACGATCGCCGCGCGCGCCGGGTCTTCCTCGGGCGTCGCGCGCAGGAACTCGTCGAGATCGAGACCGGCGCAGAATGCGCGGCGGCCTGCGCCGGTGAACACCGCGCAATGCACATCCATTTCCTTGCCGAGCCCTTCGAACAGATCGGCGATCTCGGCGTAGAGCGCGAGCGTGAGCGCGTTCACGGGCGGACGGTCAAGCGTGACAATGGCGACGCCGTCGCGCTTCTCGAGTTTCAATGACATGCTGCCTCCTGTTTGCGTGTCGATGTCTGTTGCCGGAATTTGAACGTGCGTCAGCGCTCGAAGCCGTAAACGCGCGCCGGGTTGTCGACGAGAATTGCCTTGCGAATCGCAGCGTCGTCGACCCATTCGGTGAAGGTATCGAGCAGCGCGCCGACGTCGGGCGCCGCATCGCCCATTCGCACATACGGCCAGTCCGATGCCCACAGCAGTTGCCGTGGATTCGCTTCGATCATGCTGTCGTGGAACGGACGCAGATCGGTGTAATGCGGCGCCTGGTTCGACACACGGCAAACGGCGAGCTTCACGACGATGCGTCCTTCGCGAAGCAGCGCGAGCAGGTTCTGGAAGTCGGCATGTCGCGTGCCGAGCGCTGGATCGAAGCAGCCCATGTGCTCGAACACGATGGGCAGCCCGACGTTCGCAAGCTTGTCCGCAATCGACGGCACGTCCGCGCAACGGGCCCACACCTGTGCATGCCAGCCGATGTCGCGCATGCGGCTCGCCAGCGCAAGCGCCGCGCTCATGCCGACGCTGCCCGGATAAGGTTTGCCGGTCTGCGGAACCGGCATTTCGTTAAAGCGCAGTGCGCGCACGCCGCTGTTTTCGAGCGCGGTCAGCGTCGCGTCGTCCGCGTTCGCGTCGAGCACCGCGACGCCGCGAATGCGGCCTTGGCCGCGCACCAGTGCATCGGCGAGCGCGGTGTTGTCGGTCCCGTACGGTGCGGGCTGCACCAGCACGCCGCGGCCTGCGCCGATCGTGTCGAGCATCGCCAGATAGGTGTCGAACGGTGCGAGCGGCGGCGGATAGCTCGACGCCGTCGAAAACGCGAAGCGCTCGTACGGGCCGAACACATGCGAGTGCGTGTCGCATGCATTGGCCGGGAGCGCGGCGGCCGGCGCGTGCGGCATCTTCGCGGGTACGACGTCGGTCGGACGCAGCGGATCGGTATGCGCGGACTGAGGACTCATCGCGTCACTCGGCATCGGCAGGCTCGGTGCGGCGCATCGAACCGCGCTCGGCGAAGCGCGCGTGCCAGGCGGCCAGTCGCGGACGATTCGCGCGCCATTCAAGATCAGGCAAGCGGAAGTCGAGCCACGCGAGCATGCACGCAATCGCGATATCGCCTATCTGGATCGCATCGAGCCGCAGCGAAGGCGCAAGCGTTTCAAATGCGTCGAGCGAAGCGTCGGACTTCACCCGGAACGCGGCGAGCCACTGCGCGCGCTGTTGCGCGGGCGGCTTGTTGCGCTCCTGACGCCACAGCAGATAGATGTCCAGCAAGCCATCTGCGAAAGCCTGCTGCTGCAACGCGCGGAACCGCTCGCTGCCGTTGGCGGGAAAGAGCGGCGCGCCGCCGTGCAGCGTGTCGAGATATTCACAGATCACCGACGAATCGAACAACGCGCTGCCGTCGTCGAGCACGAGCGTCGGCAACTTGCTGAGCGGATTGTCGCGCAGCAGCGAAAGATTCGGCGTGTCCATTGCGACCGGCGTGCGCACGCATTCGATGCGGTCCGCGACGCCGGTTTCGTAGGCGCACACCATCACCTTGCGGACGAATGGCGAACGCGGCGACCAATGCAGTTTCATCGGGTAATCCTCGGGTTCGACGCGGCGGCCGCAGCCGTCCGCAATTAAACTAATCAGTTAGGCTTATGACCTATAGCGACGGCGCGTCGCATACCATCGCGACGCTGCCTCTACAGTTCCACCTTGATATCGAGTCGCACGACGTTGCCGCGATACACGCCGTTGCCGACGAACACGACCGTGCCGTCCTTGTCGGTCGCCGTCCGGTACACATGTGCGACAGGCGCGTTCAGCGGAATTTCGAGCATGCGCGACAGATCCATGTCGGCCGTGCTCACCGTGAGCGTCTGATCGATCTCGTTCAGTTCGAGCCCTGGCAGGTCACGCAGAATTCGCATGGTCGTGTGCCGTTTGAACGCCGACTTGGGGATGCGCCGCGTGAGCCGCTCGTCGACATACGCGTCGCCGATGTAATACGGCTGGCCTTCGCGCGAGTGACGCCGTCGCCAATGCGTGTACGACGGCGCGAGCGTGCCGATGTCGTGCTGCACGTGCGCCGGCATCACGCCCTTCTCGGTTTTGAGCAACTCGATGCTCGCGCCTTCGGCCGCGAGCAGCAGACCCGACAGATCGGTGGGCACTGCGCACCACAACTGGCTCTGCGGTTTCTGGATCACAAAAGTGCCCTTCGCGCGGAACCGTTCGATGAGTTTGTCGGCTTCGAGAATGTCGAGCGCCTGACGCACAGTGGCGCGCGCGACCGCGCACTCGTCGGCCAGTTCCTCGACCGTCGGGATCTGCTGGCCGACCGCCCATTGCCCGGCTTCGATGCGCCGCCGGAACAGCGTGGCGAGCTGTATGTAGCGCGCGACGCCGCTGAGGCTGAAATCAATAGGAACTGAAGGGGAAGACCTGACGGCAATCTCTGTCGCCATTGCAACTCCGGAAAAGGTCGAATGCGCTTGCCGACGCGCCGCACTACGCGACGCGCCTGGGCGCAAGAATGAGCTTTGCCAGTTTAAAGCAAAAAGCCGGTCATCTAGCTTATTGGCTGTTGTCATGGTTGCCGTTGTCATGCCTGCCGTTTCCGTTGGGCTCATTGCGCTGGTCTTCCGCTGCATTGTCCTTTCCCGCTCAAAGCTGAGTCTGCGTCACCTGTGCCGGTTTGAGCACGGGCAGTGACGGCTCGCCGGGCGCCTGCGCCGCGTCCGCGCCGTGCTGAGCGCCGAGCACTTCAAGCGGTGCACGCACGCCTTCGGGCAGCGGGATGTCGTGAAGGTTGAGCGTCATCGACACGAGCGTGTAATAGCCGATCACCGCGCCGAGTTCGACGACGCCCACCGTGCCCCAGCGGTTCATCACGCGCTGATAGACGCCTTCCTCGACGTTGCCGCCCTGCTGAAGCTGACGCGCGAATTCATAGATGTCCGCCTGCTGTTGATCGTCGAAGCGCACGTCGCCGCCGCAACGGATCGACTCCAGCGCGGCCTCGGAGATCCCGGCCGACGCCGCCGCCTGCGCGTGCACATGCCACTCGAGCTGGCTGTTCCAGCGCCGCGCCGTCACGACGATCGCCAGTTCCGTCGCCCATGCGGGCAACGACGTGCCGAAGCGCAGGATCTCGCCGAAGCGTTGCCAGCGGTCGGCCAGCTCCGGGCGATGCAGCGCCGCGCGCAGCGGCCCGACCACAGTGCCGCGCGGACCGTCGACCACCGCGCGGTACACGCGCTCCTGCTCAGGCGTCATCGAATCGGGAGAAAACAGGGGAATGCGAGCCAAGATAAGTCCTCGTAACAGAAAGCCGGTGCGCGTCAGCGTCAGCGCGCTGCGATGCCAAGTTCGCGCAACACTTCGTCGGTGTGCTGGCCGAGCGTCGGCGGCGCGCGGTCGAAGGCGAGCGGCGCATTGCGCAGACGCAGCGGGCTCACCACCTGCGGCACCGTGCCCGACACAGGATGCGGCAGATGACGCAGCATCTCGCGGTGCTTGACCTGCGCGTCGTCGAACACCATCGGAATCGTGTTGATGGGGCCGCACGGCACAGCCGCTGCGTCCAATTTGGCGAGCCAGACCGCCAGATCGTCTTCGACCAGAGCCGCGCTGATTAACGCATGCAACGCCGGCAGATTGCGCACGCGCTGCGCGTTGGTCGCGAAGCGTTCGTCGTCCGCGAGTTCCGCATGGCCGATCACTTCGGCAAACTTACGAAACTGCCCGTCGTTGCCCACGGCGAGCACCAGATAGCCGTCGCGGCAGCGGAACACGTCTTGCGGCTGGATGTTCGGATGCTTGTTGCCGTTACGCGCGGGCGGCTTGCCCGAGACGAGATAGTTCATCGCCTGATTCGCGAGGAACGCGACCTGCACGTCGAGCATCGCGAGATCGATGTATTCGCCCTCGCCTGTCTGCGCGCGATTCGCGAGCGCCGCGAGAATGCCGACGGTGGCGTACATGCCGGTCATGATGTCGACGATCGGCACACCCACTTTTTGCGGGCCGCCTCCGGGTTCGCCGTCGCGCTCGCCGGTCACGCTCATCAGGCCGCCCATCGCCTGGATCATGAAATCGTAGGCGGCGTTGTCGGCTTTCGGTCCGTCCTGGCCGAAGCCGGTGATCGAGCAGTAAACGATGTCGGGCTTGACCGCCTTCAGGTCGTCATACCCGAGACCGTAGCGCTTGAGCGCGCCGGCCTTGAAGTTCTCGAGCACCACGTCGCAGTGCGCGGCGATCTCGCGGATCGTTGCCTGCCCTTCGGCCGTGGCCAGATCGACAGTCACGGACCGCTTGCCGCGGTTCACGGACAGGAAGTAGCCCGATTCCTTCGAGGGCGCGCCGTCCGCCGCAGCGAGGAACGGCGGCCCCCAACTGCGTGTGTCGTCGCCGTTGCCGGGCCGCTCGATCTTGATGACGTCGGCGCCCAGGTCCGCGAGAATCTGTCCGCTCCAGGGCCCGGCCATGATGCGGCTGAGATCGAGCACGCGGATATGCGAAAGAGGTCCGCTCATTGAGAATGTCCGTCTGGTTGCTGGTTGCTGGTTCCGGGAAGGTCGTGCCGCCTGCGAGGCACGGCGCCCTTTACCTATTAAACCATGTTTATGACCTTTATGGCTTCGTGAAAACCCTAAAGGTCATGTTATTGACTTTTATGACGGCCGGCATTGTAATCCGTCCTGTCGAGTGCATCAGCAGGTGCGCCGTGCAATCATCAGGAGACATTCGTGACTACAAACGCAACGGCGAACGCAACGGCGGATACAGCGGCGGACACAACGGCGAACACAGCAGCGCCGCGCGCCGGCTCGGCACCTGACGCCGCACTCGCAGAGCAGACGGTCTATCGCAAGCTGCTATGGCGCCTGATGCCGATGCTGATGCTGCTGTACATCGTCGCGTTCATCGACCGCTCCAATGTGGGCTTCGCGAAACTCAGCTTCCTGCACGACCTGGGTCTTTCGGAGTCGGTGTTCGGCATCGGCGCGGGCATTTTCTACGCGGGCTACATGTTGTTCGAAGTGCCGAGCAATCTGCTGCTCGCCCGCATCGGCGCACGACGAACCTTTTTGCGCATCATGCTGCTGTGGGCGGTGTGCTCCGCCGGGCTCGCCGCGATGACGGGACAGAATAGCTACTACTTGTGGCGCTTCCTGCTGGGTGCATCGGAAGCGGGCCTGTTCCCCGGAATCCTCTTCTATCTGACCTACTGGGTGCCCATTTCCCGGCGCGCGCGTTTCACCGCGCTGTTCATGGCTTCGATTCCGATTGCCGGTGTGATCGGCAGCCCGGTGTCGGGCCTCATCATGCATACGATGCACGACGTGCTCGGCCTGCAGAGCTGGCGCTGGCTGTTTCTGATCGAAGGACTTCCGCCGCTCGTGCTGATGTTCTTCGTCGCGCGGATGCTGCATGACACGCCGGCTTCGGCGCCGTGGCTCACTGCCGATGAGCTGGCGATCATCGAGCGCGATCTGCGTGCCGACCGCGAAAGCACGCGCCACACCGAACATAAATCGTTCGCCGCGGCGCTGCGCTCACCGCGCTTTTATCTGCTGACCGGCATGGGCGTGGCGCTGCTTGCCGGAACCGCCAACGTTTTCTTCTGGCTGCCGACCATCATCCGACGCACCGGCGTGACCGACCTGTGGACGCTCGGCATGCTCTCCGCGCTGCCGTACGTGGCGGGCTTCGTCTGCCAGTATCTGATGGCGCGTCACTCGGATGCGCACAAGGAGCGTCGCTGGCATGCGGCAGTCGCGGGGGTGGCCGCTGCGATCGGCTGGGCGGCGTTGCCGCTTGTCGGCGGAAGCGCGGCACTGTCCGTTGCCGCGCTGACAGTGACGGCCGCCGGAACGTTCGCCGCAATGGGACCCTTCTGGGCGATGCCGAGCCTCTACCTGAGCCGGCAGGCGGCCGCCGGCGGCATCGCGCTGATCAGCACACTCGCGGGACTGGGCAGCCTCGTGAGCCCGGGCATTGTGGGCTGGCTGAACGAAACGACGCACTCGATGGCGGCCGGCCAGTACTACCTCGCAGCGCTGATGCTGATCGGCGCCATCACCGTTGTTGCGGTCGGTCCGCACGACGCGAGCAGCCAGCGGCGCTGAGTGGCGCGGCGGGAGAGCGTCGCGTGCCGTTGATACGTGGCTTGCGTGACCTTGCGTGGGCCTGCGTGGCTTGCTCGGCCTTTGCGCTCTTGTAGCACCGCCACGCTTCGCGCATCCAGCGCTGCCTCGCAAACCCCACCGCATTCCCTGACGCACGCAGCCCACGCACGGCGCGCGAGCCGCTTGCGCGCGGCCATCGCGTCTCCCAACGCACGCTTCATCGATAAACAAAACATACACACGGAGGCTTTGCATGAAATCACGCTTACTTTCCCCGCGCGCCCTCGCCGTCGCGATCGCAAGCACTGCTGCTGCTGCCGCAAGCACGGTCGCGCACGCGCAGAGCAGCGTCACGCTCTACGGCATCGTGGATGTCGGCCTGAACTATCAGTCGAACGCCTCGGGCGGCCGCCTCTTCGCGATGACGAGCGGCGTCAACCAGGGCAGCCGCTTCGGCCTGAGCGGCAGCGAGGATCTCGGCGGTGGCCTGAAGGCGATCTTCCGCCTGGAGAACGGCTTCGACGTCACTAACGGCAAGCTCGGCCAGGGCGGACTGCTGTTCGGCCGACAGGCCTATGTGGGCCTGGCGGGCCAGTACGGCACAGTCACTTTCGGGCGCCAGTATGATTCGCTGATCGAGTTCGTGAGCCAATACTCAGTCAGCAATCAGTGGGGCGGCTACATCTCCGCGCATCCGGGCGATCTGGACAACTTCAACTACAGCTTCCGCAGCAATAATTCGGTGAAGTTCAGGAGCGCGGACTACAACGGCTTTTCGTTCGGCGGCACGTATGCTTTCGGCGGCACGGCCGGCGACGAGACTCGCAACCAGATCTGGGCAGTCGGCGCGGGCTACACGCGGGGCCCATTGTCGATCGGCGTGGCCTATCTGAACGTGCGCAACCCCAACACGAGCCTGTTCGCCAGCAACCTCTCATCGACTGCCGCCGCGACGGCGGCCAATGCGTCGTCGCCTGTCTATCGCGGCTTTCTGTCGGCGCACTCGTATCAGGACATCGGCGTCGGCGCGTCGTACACGATCGGCAAGGCGACACTCGGCGCGACGTATTCGAACATCAGCTTCCGCAACATGGGCGACACCACGTCCGGGCCGAATCCCGCCCGCTACAGCGGAAACGCGACGTTCGACAACGCAGAAGCCAACTTCAGCTACCAGATCACGCCGGCATGGATGGCCGGTGTCGCCTACGATTACACGAGAGGCCACGCGAACAACGTCAACGGCGGCGCGACCTACCATCAGGCGGAAGCGAGCACGCATTATTTTCTATCCAAGACGACCGACGTGTACCTGTCGGCAATCTACCAGCATGCGTCCGGCACCGATTCGACCAACCGGCCGGCGGTTGCAGCCATTAACGTGCTGACACCGTCGTCGTCCGACAGTATCAAGGTCGTGCGGATAGGGATGCGGCATAAGTTTTGATGGGGTGAGTGGCCGCTAATCGTTCATCGACGCATACCGAACCATCTTCCTTCCGTGCCCCACCACATCCCCTCGCCGCACCAACCCAAGCTTCTCCGCAACGCGAATAGACGCCAGGTTCAACGGATCGATTTCAGCCACCACTTCGTGCAAACGCAGCGTTGCGAAAGCATGCTGCAACACCGCTGTTGCAGCCTCCGTCGCTATGCCCGCGCCCCACGCTTTTCGCGGCAAGCGCCACCCAATTTCAATCTCCGGTCCAACAGCATCCGCGGGGATCAGGAGAACCCACCCAAGAAAATCCGCCGCATCATTCCGGCTTCCGATCGTCCAATAGCCCATGCCCTCCGGATACGGGCCGAGCGTGCGCGCTTCGACGAATGCGCGATGCTTCTGTGCGTCCGACCAGGGCCCATCGACGAAGCGCGTGACCAGCGGATCGCGATCCATCGCAAGACATTCATCCGTATCCGCTAGCGTCCGCGGCCGCAATATCAAGCGAGGCGTTTCGAAAACAGGTTGCATATAAGAGCCTTCCTCCGGTTGCCGCTAACCCTCGCGACCGCCAAACAGCCGTTCAGCAAGGAAATCGACGAACACGCGCAGCTTCGGCGACAGTTGCCTGCTCGACGGCCACAGCACCGAGAACTGGCCTTCGTGTTTCAGATGCGCGTCGAGTACGGTTCGCAGCGTGCCGGCGGCGAGATCGTCGCGCACGAGGAAGTCGGGCATATAGCCGATGCCGAGTCCGAGCACGGTCGCGCCGCGCAACGCCTCCATGTTATTGCAGGTGAGCACCGTCGGAAACGACGCCACGAAGTTCGCGGGCTGGTCGCGAAACTGCCAGTCGTGCAACTTGCCGGTCGTCGGAAAGCGAAAGCGGATGCAAGCGTGCTGCGCGAGATCGGCGGGCACGCGCGGCACACCGTGTTGCGCGAAGTAAGCGGGCGTCGCGCACAACACGAAGCGAAAAGGTCCGAGACGGCGCGCGGTCAACTGTGAATCGGCGAGATCGCCGCTGCGGATGGCCGCGTCGAAGCCGCCTGCGATCACGTCGACGATGCGGTCGTTGAAATCCAGTTCCAGCTCGACGTCGGGATAACGCTGCATGAACTCGGGGACGACCGGCAGCAGGAAGCGGTAGCCGATGGTCGGCAGCGTGACGCGAAGGCGGCCGCGCGGCGCGGCGTTGGCTTGCAGCATCATCGTTTCCGCATCGGTGAGCGCGTCGAGGATGCGACGGCAGCGTTCATAAAAGCGCTCGCCGTCTTCCGTCACGCTGACGCGCCGCGTGCTCCGCTGCAGCAGCCGCACGCCAAGCCGCGTCTCCAGCCGAACCACGCTCTTGCCCACCGCCGACGCGGACAGCCCGAGCCGCCGCGCAGCGCCGACGAAGCTCTGTGCTTCGACCGTATGAACGAACGCGACGATACCGGTGAGATTTTCCATGGAAGGCGCTCAGCAGATTACGGAATTAAAGTCCGCATTGATTGTACCTGTCGGGCATTTATCGATTGAATGTCCGCAACTAGACTGCCCGGCATCACGTCACGCCTGGATGGACACATCATGACTTCTTCAATCGATCGACCCGCGTCAGCCCGCTGGATGGTGCTGCTCGGAGTGTGCTCGGCAGCCGTCGTGCTGCCGCTCAGTTTCTCGGCGGGAGCGATAGCAACGCCCGCGATCGGCCGCGCGCTCGGCGGCAGTCCTGTCGCGCTGAATTGGATCACCAACGCGTTCATGCTGTCGTTCGGCAGTTGCCTGATGGCCGCCGGCGCGCTGTCGGATCAGTTCGGCCGGCGCCGCGTGTTCCTCGCGGGCATCGCCGCGTTCGCGCTTTTTTCGCTGCTGCTGACGATCGCACCAGACATCGTCTGGATCGATGTGCTGCGCGGCGCGCAAGGCATCGCGGCAGCCGGCGCGCTCGCGGGCGGCTCGGCCGCGCTCGCGCAGGAGTTCGACGGCCACGCGCAAACGCGCGCGTTCAGCCTGCTCGGGACGACCTTCGGCGTGGGACTCGCATTCGGCCCGGTACTCGCGGGCGCGTTGATCGAAGCAGCGGGTTGGCGTGCGGTGTTTGCGTCGACGGCGGTCATCGGCGTGATCGCCCTGCTACTCGCGGCGCCGTGGATGCGCGAGACGCGCAATCCATCGGCGGGCCGGATCGACTGGCCTGGCATCGTCAGCTTCACCGCGATGCTGTGCCTGTTCACGGTCGCCATTCTCGAAGCGCCCGCGCGCGGCTGGTCGGACCCGGCGATCCGCGCGTTGTTCGTGGCGGCAGTGTTCGCGCTCGCGGCATTCGTCGCGATCGAGCGGCGCAGCGCGCATCCGATGCTCGATCTGTCGCTGTTCCGCTATTGCCGCTTTATCGGCGTGCAGATGCTGCCGATCGCGACCTGCTATTGCTTCGTTGTGCTGCTGGTGCTGCTGCCGATCCGCTTCGTCGGCATCGACGGTCATACGCCGTTGATCTCCGGCCTGATGATGCTCGCGCTCTGCGGTCCGATGCTGTTCGTTCCTTCACTCGCGGTGTGGCTCACGCGTCATGTGTCGCCGGGCGTCGTGTCGGCGGCGGGCTTGCTGATGTCGGCGGCGGCGCTTGTGTGGCTCGGCAGACTGCCCGCCGACGCCACCCCGTTCGCGATGCTCGCGCCGATGGCCGCGATCGGCATCGGCGCGGGACTGCCGTGGGGCTTGATGGATGGACTGTCGGTGAGCGTCGTGCCGAAGGAGCGCGCGGGCATGGCCACAGGCATCTTCAGCACGACGCGCGTGGCCGGCGAAGGGCTCGCGCTCGCGATGGTCAGCGCGGCGCTCTCGGCGTTGGTCAGTGCACGGTTGCGCGCGGCGCTGTCGTCGTTGTCGTCGTTGTCGTCATTGCCGTCGTTGCCCGGCATCGACCGGGACCGGCTTGCGGCCGCCGCTCAGCAGCTCGCGACCGGCGATCTCGCCGGCGCCGCGGCGCGACTGCCAGGCGTTCGCGCAGCGTTCTTACGCGAACAATACGTCGACGCGTTCTCGTTGCTCGCAGACGGGCTCGCCATCGTGACCGTGCTCGCCGCGCTCGCGACGCTGCATTACCTTCGGCCCGATCCGCAGACCGCAACGCGCATCACGAACGCACCAGTGCCGGAAGCCGCGGACCGATAGACGCCTCGCTAAAAAGCACGCACTCAACTGCGTCCTTTCGCTTGACTGGTTCCCGATCCGAGCGAGTTGCCGCTGCCGCTCGTCGGGGACTTTCCGGACAGCTCCGTTTGCTGCCGCTCCCGTCGTGCGTCTTCGCGCGCCTGCTCGGAGGGCTCGCGGCGAACGCCGCTTGCCTGTTGCCTATCGGCTTCGCCACGGCTCGGCATGGATGATTGCTTGGTTCGATTCATTGCGCCTCCTTTTTTGCGCCCGACTACAAAATACCGCTACGCCGCAAGCGCGATACCCGAGCGCGATTTTCGCGGCACATGCAGGGGCAGTCAGCGTAATAGCGGCGGCAACCAGCTCCGTTGATCCGCGCAATTGAAGGATTTACGAGTCGACGTGTACTTGCTACACCGCATCGGTTGCGTCATCCAGCAAGCGTCGGCGTGCGCGTGGCATACCGGTTGCGGCGAGAAATCAGCCGGAAGTGCTCGCTGCAACTCGCCAGCGAACCGGCAACGCCAAGTCATCCACGATCCAGCCTGGAGATTTCTATGAGCACAGGAAGACGCGCCAATAGCCCGTCGGGGCCGGGGAAACCGACCGCGGTTGAAACGTCGATCGTCAAGGAAGAGGAAGGAATAGTCGAACTAACGAACGAGGACGATGCGCCTGGCGGCGCCGAAGGTGTCCAGCCACAGCAGCAAGATGAGCAACGCCGCGACGACGGTTCCGCCGCTAAACCGTAAACAGGACGGCCGACCGAAGTACACCGAAGCAACGCCGAAGCAACGCCGAAGCAACGCCGAGACAACCACAGGACCGCTGCCACCGTTGATATATGATCGCGTTTTAACCTGCTGGAATGGCCTTCATGCAAGTCCTGGTCGACGCCGACGCTTGTCCCGCCGTCATCAAAGACATGTTGTTTCGGGCCGCGCGGCGTGCCGAAATACTCGTGACGCTGGTCGCAAACCAATATCTGCGCACGCCGCCGTCGCCGTTTATCAGGTCGATCCAGGTGCCGGCGGGTTTCGACGTGGCCGATGCGCGCATCGTCGAACTCGCCGCGTCAGGCGATCTCGTGATTACGGCTGACATACCACTCGCCGCCGCGGTACTCGACAAGGGCGCGCATGTGCTTGATCCGCGCGGCAACCGGTTCACACGCGAAAACATCCAGGAGCGTCTGACGATGCGCGACGTGATGGATCAACTGCGCAATACGGGTATCGATACGGGCGGCCCTGCGCCCTTCACCGCACGCGACAGCAAAGCGTTTGCGGGCGAACTCGACCGCTTCCTCGCGCGTCACGGCACGCCGCCTCGCGCGCCAGGTGGATAGGCCGCGAGCGAGTCAAACGCTTCAATACACCGGTGCCATGCCCGGCGGCCGGTGCTTGAAGCGCCGATGCACCCAGTAATATTGCTCCGGAAACCTAACGACCTGCTCCTCGAGAAACGCGTTCATTCGACGCGCATCGACCTCATCGCTGTCCGAGGGAAAGTCGGCGAGCGGCTCGAAGATCGTCAGCTTGTAGCCTTCGTAGTCCGGCAGTACCTCGGTCACGAACGGCACGACGCGCGCGCGCCCCAGTCGCGCGAGACGCGAAACAGCCGTCAGCGTGCAGGCGGGAACGCCGAAGAAAGGCACGAAAACAGAGTTGTCGACGCCGTGGTCCATATCCGCCGCGAGCATCACGTCTTTGCCCGAACGCAATAACGCGACGATCCTTTTGGCGCTCGACCCGCGCTCGATCATCTCGGCGCCGAACCGGCCGCGTTGCCGCTTTGCCAGCTCACATAGACCTGCGTTCGACATGCGCGTGTACAGCGACGCAATCGGCAGGCGCGTCGAGTACAGCATGCAGCCGACCTCGATGCCCACGAAGTGAAAGCCCATGAAGATGGTAGGCGGCGCGGACTCGTCGTCGAGATCGATTTTGCTTTCGATCTGCACGATGTCCCGGATCGATTGCGCACTGCCGAACCACTGGATGCCTCGCTCGAGATAGCTTCGGACAACATGACGAAAGTGCGCTTTCGCAAGCTGTTGATGTTCGTGCGCCGTCTTCTCGGGGAAGCAAAGCCGCAAGTTCACCAGCACGATGTGCTTGCGGCGGCCGGGAAGCGCATACAGCAGCGTGCCGATAACGATTCCAAGCCGTGCGACGAATTTATAAGGAAGTACGGAAAGCGTGCGTAGCAACGCCACGATGAGCGCAAGGCTGAGGCGTTTCAAAGGTTGTCCCCTACCGGTGGTAAGTGTTGGAAAGCGAAGTGCAGCAGCCGCCGTTTGACCGTTGCGACGGCCGCCGATTGCCTAAGAACAGGAATGTCTTCGCTCGAAATACCAACCGTGGACCGCACAGCCCAAGCGTGATTACCGAATGACTGGGACGACTCGCGAATCCCGGCAGTGTAACAGGCGGCTCAGTGGCGACTCACTTCACGATCGAGCCCCGAATCTTTGCGAGCGCATCCACGCCGGCGCGCCACGATGCAAACCGGCGCACCTGTAGCCCGTCAATGCAGATAGAGATAAGCGGCAATGTCGCGCGCCTGATCCTCGGTGAGGCCGAGATCGGGCATCGCGGTGCGCGGGCTGAACGCTTGCGGATGCATTAGCCAGCGCTCGAGGTTGGTCGCCGAATTGGCCGCAACTCCGCCGATGTACGTCCGTTGACGAAGGCCCATGAGCGGCGGCCCGACCAGGCTGTTGGCGCCTTCCACGCCCTCGATCGTGTGGCACGAGCCACAACCGGCGTGCACGATCAAGGCCTGGCCTCGAGCCGGATCGCCGCCGGTCAACGGCTCGCGTTGCGGCGTCTGTTGTCCGCACGCGCTCAGCATGAGGACGGCGAGACCCGTCATCGCGTAAGCAAGAGCCGCTTTAGCGACCGTGGCTCGCCGCGCCGCGAGCCCGCTCGCGCATCCACCAGTGCGTGCCAACGGAAATCGCCGGATCGTCATTGCGCGCATGGCTGAAGCACCCATTGCGGCAGATACTGCGCGAACAGCACGAACGTCGACAGCAGACCGACCAGCGTCGCAACCTGCGCGAGAAAATGTGCGCGCGCGGTGCTTTCCGCGGTGGCATCCGGTGGAAACAGGCCGCCCATCCAATGCCGCCACGCGCCGACGGTCGCCGCCGCGCTCAACACCGCGCTCGCAAGCGTCACGGCGTGCAGCATCCAGGTCGTGCCGGCATCGCACGATCGCGGCACCAGCGCATAGGTCAGCGACAGATTCGAGAGCGTCAGGAAAGGCGCGAGCAATAGCGCGGACCACACTGCCATGTCGATCTCCTCACAAACGCGGCGCCCAGTAGACAACTGCATAAATCGGCAGCCAGCTAAGCACGACGAAGTACCAGTAGGCGGCGTTCTCGCTGACGTCGACATAGCGCTTGCCTTCCACTGGCCCCGTGAACAGCAGGACGTCGAGCACGGCTGTGTCGAACGTATCGGTGATCAGGTGAACGGTATGCAAGCCCATCAGCATCCACAGCACGGACCCATAAGCGTTGTCGTACCAGGTCACGTTGAGCGCCTTGAACTCCAGCGCCCGCACGCCGAGAAAGGCGAACGAAAACGCGAGGCACACCAGCAGCCAGAGCCGCGACGCCGCGCGATCCTCCCGCTCCGCCGCGCGCTTCGCGAGATGGTTCGGCAACATGCTCACGACGAGGATCGCCGTATTCACGCTGCCCCATAGCAGGCCGGGGCCTGGCGCGTTCATCGGCCAGACGGAGGCGAGCGTGCGCAGATAGAAGTACATCATGACGGCGATGGCGAACACCGTCCCCTCGATCACCATCAGTCCCATCGTGCCCCACCACATCAGGCTGCGATGGCTGAAGCCATACGTCGGCAGCTCTCCGACGTGGATCGCCTTGCGGGCCGCGCGCGGCCGACCCTCGGCATAGCGCTCGTCAACGGTAGTCACGGGCGTTTCTCCAGCGCGAGATGCTGATCGGTTTCGCGCCGCCGCGGCCAGAACCACGCGGTCATCGCGATAGCGACGGGCACGGTGCCCCACACCACCGCCCACGGCGTGAAGATGGAGCCGATGAACAACACGGTGGTCGCCACGGCGCTGACGAACGGCCAGATGTTGGGCATCGGAAAGACCGGCCGATGATCCGGCATCGCGTCGAGAACGCTCGTCACCAGCACCTGCCGGCTATTCGAATCCAGTCCGCTGACGGTGGAAGGTTCGCGCGGCGCGTCCCACAGCGGATAGCCGCTATGCACGACCGGCACCTTCACGAAATTGCCGGCGTGAGGCGGCGACGCGGTGCTCCATTCGAGCGTTCCTGCGCCCCACGGATCGTCGCCGGCAACGAGTCCTTGTCGACGGCTATGCAGCACGTTGACGATAAACAGCAGCACGCTCACGGCGATAATCGACGCGCCGATCGTCGCGGTCAGATTCATCGTGTCCCAGCCCATTCCCGACGGATACGTGTACACCCTGCGCGGCATGCCATGCAGCCCAAGCAGATGCATCGGAAAGAAGGCGACGTTAAAGCCGATGAAGAACAGCCAGAAATTCCAGCGCCCGAGCGTCTCGTCGAGCAGGCGTCCGGTGAACTTCGGAAACCAGTAGTAGAACGCGCCGAATAGCGGAAACACCGCGCCGCCGATCAGCACGTAATGCAGATGCGCGACGACGAAATACGTGTCGTGCACCTGATAATCGAGCGACACCGACGCGAGCATGATGCCCGTCAGCCCGCCCAGCACCAGAATGAAAAAGAACGCGAGGACGAAGAGCATCGGCGTCTTGAAGCTGAGGCGTCCGGTCCACAGTGTCGCGATCCAGCAGAAAATCTGGATCGCCGAAGGCACCGCGATCATAATGCTCGCCGCCGTAAAAAAGCTCTTGCCGAGATCGGGCAGATTCGTCGCGAACATGTGGTGAACCCACAGTCCGAACGATAGAAACGCCGTCGCGATCAGCGCGAGCACCATCGCCGGATAGCCGAATACGGGCCGTCGCGAGAAAGTGGGAATGATGCTGGAGATAAAGCCGAGCGGCGGCACGAAGATCAGATACACCTCCGGGTGGCCGAAGAACCAGAAGAGATGCTGCCAGAGCACCACGTCGCCGCCCTCGCCGGGGTTATAGAAATGCGTGCCGACGAGGCGGTCGAGAATCAGCGCAGTACTGCCAAGCATCACCGACGGCATCGCGAACAGCACCATGAACGACGTCACGAGCACGCTCCAGACGAAGAGCGGCATGCGGTTGAGCGTCATGCCCGGCGCGCGCATCTTGAAGATCGTGGTGATCAGCACGATAGCCTCGAGGAGCGCCGACAACTCGGTGAAGGTGATCATCTGCGCCCAGAAGTCGATGCGCTTGCCCGGCGAATAGTCCGGACCCGAGAGCGGCACATAGGCGAACCATCCGGCGTCGGGACCGATGTCGAGTGCGAAGGCCACATACAGCATCAGTCCGCCGAACAGGAACACCCAGTACGCGTACGCGTTCATGCGCGGAAACGCGACGCTGCGCGCGCCGATCATCAGCGGCACGAGGTAGACGGCGACCGCCTGCATGACCGGCACGGCGAACAGGAACATCATCGTGGTGCCGTGCATCGTGAACAACTGGTTGTACATGTCGGGGCCGACGAGCCGGTTGCCCGGACGCGCGAGCTGCAGGCGCATCACCAGCGCGAGGATGCCGCCCGCCACGAAAAAGCCGAACGTCGTGGTCATGAAGCGCCGGCTGATCGTCTTGTGATTGATCGCGGCGAACACGCCCAGGAAGCCCGGCGGGTCGCGCCAGGTTGCTTCGAGCCTGTCGGCTTCCTGCGGGTCGGTTTGCGGTTCGTCGATCACGTCGAACCGGTCCGTCATCGAGGCATGATTCATCTGAGCGTCGCCATGTAGGCCAGCAGCGCGTGCAGTTCATCGGGCGCCAGCGGGTTGGGAGGCATCACGGTGCCGGGCTTGATGCGCTGTGCGTCGACGATCCAGCCGGCGAGATGTCCTGGTGTATTCGGCAGCGTGCCCGCAGCCAGTGTCTGCCTGCTTGCAACATGAGTCAGGTCCGGCCCGAGCACCGCGTTCGCACCGATGCCCTGCACCGTGTGGCACATCGCGCAACTGTGCGTGAGGAAAATCTGCTCGCCGCGCGTTTGGAGTTCGTTCGACGGCGGCGGCGCATCCTGGCGCTGATGCGCGAGCCAGGCCGCGTATTTATCCGGTGTCTCGGCGATCACGAGGAACGACATCAACGCATGTTCGTAACCGCAGAACTCGGCGCACTGGCCGCGATACTCGCCCGCGTGGTCCGCGCGAAAACGGATCGTCGCGGTGCGGCCGGGAATCAGATCTTTTTTGCCGTGCAGATTCGGCACCCAGAACGAGTGAATCACATCCGACGATTTGAGCGTGACGAGCACGGGCTGTCCGACCGGAATGTGCATCTCGTTGGCCGTAATGAACACGTTCGACGCTTGCGGGTCGTTGTACCGTATCTCCCACCACCATTGATGCGCGGTCACTTCGATCTGCACGGCATCGCGCATCGAAAGCCGCGCGAGTGCGCGGTCGGTCAGCACGTCGGCGAAAATGAGGCCGAACAGCAATACCGTCGACACGATCGTCGCGACGATGACCGCCCTTCTCAGGCCAGGTTCCGCGACCGCTTTCGGACCCACGGCGGAGTCCGCCTCGGTCGACATATCGGCGGGCGTTTCGCGCGTGCCTCGCGGCGCGCGCCACAGCGCCCAGAAGAAGGCGATCAGCACGGCGGCGAAGACTGCCGTGCAGACAATCACCGTCAGATTCAGCAGATCGAGGATGGTGCTCGCCTGGACACCGGCCGGTCGCAGCGCATCCTGCAATGGCGCGGCCCACGCCGACTGAACGGTTCCCGTTGCGGTTGCGATGGCGACGGCGCCGGATAGCGGAAGAACGACTCGCGCAGTCATGTCAGTGCTCCGCGGCGGGCGGCACCGAAGAGCGCTTCGGCTCTTCCGGCGGGCGCCGTTGTTCGGGCTTGCCGGCCTGCAGACTGTCGCTGCGCGGCGGTTCGATATCGGAGCGCAACTGGCCGCTCATCGAACGGACGTAGGCCACGATTTGCCAGATCTGATCGTCGGAAACGTGGCCGCCGAACGCGGGCATGCCGTTCGGCCTGCCTTGCTTGATGGTCGTGAACACGCTGGCCGGGTCCGCGCCGTAAATCCACTTATCGTCCATCAGCGCCGGACCCGAATCGCCGCTGCCTTGCGCGTGGCAACCACTGCAGTTGTACGCGCGAAACAGGCGCTTGCCTTGCGAGACCGCGTACGCGTTATTTTCATAGGGATTGCTAACGGTAGCGCTCACAGCGGCGGCCACGGGTTGAGTTGAGCTCGTCGTCACGGCGGAGGCGACGGGTTGTATCGAACTCATGGTCACCGCGGACGCCGCCGATGCAGCCGGAGGCGGCGTGTGCAATTGCCGCTGCTCGCGTTCGCAGCCCGCGAGGCACGCGACGCTCGCGATCACGGCCGGCGCGATGAGCCAGAGCGCCCGAGGCATCTGTCGACGAAAGCGGGCGGCTGTCATCGCGCACTCTCCCTCGCAGCCGACGACACTGGGCGCGGCGCGTCCACGCGAACCACGTTGTAGTCCGCGAGAATCGCATCGATCTCCGCGTGCCGACGATCGAGCGCCGCTTGCAGTTCATCGCGCAACGCCGGCTTCGCGCGGTTCACGCCGACCGCCACGGAGAATTCGAACGGCAGCGCCGAACCAGCCGGCGGGCGGGCTCGTTCGACCGTCAGCGGCACAGCGGCGCGATTCGCGAAATAGGCAAGCTGCGGGCCCCAGCCGAGTGCGACGTCGATGCGGCCCGCCGCGATGTCGTTCACCATGCGCTCGCTTGCGGGACCGTCGCCGTAGACGGTATAGCCGGTCACGTTGTCGGTCGCGCCCGCACGCGCGAGCGCGTAAGCGGGCGGCGTCGCCGCGAGGTCGTCGCCGATCAGTTGCACGCCGATGCGGCGCTGCGACAGCGCACGCGGTTCGAAGCCGTCGAGTGGCGGGTCCGCCGCGCGTTGCACGAACACATAACTCGACCGATAGTAAGGCCGCGTCAGCAGCAGACGCTCAAAGCCGTCGGGCACGCCGATGAACACATCGCATAAGCCCGCGCCGACCGTCTTGCGCACGAACCCGCGGCGTTGCGGAAGCCACGCGTAAGTGAGGCGCAGATGCAGGTCGCTTGCGAGCACCTGCGCGATGCGGTTTTCGAAGCCGCTGCCGTCTTCTTTCGAATACGGCAGATTGTCGGGATCGGCGCACACGCGCAGTTCGGTCGCGCCGGACGCGGCTTCGTCGACAGGTCGATGAGCGCATGCGCCAAGCGCAACGGCGAGCAAACCCAGCACACCGAAAATAACCGCACGCGGCAGCCCACCGCAACGCCGCGCAACACACATTTCAAGGAAGCGCGAACACATAGAGCGTGCCCCCCTTGGTCGTGCGTTGCGGCAGATCGCGCATCGCGTTGACGAAGCCCTTCGCCCCGGTGCCGTCGCGCGGATCGAGATTGTTCGAGACGATCGCGCCGGCCCACCCGCCGACGCCCGCGAGGATCGCGATGTATTCCTTGCCGTCCGGGCCGCGATACGCAACCGGCTGGCCGATGATCCCGGAGCCTGTCTTGAACTGCCACAAGAGCGCACCGCTGCGCGCGTCGACGGCTTTGAACCAGCCGTCCATCGTGCCGTAGAAAACGACGTCGCCGGCCGTGGCAAGCGCCCCGCTCCACACGGGAAAGTCTTCCTTGATCGACCACGCCTTCTTACCCGCAATCGGGTCCCACGCCGAGAACTCGCCGCGATTGCCTCCGGGCCCGGCGTACATTTTCGTATCGACGCCCACGTACGGCGTACCCGCGATGTAGCTCGTCGCGTAAGCCTCGGCGTCCTCGCACAGATTCTGGTGCGGGATATACAGCAGGCCCGTGCGCGGCGACCACGCGGACGGCTGCCAGTCCTTGCCGCCAGGCGACACCGGACAGATGTTGCGCACCGAATGGCCGACCTTCGGTTCGGTTGCCGGGTTGTATTTCAACAGCCCCGTCCTGAGATCGACGCCCTCGCTCGTCGTGATATGAACAAACGGTTTCGCCGACAACACTTCGCCGGTCAACCGGTCGAGCATATACACATAGCCGTTGCGATCCGGATGCACGAGCACTTGCCTCGGCTTGCCGCCGACGGTGAGCGTCAGCAGCACGTTTTCGTTGACGCCGTCGTAGTCGTGCAGATCGTGCGGGCTCCATTGATAGAACCAGCGCGCCTGCCCCGTGTCGGGATCGCGCGCGAAAATGCCGGCCGTCCATTTGTTGTCGCCGGGGCGCTGCTCGGGATTCCACGGGCCGGGGTTCGCGGTGCCGTAATAGATCAGGTTGGCGTCGGGGTCGTAGGAAATCCAACCCCACACATTGCCGCCGCCGATCTTCCACGCACCGGACGGCCAGGTCGTCACGCCGAGGTCCTTGCCCTTGTCCTGTCCGTACCAGGGCTTGAACTGATCGCCGATCAGCACGTCGCTGTCGGGCCCCGTGCTATACGCGCGCCAGACGATGCGGCCGGTCGCGGCGTCGAGCGCGGTCAGCCATCCGCGCACGCCGAGTTCGCCGCCGCTATTGCCGACCAGCACCTTGCCTTTGACGACGAGCGGCGCCATCGTCGTCGTCTCGCCGCGGCTGATGTCGCCGAGCCGCGTGCGCCACAATTCCTTGCCGCTCGCGGCATCGAGCGCGATGGTTTGTGCGTCGAGCGTGTTGATGAAGATTCGACCGTCCGCATACGCAGCGCCGCGGTTCACAACGTCGCAACACGCGACACCCTGCGCGCTCGCGTTGGGCGCCGGATCGAACTGCCATTTGACGGGAGCGCCGGGTTTCGTCAGATCGAGCGCATACACGCGATTGGGATACGGCGTGACGATGAACATCGTATTCGACACGACGAGCGGCGCCGCTTCCTGGCCGCGCAGCACGCCGGTCGAGAAGGTGAACGCGGGCTTTAACCGGCTCACATTCGATGTGTTGATTTCAGCGAGTTCGCTGTAGCGCGTGTTCTGGTAATTCTTCGCCGCCATCGGCCAGTCGCCGTCGCTGGTCTGAGCGCAGGCCGTCGAACCATAGGCGAGCGACGCCGCCGCTAACGCCGCCATCAGGTTCCGTACCGGTCTGGCCCACGCCATGATGCGCTCCCGTTGCAAGGCACTCGAGGCGCATCCAGCAAAATTCGTGCATGAGGGTGAGATCGAAGCGGAAGCGGCGTGTGCGTCGAACTGGCGGCGTCGATCACGCTGCTTTAGTGGCAGCAATAGCAACTGGTCCCGGACTATTTTTCAACGCATACCGGGCTGAAATGTTGTGGCCGACTGCCCGCCGCTTAGCCGACCTTTTGACTGCGCGTCGACTTGGCCGACTCGAGCGCCAGGCGCCTGACGGCCTCGACCGCTGCCTCGAGCGGAGCTATCTCGTCGCGCAGCGCTTCGGCGTCGTCGCTGTGCGTCGCTTCGGCAAGCGAAAGCCGCTCGCGTACCAGCAGCAGTTCTTCTTCGAGGCGCCGCACAGCGGACCACAGCGCGTCTTCGGCGCCGGAGCGCTGGCGCGACTCGAGCGACATCGCGGAAAACGCATGCCCGGTATGGCAGCGATACCTCAGCGGATACCCTTCGCCGATACGCCAGATCACGCCGCCGCACTCCGGGCAGGTCAGGCTCGTTCGGTGGCCGATCCGCTCCATTTCCGCGGGCGAAGAATAGCCGGTCGCTGCAATCTTCAGTTCCAGCGCGGCGCGCTCGCTTTCGTCCATGTCGATGCGCCTCGGTGTGCGGTCTGTCAAGGCCCTGACGATGGCCGGACCGATGTCGTCAATCGGCGCGACCACGTCGGGGGGAACAGCTTTAAGCGCAGCGTCGGGCATGTCGGGCGCCGCGCAAGTCGACGGGTCCTGAACGATGGTGAAGCCGCCGCACGCGTGAATCGCCTTCAGTCCCGCCGCGCCGTCGTCCAGTTTGCCGGTCAGCACGACGCCGATCGCGCGAGCGCCATAATTGACCGCCGCCGAACGAAACAGCGGATCGGCGGCCGGGCGCGCGAAGTTTTCCTTGGGTCCGGTCGACAGCACCACCGTATCGTCGCGCAGCAACATGTGGCGGTCGGGTGGCGCGACGTAGATCGTGCCCTTCTCGATTGCTTCGCCGTCCGATGCATGGACTACCGGTAGCCGGCTGTCCGACGCAAGCAGATGTGGCAACTGGCTCGGCCACGTGCCGACGTGCATGACGATGAACACGCTCGCCGGAAGATCGGCCGGCAGCACGCCGACGATCTTCTTCAGCACCTGAAGGCCGCCGAGCGACGCTGCAACGACGACGATGTCCCGCCCATTCGAAATCTTTGCCATGAATGCCCTCCGCTGGAGAGGAGCAGCAAATGGCAAGCCTGTCGTCCGGCGCGCGCGGCCTTTTTGGCTGCGCACGCGCGCAATCGCCATCAGCTCAGCTTAAAACCAGTGTCATGACCGCCTGACGGATTGTCCTTGCCTCGATGATTCAACCCATTGCCTGCGGCACTACGGCTACGGGATTCGCCCGTTATCGCGTGCCGACTGTCAGCGCCCTGAAAAGCATCTGATGGTCGAACGGCTTCTGACAACGCTCGTACTGACGATACTCTCCATCGACGGCGTCCGCGCCATAACCGGTCACGAATACAAAGCGGATATTGCGCGACACAAGCGCATCTGCGACCCGGTATGACTTCTCGCCGTTCAGATCGACGTCGAGAACTGCGACGTCGACCTGCTCCTTGCCTTCTTCGATCATGGCCACCGCTTCCTGCGCGCCCGAGATGGGACCGACGACACTGGCTCCCGCGTCCTCAAGCGCACTCGACAGCGCCAGCGCAACCAGGTAGTCGTCTTCGACCACCATGACTCGCCGGCCCTGCAGCAATTTGGCGACACTGCCCATTTCTATCCCTCCTGCGAACCGCTGCGCACGCGTGGCGATGGCAGCGGTATCTCAATGTGACATGAGACGCCGTCGGTCTTGAACGCGAGTTCAGTCGTTGCATGCAGCGTGAACTTCAGCGCTTTCTCGATCAGCCGCCGCCCGAACCCCGTTCTCGACGAGTCGGGCACTGAGCGCAGACCGCTCTCGGTCCAGTCGATCACGAGCGAGGCGGCACCGGACGCCGTATTGCGCACGTCCCATGTGACTTCGAGCCGCGCCTCGCAATCCTTGAGCGCGCCGTACTTGACGGCATTCGTCGCCAGTTCGTGCAACACCAGCGCGACCGTCTGCACGTTGCGGAATCCGAGCGGCACAGGCGGACCGGCCACGGCGATCCGCTCGCTGTCCGCGACCCCCAATGCCTCCAGTTCCAGCCGCACGATGTCGGTCAGATTGATGAGATCGCCGTTCGCTTCGCCGATAAGTCCCTGCAAACGTCCGAGCGCCGCGAGACGGCTGATGAACGTTTCGAGCGAGGGAGCGGCCGGAAGCGTCTGCTGTGCGATCGACTGGATGACAGCCAGCAGATTGCGGGTGCGATGCTGCAACTCGGCAATGAGGACACTCTGCCTTTCTTCAGCATGGATCATTCCCGTGACGTCGACGAACGCGACGACGACGCCGTCCGTTGCACGGTCGCCGTTGCGATACGGCGCGAGGCGGATCAGAAAGTGCGTCAGCCCGTCGTTACTGCTCACGTGCCGTTCGCGCGGCGCATTGGTGCGAAAGACGGTCGCAATGTCCTTCTCGAGCCCCGGCAAATCGAGGCGGCTCGCGAGTTCGGTGATCGGCCGGCCGCGATCCGTCGGGCGAATGTGGAAGATGCCGTTCATCGCCGGCGTGAACGAACGGATCACCAGGTCGCGATCGAGAAACACGGTCGCAACCGACGTGCTTTCAAAGAGATTCTGCAGATCGGTGTTCGCCCGGTCGAGCGCTTCGATCTTGCCGTTCAGTTCGAGATTGACGGTATGCAGTTCCTCGTTCAGCGAAACGAGTTCTTCTTTCGACGCCTCCAGTTCTTCATTGGACGACTGCAGTTCCTCGTTGACCGACACGAGTTCCTCGTTCGACGACTTCAGTTCCTCGAGCGCGGTTTCGTATTCCTCGATCATCGACTGCAAGCGTTCGCGCGTGTCGCGCAATTCTTTTTCGGCTTCGGCCACCGTGCCGTCGCGCGGCAACTGCGCGCGTGCGATGGCTTCTTCGCGGCTCAGACCCGGGCCTTGATCCGCGAACACGACGAGGTACATCCGCTCGTTCTGCGGGTTTCCGTTCAGCGGTTCGACCGTCAGACTGAGAATCTGCACGCGGCCGTCTTCTCCCTCGACCGCGACGCCGTCGCGCGTCACCGCTCTGCCCGATTCGACCGCTTCGCGGAACACCGAGCGCAGGTCGAGGCCGAGACCCTTGCGCGCCATCGCAAAGAGCTGGCGCGACGGGACGCCGGGCGCGGCTTCCAGATACTTGCCGGTGCGGCTCGAAAAGTAGACGACGTCGCCGTCGCGCGTGGCAAGCACGTGCGGCGGCGTGAACCGCTCGAGCATGTGTGTATCGACCGTATGACGCATTGCGCCGCTGCCGAGCACGGGCCGGCCGGGCGCGAGCGCGGCCGGATGCCCGACGCGCAGCGCAGAGACGGTCATGGGCAAACGGATCTGCGGCGACACGTCGGCGCGACGGCGGAAGATCCGGTGCTTCTTCTCGACAGCCACGAACAGTTCGTCGAACTGACTGACGTTCTCCGACGTGCCGAGAAAAAGGTAGCCGCCTGGACGCAACGCATAGTGGAACGTCGGGATCACCTGGTTCTGCACGTCGGCGCCGAGATAGATCAGCAGGTTGCGGCACGACACGAGGTCGATACGCGAAAAAGGCGGGTCGCGAATCACGCTATGCGGCGAGAAAATGCAGAGATCGCGTACGTCCTTGGCCAGTACATAACTGCTGCCCTCGAGCCGGAAAAAGCGCTGCCGGCGTTCCTCGGAAACGCCGTCGAGCAGCGCTAACGGATAACGCGCCGCGCGTGCCACGGCGAGCGCGCCGTCGTCGATGTCGGTTGCGAAAATCTGCACGCGCGGCGTATCGGCCTGGCCGTCGAAATGCTCGCGCATCAGAATCGCGATCGAATAGACTTCTTCGCCGGTCGCGCAACCGGGCACCCACACGCGAACCGTGTCGGCCGAACTGCGCCCCTCGAACAGCTTGGGAATCACGACGCTCGCGAGCGTCTCGAACGCCTGCGCATCGCGAAAGAAACTGGTCACGTTGATGAGCAGGTCGCGGAACAAAGCGGTGACTTCCTGCGAGTCCGTGGAGAGCCGCGCCACGTAGGCGTCGGGCGTGCCGATCTCGAGGACCTGCATGCGCCGCTGCACGCGGCGCACGAAAGTCTTGACCTTGTAGCCGCTGAAATCGTGTCCGACCTGGTTGCGCAAAATCGCATAGATCGCTTCGCGCGCCACGTCGAACTCCGACGTTTGAGCTTGCGCGGTCGCGTTTCCGGCCAGCCCGTCGAGCATGAAGGCGCCCGTTGCGAAGGTGGCGAGCTTTTCGCCCATCTGCCCGACCGGCACGGCGAAATCGACGAGTCCAGTGGCGATTGCACTGCCCGGCATGTCGGGATGCTGCGGGCCGAAGCCGTCCGCCGCCTGCGCGAGCGTCAGTCCGCCACGCTCCTTGATGGCCTTGATGCCCAGCGTTCCGTCCGAATCCCCGCCGGACAGCACGACGCCGGCAGACAGTTCGCCGAACTCCGCGGCGAGGCTGCTGAACAGAACGTCGATCAGCTTCCGTTCCCGCCGATGACTGTCCTGCGGCTGAACATGAAGCGCGCGTTTCTCGACGCTCAGCACGGCGTCGGTCGGTAACAGGTACACGTTATCGACTTCGATCTGCATACCATCGGTAATGACGTGCACCGGCAACGACGTAAATCGCGCGATGATTTCCGGAAGCAGGCTTTCGCGGTCCGGACTCAAATGCGTGACGATCACGAATGCAAGGCCGGGGGCTTGCGGCATGCCGCGGAAAAATCCTTCGAGTGCTTCGACAGCCCCCGCTGAAGCGCCCACGCCCACTACTGGAAAGTTATTTGCTGGCATCATGACTTCTCCGCCAGCAGAGCGCGTTCCCGCGCACGGGCGCGCTGCTTGCGCTTGAGGCTCGCGGCGTCGCCGCTATTGTCCGCAACCGCGCGGCCGGGGGTTCGTTCCTGCAGCAGGCGCAGGCCCGCGCGCACGACTTCGCTGGCCGTGCCATAACGGCCAGAGGCGATTTCTGTTTTGATAAACGAAGCGAGATGCTCCGTCAGGCTAATGCTTATTGCGTACTTGGCCGGCATGGCGTTTCGAATCGCGAGGGTGGTTGTTTATACTACCCTTGCGATTCCCACCTGGCATGAATTTTTGCAGACGTTTCCGACTTGGCGGCGCTTGAACGCGGTTCTACGGCCCGAGCAAATTCCGCAGTCCCGATGCCGTCACCGGCCGCGAAAACCAGAAGCCTTGCGCCTCGTCGCAACCGAGCGTCTGCAATTGTGCGGCCTGCTCCGGTGTTTCGACGCCTTCGGCCGTGACGCGCAACTCCAGCGCATGCGCCATCGCGATGATCGCGCCGACCAGTGCAAGACTTTGCGGATCGTTGCCCATGCGCGCGACGAACGAGCGGTCTATCTTCAGGCGGTTCAACGGAAAACGCGTCAAATAGGCGAGGCTGGAATAGCCGGTGCCGAAGTCGTCGACGGCAATTTCGACGCCGAGTTCGCGTAATGCGTGCAAGGTTTCCAGCGCCTGGTCCACATCGCCGAGCAACGCGCCTTCGGTGATCTCCACTTCCAGGTAAGACGGATCGAGCGCGGCCTGGTCGAGCGCGTCGCGAATCGTGTCGAACAGGTCCGGCCGCCGGAACTGCTGCGGCGACACGTTGACCGCCACGCGCGGCAAGTTGCCGGTCAACCGCAGCAGCCTGCCCGCTTCGCGACAGGCGGTGCGGATCACCCACTCGCCGATCTGCTCGATCAAGCCGGACTCTTCGGCGACCGGCACGAATTCCGCGGGGCTGATCATGCCGCGCTGCGGATGATTCCAGCGCAGCAGCGTTTCGACTTGCGCGATGCGTCCGTTGGCGAGCGTCACCTGCGGCTGATACACGAGATGCAATTGCCGGCGCTCCAACGCTTCGCGCAGCATCGTCTCGATCTGGAAGCGGCGCGCGGCCTGTCCTTCGAGCGCCGTCGAAAAACGCCGGACCGCATTGCCGTTCACCGCCGACGCCGCCGACAGCGCGACGCCCGCGCGCCGCATGAGCGTGGCCGCGTCGCCGCCGTCGTCCGGATACGCGGCGATGCCGATGCTCGCCGCGATGTTGAGCGCCGTGCCGCCATAGTCGATCGGCTCGGCGATGCGCGCGAGCGCCTCCGCGGCGAATGCGTCGGCGGCGGCGCCCGTTTCGTTGATCAGCAGCGCGAACTGCGTGCCGCCGATCGACGCGATCGTGCCGTCGTTGGGAAAAAGTCCACGCAAGCGTTCGCCGACGATCTGCAGCACCAGTTCGGCCGCATGCAGGCCGAGCGCGTCGCGGAGCTTGCGCAGATGATCGAGTTCGGCGATCAGCACGGTAAAGGATGTGTGGCTGCGTGCGCAGCGCGAGATCGTCAGTTCGAGGCGTTCGGTGAAGAGCGTCTGATTCGGCAGACGCGTGACGCCGTCGTGATGCGAGACGTACCAGAGGCGCGCCTCGGACTGCGCATAGCGCGTCATGTCGACGACCACGCCGACGTAACGCGCGTCGGACGCGTGGCAGGCTGTGGCGTCGGAACATGCAGGCAGCGGCGACAGCGCGAGTACGACGCGCACCGGCGTGCCGCTGCGTCGCCGGTACGTCCATTCGCCCTCGTAGCGAGCGTCGATGTCCGCGAGCGACGGCAGTTCGGCGCGGCGTCTCGCGAGTTCGGCGGGATCGTGCAGCGATTCGAAGCTGCGCCGGCCGATCAGTTCGTCGGCGCTCCATCCGGTCAGCTTTTCTAGCGCCGCGTTGACGAACTGAAAGGTGCCGCGCTCGTCGCAAATGAACATGCCGAAGGGAGCGGCGGTCAGTGCGGCGGCTAGTGCCGAGGCCGGCGCTTCTTGTGCAAGACGCGACTCAGCTTGCGTCCCGCCGGCGTGGGTCGTGTTCAAAACGCGGTGTCTGTGCGGTGACTACGACGCGCGCGGCAATGCCGCTTCGATGAATACCGCGCACAGCGCCTCCATGCCCTTCGCGTCTTCTTCGTCGAAGCGCGCGAGGACCGGGCTATCGACGTCCCATACGCCGATCAGCGTGCCGTCGGGCGCGACGAGCGGCACGACAACTTCCGATTGCGACGCCGAATCGCACGCGATGTGGCCGGGGAATTCGTGGACGTCGCGCACGATCTGCGTCTCGCGCGTTTGCGCGGCCGTGCCGCAGACGCCTTTGCCGAGCGCAATGCGCACGCACGCCGGCTTGCCCTGGAAAGGCCCGACCACCAGTTCGCGGCCGTCATGAAAGTAAAAGCCGGCCCAGTTCAGATCGCTCAACGAATGGAACACGAACGACGAGAAGTTGGCCGCGTTGGCGATCCAGTCGGTTTCGCCGGCGAGAAGCGCGCGCGCCTGCGCGACGAGTTCTTCGTATTGCGCGGCCTTGGGCAAGTGCGATGCGGAGGAGACTTCGAACATGACGGGTCCGTGATGAAGGCGGGAAACGATGCAACGTGGCGCTCCAGTGTAAAGCAAGCAGCTTGCTCGATCACTGGAATGCGGCCACTACGACTCGACGCCGACGATCACGCTCGACGCCTTGAAGATTCCCGTCGCCGCCTGGCCGACCGCGAGGCCGAGGCGCTCGACGCTCTCGTTGGTCACGATCGCGGCGATCTGCGCGCTGCCCGCGCCGATCGTTACTTCGGAATTCACCGCGCCGGTCGTCACGGCGGTCACCGTGCCCGCGATGCAATTGCGCGCCGACACCTGGTCCTTCGATACGTCGACCATCACGATCACCGACGATGCCTTCACCAGCGCAAACGCCTGCTTGCCCACGGCGAGCCCAAGCGTTTTAGCGCTGCCGTGCGTGATGATGGCGACGATGTCGAGGCCGTCGGCGGTTCGCAGCGTGACCTCGTCGTTGACGGCGCCGTGCGTGAGCTGAACTATTTCGCCTGCGAACTGATTGCGTGCGCTCGTTTTCATGTTGGGCTCCTTTGGAGTTTGGGAAGCGCTGATGTGTTGCTTTAGCTGGCGGTCAAGTGTAATGGAAGGCGCAACGCCGTATCATCGTGCCCTTGCAGTCTCCCTTGCACTCTCTTTGCCGAACTCATGTCTTTAGCCGTTCCTTTTCGCGTTGTGCGCGTTGTTTATTTTGGGCGCGTTGTGAGCGTTGTTCGTATGGTCCGCGTTGCCCGCATTGCACACGCGTTGCCGCATGCCTGGCGCCGTGTGGCGTCGTTCATGGCGCTCGCGTCGCTCGCGGCTCTGGCCGCTTGCAGCAATCCGTCCCAGACGCATGACGCGCGAATCGCCGCCGATAACCTCACGCTCTTTCCGCTCGCCGCCTACGACCAGAACGTCGATCACTGGCTCGAGCCCGACAGCGCCGGCTACGACAAGCCGTTCCTGAGCCCCGCCGATCAGCAGGCGCATTTCCAGGCGCTTTACGCCCGCTACTTCGGCACCGGGACGAGCGCGCCGTCGCCGTGGAACTCCGCGTATGTGACGATGCGCGTCTATCGCCAGCAAGGCGCGGATGTCGCCGCGCTGCAGCAGCGCCGCATCGCCCGCTTCGACAATACCGGCAAGAGCGGCGCGGGCATCGGTTATGGCGAGAACTTTCGTCCGCACGACAAGGCGTGGATCGACGCCATCGCGCGCAATATGAACGTCGCGCAGTTCACCGACGCGCCGGTCTACCAGCCGGCGCGGCGCGCGATCGCGACCACCAATCTGATGGTGCGCGAACTGCCGACCACCGACCCGTCGTTCTACGATCACCGTCTGGCCGGCGAAGGCTATCCGTTCGACAACCTGCAAATCTCCGCCGTGCGGCCGGGCACGCCGCTGTATGTGCTCGGTACGAGCGTCGACGGCGCATGGCATTACGTGCAGACGCCCGATGTGCAAGGCTGGGTGCGCAGCGACGGCGTCGGCATGGCGAGCGAGCGTTTCGTCGATAGCTGGCGCGCCGCGAGTGCGAAATCGCTCGGTGCGGTGATCGGTGCTTTTACGCCGGTGCGCGATAGCCGCGGCGTGTTCCGCTTCGAGGCGCCCGCAGGCACGCTGCTGCCGTTGGTGGCGGCGTCGGCGGATCGCGCGATGCGGGTTGGAAAGATGCGGGCTTCCGCGCCAGCGTCCGATGTGAGTTCGAACGACAATGAGACGGGCATGGACGCCAATGCCGCGCCTCCACCGCCGACACATCGCACGGTCCTCGTGCCCGCGCGCGGCGCGGAAGGCGAGGCGTTGATCCGCACGGCCGAACTCGACGACACGCAGATTGCGCCGATGCCGCTCGCCGCCACGCCGCGCCATCTCGCGACGCTGATGAAAGCGCTGATCGGCCGGCCTTATGGCTGGGGCAACAGCGGCCTCTACAACGATTGTTCGTCGGAACTGCAAAGCATCTTCGCGACCTTTGGCGTGTGGCTGCCGCGCCATTCGTCCACGCAGATGAGCGCCGGGCGCATGATCGATCTGTCCGCGTCGACGCCCGCGCAACGGCTTGACTATCTGGCCGCGCATGGCGTGCCGCTGCGCACGCTGATCTACATCGGCGGGCATGTGATGCTTTACATCGGCAATACGACTCGCAACGGCGTCACCGTGCCGGTGGTTTATCAGGACATCTGGGGATTGCGTCCGTCCGACAACAGCCGGCGCGCGGTGATCGGCGGCTCCGTGATTCTGCCGCTCCTCGAACACATTCCCGAGGATGCAACGCTGCAATCGCTCGCGGGCACGCCGACGTTCCAGATCAGCATACTCGGTGCACCGACCGGCGCGACTGCGCCTTCGCCAGGGTCCGCGCCGACGCCCGCCGCACCGGCTGATGAGGACAATCCGGCGGGCTAACGTCGTCTAACGATCCGTAGGACTAATAGCCGGGGCGCAGACGTGCGCACGTGCGTACGTGCGTACGTGCGCGAAATATTTTTTTCGGAGTGTCGATTCGGTGGCGACCCGTTCGTCGTAACGTTGAAAGGCTCGCTGAAACAGTCGGACTTTCAATCCACGAACCAGTTACTTCAAGGAGTCGCCGTCATGAGCAGCCCCGCTGTCAAACCGATCCCGGACGGGATGCACTCGCTCACGCCGTATCTGATTTGCGCCAACGCCGCCGAAGCCATCGCGTTTTATACAAAAGCCTTCAACGCCGTCGAGCAGTTCCGCTTGCCAGGGCCGGGCGGCAAGGTGATGCACGCGTGCCTGAAAATCGGCGATTCGATGCTGATGCTCACCGACGAATGGCCGGAGCACCAGGCGTTCGGCCCGAATCATCTGCAAGGCACGCCGGTGACGATTCACCACTATGTCGAAGATGTCGACGCAAGTTTTCAGCAAGCTGTCAATGCCGGCGCGACCGTGAAGATGCCGGTCACCGACATGTTCTGGGGCGACCGCTACGGCCAGTTGAAAGACCCGTTCGGGCATAGCTGGTCGCTGGCCACGCACAAGCGCGATCTGAGCAAGGAAGAGATCGAGCAGGCGATGGCGGCAATGAAGTAACGTCTTTTGCCGTTTGGCGACGATGGTCGGTGTGGGCCGTTATAAAGCCGGGCGCGCGCAAGCGTGCCCAACTTCGATGTCTCTGCAAAAACGGCCAGCGCGTCAATGAGTTGCGGAGATTGCGGGGTAGTTATGCACAGCCTTGCAAACAGAAACTGTGGGTAACTTTCCCCGCTGCAAACCACCCCTCTCTCAAGCCGCCCGCGCCATCGCATCGCCCTCTTCACCACCCAACGCATCGACGAGATCGCCCAGCATGCGCTCGAGTTCCGCGGTCATCAGCGTGAAGTCGGAATCGAACAGCTCGTCGTCGCCTTGAGCGGTTGGGTCGCTCGCCTCCTTCAGCACGTCGAGCGGTGCAATGCGCTTGATCGTCAGCGAAGGCGTCAGCACGAACGACACGCGGTCCTTCCACGTCATCGCGAGCCGCATGCATTGCTTGCCCGCTTCGATGTGACGGCGCATATCTTCCGCGTCCAACGTATGGCCGACGTAACGGACCGTCGCGTTGCCTTCGGTCGGCGAGCGCAATTCGGTATCCTGATCGACGGTGAAGCCGCTCGGCCCCTCACCGGAAAGCAGCCACTCGGTCATGGCCGCGACCGGCGATTGCGTGACGCGCACCGTGCCGAGCGGCAACTGATCAATCGACTTCACCAGCAGGCCGCGCACTTCGTCGGCGACCGTCTGTGACGCCGCGTCGATCACCAGCCAGCCGTTGCGGCAATCGATCCACACGCGCGTATCGCGGCGAATGCTAAAGGCGCGCGGCAACAGTTCGTCGGTGACCTGCTCCTTGAGTTCGCGCATCTGCTTGCGGCCAGGTTTGAAGCCCTGCTGCTCTTCGAGTTCGGCGGCACGCGCTTTCGTCACTTGCGTGACGACCGAAGCCGGCAGCAGCTTCTTCTCCGTGCGGAACGTGAGCAGCAACTGGCCGTTCAGCGCATAAACGAGCGAGTCGTTATCGCGCGGCGACGCCCAGCCGTGGCTTTGCATTTCGACGCTATTGCCGGGCGCGAACGCGTGCGGCGCGAGCCACTTTTCCATTTGTTCCGCCGTGACGGACCACGGAGCGGGAAGACGGTGAAGCTGTAGGTTTTTGAACCACATAGGCGAGATGTCCGACGGGCAAAGCGCGTCATTCTATATGACGGCGCTGGTCAAGCAACTGCGGTGGCCAATTGGCCGATGTCCGCTGGGGCTTCATGAAAAGTCCGCAATGTGCTGCGTCGGTGGCCATTCGTCTGAGGCGCGGTCAAGCCGTAATCGTTTAATGGTTTTGCCGTAGTCGTCGAGGCCCGCGCTTCGCCGCTAAATCGCCTAGACTTTCCGATATGCGCGACGAAGACGGAGGGGGCCATGGCCGACGAAACCGCACCTTGGCAAATGGTCGAATACGAGGGCTTCGAGATTCACGTGGCGCTCATGCCAAAGAATGAGCCGGACGAAGGCAACGCGTCCTACGCGCCGCCGAACGAGGCGAATAACCGCTACACGTATGTCGGCTACGTCTGTCATCCGGGCGCGGACCCGTCGATTCCCGGTCACGCGGTCCCGTTTCATGCGGACGGCGAGGAAAGCTTCGCCAGCAAGGACGACGCGCTGTACGAAGGCGTGCACGTGGGACGCAGCATTGTCGATGGCACGCATCCGGATTTGACCGTGCTGCCGCTGGTCACGGGCGGTGTTTGAGCGTCTGTCGTCAATCACCCGGCAACGGCACGCCGATCGGCACTAGCAAGCCAGCGTTGCCATCTTCCAGCAAGTCCCGCGGCCCGGTCGGGTAACCAGAACCGTGGAACGGAGACGCCGCTGGCAGGCGACGCAACTGCCGGACACTTATGCCGCACTCTGCTGAAACTGAATCCGATGCAGATGCGCGTACAACCCGTTCTGTGCCAGCAGTTCCCGATGACTGCCGCACTCGACGATATGCCCCGCCTCCATCACGAGGATGCGGTTCGCGCGCTCGATGGTGGACAGCCGGTGCGCGATGACGAGCGTGGTGCGGCCTTTCATCAGCGTTTCGAGCGCGGCCTGCACGTGGCGCTCGGACTCCGAATCCAGCGCCGACGTGGCTTCGTCGAGAATCAGGATCGGCGCGTCCTTGTAGATGGCGCGCGCGATCGCGAGACGCTGGCGCTGGCCGCCGGACAGCATCATGCCGTTGTCGCCGACGAGCGTGTCGATGCCGTTGGGCATCGCGTCGACCGTGTCCCACAGGTTGGCCGCGCGTAGCGCCGCGGTCACCCTGTCGCGATCGGCCGTCTGGCCGTAAGCGACGTTGTTGGCCACCGTGTCGTTGAAGAGCACGACGTCCTGGCTCACCATCGCGATCTGGCTGCGCAGCGCGTGCAGGTCGTACTCGGGAAGCGCGACGCCGTCGACGAGAATCTCGCCGCCGGTCGGATCGAAAAAGCGCGGCAGCAGGTTCACCAGCGTGGTCTTGCCGCTGCCCGACGGACCCGCGAGCGCGACCATTTCACCCGGCGCCACCTTGAACGAAACCTTGTCCAGCGTGTGGCGATTGTGCGTCGCGTTGGCGCTGTACATGAACGAGACGTCGCGGAACTCCACTTCGCCGCGCGCGCGCTCGAGCGGCTTGCCGCCGCCCGCTGGCTCCGCCGGTTCGTCGATCAGGCCGAAGATCAGCTCGGCCGCCGTCATGCCCCGCTGCAGCGGCTGGTTCACATCCATCAGATGCTTGAGCGGCGAGATGATCAGCAGCATTGACGTGACGAAGGCGACGAAGCCGCCGACCGTGGTCTGATCCGACGACGACTGCACCACCGCGATCGTGATCACGACGGCAAGCGCGATGGACGCGAGGAACTGCGTCAGCGGTTGAGCGAGTCCGCCCGAGACCGTCATGCGCATCGCGTAGCCGCGCAGACGCTTGCTCATCGACGAGAAGCGGTCCATCTCGTACTTCTCGCCGTTATGAACCTTGACGACCTTGTAGCCGCCCACGGTTTCCTCGACGATGTAGGACAGCTCGTTGGTCAGCAGTTGATGCTCGCGGTTCAGCCGCCGCAGCCGGCGATTGATCTTGCCGACCAGCCAGCCGATGCCCGGCAGCAGCACCGCGACGATCAGCGTGAGCCGCCAGTTCAGATAGAACAGATAGCCGAGCAGGAAGACGACCGTGAGCGAGTCGCGCACCAGCGTGACCAACACGCTCAACAGCACGTTGAGAATCTGGTTGACCTCGAAGACGATCGCGTTGATCACCGTGCTCGCGGTTTCGCGCTGAAAAAACGCGACGCTCGTGTGAATCATGCGGTCGAACATGCGCAGCCGCAGTTCGAGCAGGATCTTGTTGGAGACGTATGCGAGCAGATAACCGGACGCATATTGCGACACGCCTCGAATCAGCGCGAGGCCGATCACGGCGACGGGCACGAACCATTTCGCGTTATCGCTTGCATGCGCGCCGAAACCTTTGTCGAGCAGCGGCTTGAGCAACGCGGGAATGGCGGCGTCGGTGGCGGCGCTTGCGGCCATCGCGATAATGGCCCCGATGATCACCCACAAGAGCGGCTTGACGAACGGCCACAGGCGCCGGAAAACGACGGCGGGCGACGACGCTTCGCCTTCACCGATGGGTTTGCTTAACGTTGGCTTCGCGCTCAAGGAATCCTCTGGGAATGCGGAACGAGATTCGCGCCGGCGACCGGCTGCCCGCGGCGCGAAGATCGAAAAGCAGCATTGTAAACGGTTGGTGTGGACGCTCGGCCGACGTTTTTGGGGGGTTGCGCCGCTTGCCGAAACATCGTATTGCCCGGGTATACTTGCGCGGCCCGTTGCGCCTCACCGCGCGATCCCTTGCGTCGCTCCGCCTTCACGCCACTCGCCATCACCACTTCAGGTATGCAAGAAACTACCCTCGGCGTCGCCATCATCACTAAAAACGCGGCGGCGCGGCTCGCCGAATGCCTGCGGTCCGTGGCCTTTGCGGACCAGATTGTCGTGATCGACGGCGGCAGCGTCGACGGCACTGCCGACATTGCCCGCGCGCACGGCGCCCAGGTGATCGAACAGACCGACTGGCCAGGCTTCGGCCCGCAAAAGAACCGCGCGGTGAACGCGCTCAACACCGCCTGGATTCTCTCGCTCGACGCCGACGAGATCGTTTCGCCGGAGCTTGCCGCGTCGATCCGCGCGGCGCTCGCGGCACCCGCCGCCGACGTCTATGCGGTAGACCGTTTGTCGAGTTTTTGCGGGCACTGGATTCATCACAGCGGCTGGTATCCGGACTGGATTCCGCGCCTCTTCAAGCGCGGCGCCGCGCGTTTCTCGGACGACCTCGTTCACGAACGGCTTGTCTTCGACACGCCCGCGCAACGCCTCACCGGCAAGCTGATGCACTACTCGTACGAGGACTTCGAGTCCGTGCTGCGCAAACTCGATGCCTATTCGAGCGCCGGCGCGCTGCAGCGTCATGCGGCGGGCCAGCGCGGCAGCTTCGGCAAGGCGCTTGGCCGCGGCGCGTGGGCCTTTGTGCGGACTTACCTGTTGCGCCGAGGCTTTCTGGACGGCCGCGCCGGCTTCATGATCGCGATGTTCAACGCGGAGACGGTGTACTACCGGTTTCTGAAGCTTGCGCGACTCGGGGAAGCGTCGCGCTCGAAGCCGGGCTCACAGCAACGCCCGTAGCAGCGACACACCCTTAATACACAATCTCGATCGCGCTGCCGGCGAACTGGCCGCGCAGATCGGCCAGCAATTCGTCGGTCGGCTTCACGCGCCAGGCGTCGCCAAGACGCATTTCGCCCTCGGCATTCTCGCTTCGATACACGATCTGAACCGCGAGCCCGTTCGGGATTTGCACCGGCTGACGCTGGCGTCCGTTGTCGCCGCCGTAGCCGCCACCGAAGCCGCCGCTACCGCCATTGCGCCCGCCGCCGTTGCCGCGCGCCGAAGCCGCGGGTGCCGGCGCCGCCTGCGGCTCATCCTTGCCCGCGCTATGCGCTTCGAGCACGCGCCGCAGCGCCAGCGCGTCGGCGTTGCCGTTCATCTTCACTTTCACGGCCTCTGCGTAACGGCAGCGTGCGCGGCCGAGGTCCATGACCGTATCCACCGTGAAGCGGATGCCGCCCGTGAACGCGTCGTTGCGCGCCTGGCCCTGCACGACCAGCAACTCGTCTTCCTTGAAGAGTTGCTTGTTCGCCTCGAAAGTCTCGTTGAACACCGTCACTTCGCATTGACCGGTGCCGTCGTCGAGCAGCGCGATCAGCATCTTGCCGCGCTGGGTCATCTGCGTGCGCAGCGACGCGATGATGCCCGCGACCAGCTTGTCGCGCCCTTCTTTCAATTCGCCGATCTTCTGCCGCACGAAGCGCCGCACTTCGTCCTTGTAGGCGTCGAACAGATGGCCCGACAGATAAAAGCCGAGTGCGGCCTTCTCTTCCTGGAGCTTCTTCTTTTCCGGCCACTCGGGTTCGTCGACGAGTTCGTGGCCTTGCGACGGCGCGTCGCCCATATCGAACAAACCGGCCTGCAACGCATTCGCGCTCGCCTGTTCGGCGGCTTCCATCGCGAGCGAAACGGACGCGATGAGTTGCGCGCGATTCTGATGCAAAGTATCGAACGCGCCGGCGCGAATCAGTGCTTCGACCGTGCGGCGATTAACCACGCGACGGTCGATCCGGTTGCAGAAATCGAAGATGTCGATAAACGGACCGTCTTCGCGCGCGCGCAAAATTTCTTCGATCGCATTCTGCCCGCTGCCCTTGATTGCGCCCAGGCCGTAGCGGATGGTTTTCGAGCGCTTGCCGTCAGGCTCCGCAACCGGTTCGAAACGATACGCCGACAGGTTGATGTCCGGCGGCAGCACCGTCATCTTGTTCGTGATGCAGTCTTCGAACAGGATCTTGACCTTGTCCGTGTCGTCCATCGCGAGCGACATATTCGCCGCCATGAATTCCGCCGGATGGTGCGCCTTCAGCCACGCGGTGTAATACGCGAGCAACGCATACGCGGCCGCGTGCGACTTGTTGAAGCCGTAGCCCGCGAACTTCTCCATCAAGTCGAAAATTTCGTCGGCCTTCTCGCCGGTCAGGCCATTCTTCGCGGCGCCCTGGCGGAACAACTCGCGATGCTGGGCCATTTCCTCGGCCTTCTTCTTGCCCATCGCGCGACGCAGCAAGTCCGCGCCGCCGAGCGAGTAGCCGCCGATGATCTGCGCCATCTGCATCACCTGCTCCTGGTAGACCATGATGCCGTAGGTCTCTTTCAGAACAGGTTCGACGCGCGGATCCGGATACTCGACCACTTCGCGCCCGTGCTTACGCGCGCAGAAACTCGGGATCAGGTCCATCGGGCCCGGACGATACAACGCGACGAGCGCGATGATGTCTTCGAAGCGGTCGGGCTGCGCGTCCTTCAGCATGCCCTGCATGCCGCGGCTTTCCAGCTGGAACACGGCGACCGTATTCGCTTTCTTGAGAATCGAAAATGACGCGGGATCGTCGAGCGGCACTTGCGCGAGCGACCAGTCTTTCTTCGACGGATCGAGACGGCGGATATAGCGCTCGGCCCAGTCGAGAATCGTGAGCGTGGTCAGGCCCAAGAAGTCGAACTTGACGAGGCCGACGGCTTCGACGTCGTCCTTGTCGTACTGGCTCACGACGCCGCTTTCGTCGCCCTGCGTGTACAGCGGGCAAAAGTCGGTCAGCTTGCCGGGCGCGATCAGCACGCCGCCCGCATGCATGCCGACGTTACGCGTGAGACCTTCGACGCGTTGCGCGAGCTCGAGCAACTGATGCACCTCGTCTTCGTTGTCGAAGCGCTCCTGCAAGAGCGGCTCTTCCTTCATCGCGTCGGCGATCGTGACGTGCTTGCCCGGCTTGAACGGAATCAGCTTGGCGATGCCGTCGGTGAACATATAGCCGAGATCGAGCACGCGGCCGATGTCGCGCACCGCCGCCTTCGCCGCCATCGTGCCGAAGGTCGCGATCTGCGAGACGGCGTCCGCGCCGTACTTCTCCTTCACGTACTGGATCACGCGGTCGCGCCCGTGCTGGCAGAAGTCGATGTCGAAGTCGGGCATCGACACACGTTCCGGGTTCAGGAAACGTTCGAACAGCAGGTTGTAGCGCAGCGGATCGAGGTCGGTCACGCCGAGCGCGTACGCGACGAGCGAGCCCGCGCCCGAACCCCGGCCCGGCCCCACCGGCACGCCGTTGTTCTTTGCCCAGTTGATGAAGTCCGCGACGATCAGGAAGTAGCCCGGAAAGCCCATCTTGATGATCGTGCCGCACTCGAATTCGAGCCGCTGGTAATACGTGTCGCGCTGCGCGGCGCGCTCGGCTTCATCGGGGTACAACTGCTCGAGACGCTTTTCCAGGCCCTCTTTCGACAGATGCACGAGGTAGTCGTCGAGCGACATGCCGTCGGGCGTCGGAAAGAGCGGCAGTTTCGGCTTGCCGAGTTCGAGTGTGAGATTGCAGCGCTTGGCGATCTCCACCGTATTGGCAAGCGCCGACGGAATGTCCGCGAACAGCGCGGTCATTTCGTCTTGCGTGCGGAAATACTGCTCGGGCGTAAAGCGCTTCTGACGCCGCGGATTCGCGAGAATGTCGCCTTCGGAAATACACACGCGCGCTTCGTGCGCGGTGAAGTCGTCGGGCGTCATGAACTGCATCGGGTGCGTGGCGACCACCGGCAGTTTCAGCGACGCCGCGAGCGCGACCGCCTGCTGCACGTACTGCTCGCCGCCCGGCTGACCGCAGCGCTGCAACTCGATGTAGAAGCCGCCCGGAAACACCTTCGCCCAGTGCAGCGCGTTGCGCTTTGCCGCCTCCTGATTGCCGGCGGCAAGCGCCAAGCCGATGTCGCCCTGCTGCGCGCCCGACAACGCGAGCAAGCCTTCGCCGAGGCCGGATTCCAACCAGCCGGCCTCGATTTCCGCGCGTCCGCGATACTGGTTCGTGAGCGAAGCCTTGCTTAGCAACTCGCACAGATTCAGATAGCCGCGCCGGTCTTTCACCAGTAGCAACAGGCGCGAAGGCTTGTCGCGGTCGTCGGGATTCGTGATCCAGACGTCGCAGCCGGCAATGGGTTTGACCCCTTTGCCGCGCGCTTCCTTGTAGAAACGAACGAGACCGAACGCGTTGCCGAGGTCGGTGAGAGCGAGCGCGCCCTGACCGTCTTTGGCGGCCGCCTTGACGACGTCGTCAAGACGCACGATGCCGTCGGCGATCGAGAATTCGGAGTGGACGCGGAGATGGACGAAGCGGGGATCTGACATGGGCGACATTGTAACCCCAGCCTCCCGGAGATTTCAGCCGCAAAACCGCGCGTTAGCCATCCGGCCTAAGACGCTGACGCGCGAGCCGCGGGCGTCGACAGTTTCCAGGCTTTTCTGCGCGTCGCTTTGTTCGCGCGGCGGCATCGTGCGGCGACATACAGGCGCGTAAGTTTGGCCGTGGTTTGCGCTAACGCAAGCGGCTGGCCGTTTGGCCGAATCGGGGAAAGCGCCGGCTTGAGGGATAATATGGGTTTCGCCTATCCGACGTGGCTGCGGCGCAAGGCATTCAAACGCTCTGACGCGTTCGAGTGCATCCAACAGGCTTTCGGGCTCGCGAGGCATGCGCGCCGCCCGCGGTCGCACCGCGCGCCCGCCTGGCCCCACGCCGCCACTTATTACCGCTGGACACCCATGAGTATCGTCAATCTCGCCGCGTATCATTTCGCGACCATCGAAGACACCGCCGCCTGGCGTCCGCACGTCACCGAGCGCTGCAATGCGCTCGGCTTGCGCGGCACTATTCTGCTCGCGCCCGAAGGCATCAACCTGTTCGTCGCGGGCACGCGCGAGAACACGGACGCCTTTATCGACTACATCCGTCACGATCCGCTGTTCGAAGGCAAGTTCGCGAACCTGCAGTTCAAGGAAAGCCTGTCGGACAAGCAGCCGTTCACGCGCATGCTCGTCAAGCTCAAGCGCGAAATCATCACGATGAAGAAGCCGGCCATTCGCCCGGAACTCGGCCGCGCGCCATTCGTCGACGCCTCCACGCTGAAGACATGGCTCGACCGCGGTCACGACGACCAGGGCCGTCCCGTCGTCATGCTCGACACGCGTAACGCGTTCGAAGTGGATGTCGGCACCTTCGACAATGCGCTCGACTATCGCATCACCAAGTTCAGCGAATTCCCGGAAGTGATCGAGCAGAATCGCGCGGACCTGGAAGGCAAGACAGTCGTGTCGTTCTGCACGGGCGGCATTCGCTGCGAGAAGGCCGCGATCCATATGAAAGAGGTCGGCATCGAGCACGTGTATCAGCTCGAAGGCGGCATCCTCAAATATTTCGAGGAAGTGGGCGGCGCGCATTATCACGGCGACTGCTTTGTGTTCGATTACCGCACGGCCCTCAATCCGCAGCTCGAGCCGACCGCGACTGCGCAGTGCTTCGGCTGCCGTGCGGTGGTGACGCCCGAAGAGCAAAAATCGCCGATGTATGTGGCGGGCAAGACGTGCCCGCACTGCCATCCGGACAGCAAGGCGGCGCGCGCGGCTTAAGCGGCTTGGCGCGGCGGCGTTTTTCGCCGCCCGCTTCTCACGGCGCACGGAATCAATCTCCAACGCATCGATTCATGACCTATCGCGGACGCTTCGCGCCCTCGCCTACCGGACCACTGCACTTCGGCTCGCTGGTGAGCGCGCTCGCAAGCTGGCTCGACGCGCGCGCGCATCGCGGCGCATGGCTCGTTCGCGTCGAAGATATTGACGGCCCGCGCACGGCGCCGGGCGCCGCGCAGGACATTCTCACCACGCTCGAGCGCTTCGGCATGCGCGCCGACGAGCCGCCCGTCTGGCAAAGCACCCGCATCGAGCGTTACAGCCAAGCGCTGGAACAGTTGAAGGCGGCCGGCTTCGTCTATCCGTGCGGCTGTACGCGCAAGGAAATCGCCGACTCGCTGCTGCATGCGCATGCGCGCAACACGACGCTCGCCTATCCCGGCACGTGCCGCAACGGCCTGCACGGCAAGCCGGCGCGCGCGTGGCGGCTGCGCGTGCCGGACGGCGACGCGGCTGTCATCACATTCGAAGATCGCTGGCAGGGCAGGCAGACGCAAAATCTCGCCACCGAAGTCGGCGATTTCGTGCTGAGACGCGCGGACGACCAGTGGGCATATCAACTGGCCGTGGTTGTCGACGACGCCGACGCGGGCATCACGCACATTGTGCGAGGCGCGGATCTGATGGACTCGACGGCGCGGCAGATTTACCTTCAGCAATGCCTCGGCGTGCCGACGCCCCGCTACCTGCATGTACCGGTGGTGACGAACGAGCACGGTGAAAAGCTGAGCAAGCAGAACGGAGCGACCGCGCTCGACTGCGACAAGCCGCTCGAAGCGCTTAACGCGGCGGCAACGCACCTGGGATTGAATCTGGAGGATGGCGGCGCGAGCGGCTCAGTGCACGCCACGCTGGATGATTTTTACGCCGCAGCTACTGCGGCATGGTCGAAGAAAATGCGCTTGGCGGTGTGATATGCGCTTGGCCGTGTCACGGCCAACTAACGCGCCTGGCAATGCGTGCGCGGCGGTCGAAACGGCTTCGCGCGAAGTCTTGACGGGGAGCCGCGGCCCGGACAAAACGGGAAGCACCGCAACAGCGTCAACTAGCTGGCGAGCCCGCACGACGAGCCCGCAACAACCAACCTTACGACGACGACTTCCGCGGCATGCCAAACCCGCCCAGCAACGCCGCGAGCGGCTGCTTCGAAGACGGCTTCTGCGGCGCGGACCCTGCGGCCTCGGCCTCTTCCACCTTGCGAACCGAAGCGGGCGACGGCTCGTAAGGCTTCAGGAAAAAATCGTCCACGGGCTGCGCGCGGTGATGATGCGGCCGGTCGTACGAACCCGACGGCGCACCCGAACGGCGGCGAGCGCCCCGCTCTTCACGACCCTCACGGCCCTCGCGACCTTCGCTGCGCTCACGGCGCGGCGCGCGCTCTTCGTGATGATGACGCACAGGCGTGTCCACGGTCAGACGCAGCACCTCGAGCGGACGCTTGATGAGCTTCTCGATGTCCGCCAGTTGCTTGCGCTCGTTCGGGCTGCACAGCGACAACGCGTCGCCGGAAGCGCCCGCGCGGCCCGTGCGGCCGATACGGTGCACATAGTCTTCCGCGTTGAACGGCAGATCGAAGTTGATCACGGCCGGCAATTCGGCGATGTCCAGACCGCGCGCGGCGACGTCCGTTGCGACCAGCGCCTCGATCTCGCCGCGCTTGAACGCGTCGAGCGCCTGCATACGCTCGTTCTGCGTTCGGTCGCCGTGAATCGCGGTCGCGACCACGCCGTCGCGCTCCAGGCTGCGCGCCAGACGGCTCGCGCCGATCTTGCTGTTGCAGAACACGATCACCTGCTTGAGGCTGCGCTCGCGGATCAACTGGACGACGGCGCCGGTCTTGTCGCCCTCGGCCACTTCATAGACGATCTGCGTGACATTGGTCGCCGTCGAGTTGCTGCGCGCGACTTCGATGGTTTGCGGATCGCGCAGATACGTGGCCGCGAGCTTCTTGATTTCGCCGGAGAATGTGGCCGAAAACAGCAGCGTCTGACGCTCTTTCGGCAGCAGATTCAGAATGCGCTGCAAGTCCGGCAGGAAGCCCATGTCGAGCATCCGGTCGGCTTCGTCGAGCACGAGGATCTGCACCTGGCCCAGATTGGCGGTTTTCTGCTGCACGTGATCGAGCAGACGGCCCGGCGTGGCGATCAGAATTTCGACGCCGCGGCGCAACTGCTCGGACTGCGGGTTCATGTCCACGCCGCCGAACACCACGGCGCTGCGCAGCGCCGTGTGCTTCGCATACGACTGGACGTTCGCGGCGACCTGGTCGGCCAGTTCACGGGTCGGCGTGAGGATCAGCGCGCGCACCGGATGGCGCGCGGGCGACGCGCTCGTGCTCGCCTGCGGCAACAGCCGCTGGATGATCGGCAGCGAAAAACTCGCGGTCTTGCCGGTGCCGGTTTGCGCGGCGCCCATGACGTCGCGGCCTGCCAGCACGACAGGAATGGCCTGCGCCTGAATCGGCGTGGGCGTGGTGTAGCCCGATTCCTTGACTGCTTTCAGGATGTCGGGCGCGAGACCGAATTGGTCAAAAGTCGCAGTGCTGGGCGTGACGGCTGTGTCGGACATGGTGGCTTTCGCTAAAAATGCGCTTGGCGCGTGCGCGCGGCAGCGGTCGGAACCGCAGAAGGCATCAGGATGAAGGCGGAGCCACGGCGTTCCGCACGGGACCCGTCGCTATTGCGGGAAAGGATGCGGCCGGCTCCGGCCGGCGGAAATACCCGCCGGAAAGGCCGGTATTGTAGCACTTCAGCAAAAACACTCATGGCGCATGCGCCGGCTTTCTGCTTGTGCGGCAAAGGCACGGCGCCGCATCCCGGCGCGCGCCGCCGTGCGCCTCGCCCGGCGAGCGTAGTGCGTTGAAACGACAGTCGCATGACAGAGCGGAAAAGCGGTTTTGCGGGACCGTGCTGCTGTCGTCGCAGCAGGTCCACGCAGGCGCAGCGTCGAGCGACACCTTGGCCGCCGCTATTCGGCCCATTTTGCGGCCGCTACAGGCAATCGCGTGCATTGCCGCTGCGCGCGCCGCCCGTGAATCTCGCCGCCTCGCCAACTCGCGTGCCTCACCAACTCTTATGCCTCACCACGTCTCGCGCATCACCATCAGACGCAGCTCGGTCATGTCCTCGATCGCGTAGCGCACGCCCTCGCGCCCGAGCCCCGAGTCCTTCACGCCGCCATAAGGCATGTTGTCGACGCGGAACGACGGCACGTCGTTGATCACCACGCCGCCCACTTCCAGTTCGTCCCACGCGCGGTGCGCGTGCGCGAGCGAATCGGTGAAGACGCCCGCCTGCAGGCCGAAGTCGCTGTCGTTGACGGTCGCGAGCGCCGCGCCGAAATCGTCGAAACGCTCCAGAATGGCGACCGGCCCGAACGCTTCCTTGCGATACAGGTCGGTGTCGCGCTTCACGCCTTCGAGCAGCGTCGCCTCGAACATCGCGCCTTCCACCTTTCCGCCCGCGACGATTTTCGCTCCCGCCTGCACCGCGCTTTCCATCCAGCCGGCGAGGCGCTTCGATTCCGATTCGGAGATCATCGGCCCGACGAAGGTCTTTTCGTCCTTCGGATCGCCCATCACCAGCGACTTGGTTTTGGCAATCAGCTTTTCGCGCAGCGCATCGTAGAGGCTCGCGTGCACGAGAATGCGCTGCACGCCGATACAGCTTTGCCCCGACTGATAGAACGCGCCGAACGCGAGCCGGTCGACCACGTAGTCGAGCTTGCCGCCCTGATCGCCGTCGACGATCGCGGCCGCATTGCCGCCCAGTTCGAGAATCACCTTCTTCTTGCCGGCCTTTTTCTTCAGCTCCCAGCCCACCGCCGGCGAGCCGGTGAACGACAGCAGCTTGAAGCGTTCGTCGGTGGTGAAAAGATCGGCGCCGTCGCGATGCGCGGGAAGAATTGAGAACGCGCCCTTCGGCAAGTCCGTTTCCGCGAGAATTTCGCCCATGATCAGCGCGCCGACCGGCGTGCGGCTCGCCGGCTTCAGCACGAACGGCACGCCCGCGGCAATCGCCGGCGCGACCTTGTGCGCGGTCAGATTCAGCGGAAAATTAAACGGCGAGATAAACGAGCACGGGCCGATCGGCACGCGCTTTACATAGCCGCGATAGCCGTTGGCGCGCGGCGAAATCTGCAGATTGACGATTTCGCCGTCGATGCGCACGGCTTCCTCGGCCGCGACCTTGAACGTGTCGATTAGCCGCGTGACTTCACCCTTCGAATCGTTGATCGGCTTGCCCGCCTCGATGCACAGCGCGAGCGCGAGTTCGTCGTAACGTTCGCGAAAGCGCTTCACGCAATGTTCGAGCACCGCCTGGCGCTTGAACGGCTGGAACGCGCGCAGCGCGGGCATTGCATCGACCGCGAAGCCGATCGCCTTGTCGATCGCGGCCGCATCGGCCATCGCGACGCGCGTCGCGACTTCGCCGCTGAATTTGTCGGTGACTTCGAGATCCGTATTCGCAGCCACCGCTTCGTTCGCGAGGTAGTACGGGTAGGTCTTGTTCAACATCACGCGTTCTCCTTCCGATAGATGACAGCGGCAACTCGGGCCTTCTTGCACGAGCAGGAGCCCGAACCCGCGCCGCTCACAATTGCGCGGACAGCCGCTTGATCTCGCGGTTCAGCACGCGCTCGTTATCCGAATAGTCAATGGGCAGGTCGATCACATGCACGCCCGGCGTCGCGAAACACTCGCGCAGCAAGGGCGCGAACTGCTCCGCCGATTCAATCCGATGCCCCTTTGCGCCATAGCTCTGCGCATACGCGACGAAGTCCGGATTCGCCAGCGTCATGCCGTAGTCGGGGAAGTTCATGTTCTCCTGCTTCCAGCGGATCATGCCGAACGCGTCGTCGCGCAAGATCAGGATCACAAGATCGAGCTTCAGACGCACGGCCGTTTCGAGTTCCTGTGAGTTCATCATGAAGCCGCCGTCGCCGCACACGGCCATGACCTTGCGCTCCGGATGCACGATCTTGGTGGCGATGGCCGACGGCAAGCCCGCGCCCATCGAGGCCAGCGCGTTATCGAGCAACAGCGAATTCGGTTCGTGCGCGCGGTAATAGCGCGCGAACCAGATCTTGTACATGCCGTTGTCCAGACACACGATGCCGTCCACCGGCGTGGTCTCGTACACGTCGTTGACCACGCGCACCGGATACATCGGAAAGCGGTCGTCGTGCTGGCCTTTCACCAGATGCGCCTCGAAATGGTCCTTGATCTCCTTGAAGCGCGTGAAGTCCCAATGCTCCTGACGCTCCTTGAGGCTTTCCTTCAGTTGCCACACCGCGTTGGCGATGTCGCCGACCACCTCGATCTGCGGGAAGTACACCGTGTCCACTTCCGCGCCGAGGAAGTTCACGTGAATCACCGTTTTCTCGCCGGCCTCGCCGCTGCGCATGAAGAACGGCGGCTTCTCGATCACGTCATGCCCGACGTTGATGATGCAGTCGGCGTGATCGATCGCGCGATGCACGAAGTCGCCATCGGACAAGGTCGCGTTGCCGAGCCACATCGGATGCGATTCGTCGATCACGCCCTTGCCCATCTGCGTCGTGAAAAACGGAATGCCGGTCTGGTCGACGAATTCGCGCAGCATCTTCGTCGTGGTCTTGCGATTGCCGCCCGCGCCGATCATCAGCAACGGATGCTTCGCTTTCGTGATCGCCTCGACCGCGCGCGCGACCGCTTTTTCTTCCGCGACGGGACGCCGGCTGTAGCTCTTCGGGATCGGCTTGCCGTCGCCCTCTTCATGCGCGACGTCCTCGGGCAGTTCGAGATGCGTGGCGCCGGGGCGCTCTTCTTCCGCCTGCCGCACCGCTTCGCGCACGGCCGCCGGAATATTCGCGATGGACACGATCTGGCGCGTGTATTTGGTGAGCGGCTCCATCATCCGCACGACGTCGACGATCTGAAAATGGCCCTGCTTGCTCGACTTGATCGGCTTCTGGCCGGTGACCATCAGCATCGGCATGCCGCCCAGTTGCGCGTACGCGGCCGCGGTCACGAAGTTGGTGGCGCCGGGGCCGAGCGTCGCGAGACAGACGCCCGTGCGGCCAGTCAGGCGTCCATAGGTCGCGGCCATGAAGCCCGCCGCCTGTTCGTGACGCGTCAGGATCAAACGGATTTTCGAGCGGCGCAGCGATTCTAGAAGATCGAGATTCTCTTCACCGGGGATGCCGAACACGTACTCGACACCTTCGGCTTCCAGCGATTTGACGAACAGGTCCGATGCTTTCATGGAGGGTCTCGCTTGATGGTACGGACGCGGACGTGAAGCCGGGCCGTGGGTGAGCGGAAACGGACTTTCGGAGACTCGGGGCGACTGCAAAGACGGTGATGATCGCGACGACGGCGACCGTCGCGGCGACGCGCCGAAGGTCACGCCGGACAGCTTACTACTCAGGGGGAAATGATGCGCGCACGCTGGCAATGCTGCGTGGCTGAAGAAAGAAACAGGCGGCTTCGACGCGCCGCTCGATGATGTCGAGCGGGCGCGTTCAGCCGAAGCTCACCCTAAGCTCAGCGATTGAGCGTAATACAGTCGGACAAAACCGGCGTTGCGTCCTCGCCGGCCATGACGTCGTAGAGATCGGCGCGCGGGCCCTTGGTCCACCACGTATAGCTGCCGGCCTGATATTTCACGCCCGACGCCGCTATCGTGTTGACGAACAGCAGTTGCTTGCCCTTCACCGGCACGAGCGCGAAGCTCTGGCCATTGGCCGTGTTCCAGTAAGTGACGTGCAGAATCTTGCCGGTCGCGCACGTGTATTTGCGCGTCTGGCGGCTTTTGGCCTGAACCTCGTCGAGTTGCGAGGGCGCGGCGAACGTATAGCCGCAGATCGCCGCGAGGCTCACTGCAAGCAGCGTTTTTTTCATTGGATGCCCCGGTCGTTGCGGATCAAGGGTCGATGACATCGGCGCAGGCGTCGGTCGGTGCGGCGGCTACGTGTCCGACCACCGGCACGATCTTCAGCCCCGCCGACGCAATGCGGCACGGCGCGGCCGCGAGTCCGCAGCCCGTCAATCCGGCGCACAGCGCGAGCAGCACGCCGAGAGAACCAAGCGTGCGGACAGAGCCGGCCGCGGTGCGCCGCGTTGCCACGCGCGCCGCTTCGTAACTGGATTCCTGCGGGGATTCCTGCGACATACCTACCTCGACTTCAATGAACCCGCGATTCGTTCGATGGGCTCGGATCATTCACACCAGCTTTGCGGACATAAGCCCGGCGCACATCATCGCGCGGATTTCGCGGACACCGGATGCACCGCCGCCGCAGCCTCTTTCGCACGCGAGCGTGCTTCGCCGATGTTCTCGCCGGTCGCGAGCGCAACGCCCATGCGGCGCTTGACGAAACTCTCCGGCTTGCCGAAGAGACGCAAGTCCGCATTCGGCACGGCAAGCGCGGCGGCGACGCCTTCGAATGCAATGCCGGCCTCGTCGAGCCCGCCGTAAATCACGGCCGACGCACCCGGCGCACGCAACGACGTGTCCACCGGCAAACCGAGAATCGCGCGCGCGTGCAGTTCGAATTCCGAAAAGCGTTGCGAGCACAACGTGACGAGGCCTGTGTCGTGCGGACGCGGACTGACTTCCGAGAACCATACGTCATCGCCGCGCACGAAAAGTTCCACGCCGAAGAGTCCACGCCCGCCGAGCGCGGCCGTGACCTTGTGCGCGACTTCGCGCGAACGCTCGAGCGCGAGCGGGCTCATCGGCTGCGGCTGCCACGATTCGACGTAATCGCCCGCGACCTGCACATGGCCGATCGGATCGCAGAAATACGTGGCGACTTCGCCGTTCGACGGATCGACCGCGCGCACGGTCAACTGCGTGATCTCGTACTCGAAATCGATAAAGCCTTCGACGATCACGCGCCCATGATTCACGCGGCCGCCGGCCATCGCGTATTGCCAGGCCGGTTCGACGTCCGCGTCGCTGCGCAGTACCGACTGCCCTTTACCCGACGACGACATGACCGGCTTCACGACGCACGGATAACCGACTTTCGCGATGCCCGCGCGCAGTTCATCGAGCGAATCGGCGAATGCATACGGCGAGGTCGGCAAGCCCAGTTCCTCGGCGGCGAGGCGCCGGATGCCTTCGCGGTTCATCGTGAGTTGCGTGGCGCGCGCGGTCGGGATCACTTCGGCGATGCCGTCGCTTTCGATCGCGGCCAGCGCGTCTGTCGCGATCGCCTCGATTTCCGGCACGATCAGATGCGGACGCTCCTGTTCGACAAGTGCGCGCAGCGCGGCGCGGTCGGTCATGTCGATCACGTGCGAGCGATGCGCGACCTGATGCCCCGGCGCATTCGGATAACGGTCGACGGCGATCACTTCGACGCCCAGCCGTTGCAGCGCGATGATCACCTCCTTGCCGAGTTCGCCCGCGCCGAGCAGCATGACGCGCGTGGCGGATTCAGAAAGGGGCGTGCCGATCCGTTGGCCGATCTGCATGAGGTCTCCAGATAAAAGTCGGATGAGGGTGGGATTGGGTGGAACACGATGTTAACATGCGGACCCCTCGCCGCGGCTTGCTCGCGGCGCCCGGTTTTAATCCGCACGCGAAGCGCAACGGGTCGCTACATGACGCCGCACGGCGCGGCGCACGCAGGCAGCGCCTAGTCAGTTCGCGCCAATGTCCACGAGCGCGCCGCGCGCCGAGTGCGTTACCCTTACGCCTTTGCCAGTTTGAAGAGGAACGACGCCATGCAACCACGCTTGTCCACGCGACGTCTTGCGCGCATCGCCCCTTACGCGCGCACGGCCCTCGCCGCGTTGAGCGTCGCGGCGCTGCTCGGCGCATGCGCGATTCCGAAACATCCGGATTCGGAAGCAGCCGCGCCTGACCCGTTCAACCCCGCCGCGACGCAATTGCTCGATGACACGAGTTGGACGCTCACCGCGTGGAAACAGTCGGACGGCACGGCGCGCACGGTTCCGTTCGCGAACCTCGGCACGCCGATCACGCTGACGCTTTCGACCGCCGGAGGCCAGCGGCACGCGAGCGGCTTTTCCGGCTGTAACCGCTATATGGGCTCGTACGCGCTGAAGGACGGCAAGCTCTCGTTCGGCACACTCGGCGGCACGCGCATGGCCTGCGCGACGCCGGGCGGACAGATCGAAAGCACTTATCTGAACGCGCTCACGCATATCGCGCGAACCGGCGTGCAGATGCGCGCGCCGCAGCAGATGCAGCTCGTGCTCGACAACGGCGATACGCTGGTGTTCGAGCGCAGCGGCAGTAGTGACAAATAAGCGGGAAATAGTGGCGAAGCGAACGGCGCGTGAGTTCGAGTTGTCCGGCGCGCCGCCCGCTTTGCACGAGGACGCAGGCATACTTGCGTCCGCCTTCGAAGCGTTGCGCTTCGCCGGTTTAAACTCGACGGATTGCGTTTTTGCCAGTCCGTCATTCGTCGATGTCTAGTATGCACACGGTAGTTTTCGGCTGGTTCGGCGGGTCGGCCGTCTGGTTCATTCCTCTCATCTGGCGGCTCATCAAGTCGATGTTGCCGGGCGGCGCGGGCTTGCGCGGCCCCGGCACGATCCGGCTATGGCTCGGCTTCGTCTCGGCGATGGTGGCGAGCTGCACGCTCGAGGCGTCGCTGATCGGCGCGGCCGGTATGAACGCGATCGGTCACGCGCTTGCCGCGGGCTTCGGCCATCTGCTCGGGCATATCGGCACGCCGCTCGCGGCGCTCGCGCTCTTGGTCGTCAGCCTGCCGTGGCTGATCGGCTTTCACTGGAGCGAGTTCCTCGCGTGGGCGGACGGCGCGTTCGGCCTCGGCCTCGCGTCGCGCGGTCTTGCGAAACGCGACGACGAAGCGCGCCGCCATCGCGCGCTCGACGACGGCGCGCCGCCGCACATCTCCAGTTCGATGAACACGATGGCGCCCAAAAGCAAGGGGCGCTACGCGCGGCCGACCGTGTGGCGGCCGCCTGTCAAGGGACGAGCTGCGGGTGGTGCGGCTGTCGGCGGTGCGGGTTCGGTGGCGGCTGGACCGGCTGCTGGCCGGGACGCGGGGACGCGCGCGGCTGCGCAAGGGTGGCGTGGCGGGCAAGGTGTGACGCGGGGCCAGGTTGCGCCGGTTGAGCCGGTGTTGCGGACTGGTAGTGCGGCGCCGGTGCGGCAGGCTTCGGGGCAGACGCCGGTGTCTGCGTCCGGTGCTGGGAAATCGGGTTGGTCGCCGGCTGAGCCGGTTGCGCCCGCTGGGTGGTTGCGGGAGGGGAGTCCGCGGTCGGGGGCGGGTGGTGCGGGTTCGGTTGGGAAGGTCGGCGTTGGTGGCGTTGGTGGCGTTGGTGGTGTTGGTGGTGTTGGTGGCGTCGGTGGTGTTGGTGGCGTCGGTGGCGTCGGTGGCGTCGGTGGCGTTGGTGGCGTTGGTGGGGCTGCGTCGGTGGCCGTTGGCCGCGCGGCTCGCGAGCCTGCAAGCGGTGGATCGTTGCTTAGCGTAGCCGCCGCTGGTGTTTCAGGTGCGGGCGCGACTGCCGCCTACGGCGCGTCGGGCCTTGCTGCCCGTGAAGGCGCAGCAACGGGCGCGACGCCGGCTAGCGTGGACGTCACTGCACGTCCGCTAGCGAACCGAACTACCGCGCCGCTCAATCGCGCGGTATCGCCAGCGCACGGGTTGTCGTCGGCTGCGCGCGTGGAGGATGCCGCGGCGGCCTCGGGCGTGCGCCGTCCGTCATCGACGGCGCCGGCCTTTACGAGGCCGATGGCCGCCGCCGAAAAAGTCACGCCGCCCGCCAGCGTCCAGGAGACGCTGCGCAGCATCGCGGAAAACGCCGCACGTTGGACGGATATGGCCGGCGTCAGCCTCGCGCGCAGTAGCGGCGCGGAAGGCGCGAAAATCGCGGCTGTCAATGTAGCGTCGAAGGGGCTGACGGGCGCGGGTTTGGTGGGCGCGGCGAGCGAGGCGGCTTCGGGAGGCGGCGGGGTCGCTTTGGGAGGTGGCGGAGCTGCTGCAGATTCACAAGGCAGCGGAGTCGAAGCCACTTTGGCACGCGCCGGAGTCGAGGCTGCTTCACGAGGCACCAGCGTCGATGCCGGTTTGGTAGGCGGCGGAGTCGCGGCCGATTCACAAAGCAACGGAGTCGATGCCACTTTGGCACGCACCGGAGTCGATGCCACTTTGGCACGCACCGGAGCCGACGCTGGTTCACCATGCGTCGAAGTCGACGCCGCTTTGGGACGTGCGCGAGTCGACGCGCCGTTCTCTGACGCGCACGCCCTTTCGCGCGACGCTGCGGAATCCGCATCGTCGACGAGAGATGCGTCGCGCCAGCAGTCCGATCATCGTGCCGAAGACGCTTCTATCGCGCCGACCGTTCAATCGGCATCGCCTACGCCCGCGGAAACGTCGCTGAAAACGGCTCTCGAAACGCCGACTCGCGCGCCGTGGACTGAAACGCAGCCCTCTGCTGCGGCCAGTCCCGAGCCAGTCGTGCAATGGCCGATCGAACCGCCTGTCATTCAAACACCGGCTGGCGCACTGACCGACCAAGCTGTACCTTCCGCGCCCGCGTTCCAGCAGGCAGCGTCTATCACGCCAGCGACACAGCCCGCAGCAGAAGCGCCCGCGCGGACAGCAGTCGCTGAACCGACATCTGCTTTTGCATCGACGGTCGCCCCGCCGGTTGCGCCAACGACGCACGTCGCCCCGCCGCTTGCTCGCACGCCGTTCGGAATCTTCGCGAGCCGGTTGCAGCAAACGGATGCGCCGTCGGAGACACCGCCGTGGGAACATGAAGCACGTTCATCGACGGAAGAACGGGAAGAGGACGCGCAAGAAGACACGCGCGGTGTAGCAAGCGCAAACGCGAGCACGGACACCAATCCCGACACGGACCCGAACCGCGATCCGCAACGCGAACTACCCGCTGCGCCGCCTGCGGACGACGCACGGTTCATCGCATCAGACAACGGTTCGTCGCTGCCGCATGCCGCAAGTGCAAGTGCAAGTGCAAGTGCAAGCAAAGACGCAGCGGCAGGCGCAGCCACGTCGTCGTCGGCCGATAGCGACGCGCTCGCGTCCCCTCCTCTCTCGCACGTCGAACCGAGGCTCGCTGATGTCGACAGCCCGCAAGTAGCCGAGCTCGCCGCCGCACCCGAGCAAACCATCGCACCGCCGACATCATCGAACGTCGTGCGCTTCCCGGGTCTCGCGACGCCGATGCAAGCGCAGACGGAGGCACATGCACCGACGCACGCCGCGCCGGTCCAGCACAATAGCTTCACTGCGCCGCCGCCCGCTGCACTCGTTCAGCCGACGCCTGGCCAAAGTCATGGCCTCTTGGCACCGCTCGCTCAAGCGAACGCTGAGCGCGAGCCGACGCCCGCCCAAAATCCGGGCCTCTTGGCATCGTCCGCTCAGGCTCACGCTCAAGCTCAAGCTCAAGCTCAAGCGAACACCGAATTCCAGCCGACGCCGCCCCAAAACCCAAGCCTCTCCGCACCACCCGCTGAGGCGCCGGCCCAACCAACCACCGAACCGCAACGCACGCCCCTGCGCGGCCACGGTCCAACCAACGGCTTCGAATTCCACGCGCCGGCTGCGTCGATGGTCGAACTGCCCACGCTCGACCTGCTCGCGCCCGCGGACACCCACATCGAACCCGTCTCCGAGGAGAAGCTCATCGAGACAGGCCTTCTGATCGAGCAACGACTGCAGGAATTCAAAGTGCCGGTCACGGTGGTCGGCGCATCGGCCGGTCCCGTGATTACGCGCTTCGAAGTGGAACCGGCGCTCGGCGTGCGCGGCAGCCAGATCGTCGGCCTGATGAAGGACCTGTCGCGCGGTCTCGGACTCACGTCGATCCGCGTCGTCGAAACGATTCCCGGCAAGACCTGCATGGGGCTCGAGTTGCCGAACGCGAAGCGCCAGACGATCCGCCTGTCCGAGATTCTCGAAGCGAGCGTCTATCAGAATTCGCACTCGCAACTCACGCTCGCGATGGGCAAGGACATCACCGGCCATCCGGTCGTCGCCGATCTCGCGAAGGCGCCGCACATGCTGGTCGCGGGCACGACGGGTTCGGGCAAGTCGGTCGCGATCAACGCGATGATCTGCTCGCTGCTCTTCAAGGCGACGCCCGAGGAAGTGCGCCTCATCATGATCGACCCGAAGATGCTCGAGCTGTCGGTCTACGAAGGCATTCCGCATCTGCTCGCGCCCGTCGTCACCGACATGAAGCTCGCCGCCAATGCGCTGAACTGGTGTGTCGGCGAAATGGAGAAGCGTTATCGGCTGATGTCCGCAGTCGGCGTGAGAAATCTCCCTGGCTTCAATCAGAAAATTCGCGATACCGAAGCGAAAGGCAAGAAGCTCGGCAATCCGTTTTCGCTGACGCCCGAGGCGCCCGAGCCACTCGCGCCGCTGCCGCTGATCGTCGTTGTAATCGACGAGCTTGCGGACCTCATGATGGTGGCGGGCAAGAAGATCGAGGAACTGATCGCGCGGCTCGCGCAGAAGGCGCGCGCCGCCGGCATCCATCTGATTCTGGCGACGCAGCGGCCGTCCGTCGACGTCATCACCGGGCTCATCAAGGCGAACATTCCGACGCGCGTCGCGTTCCAGGTGTCGTCGAAGATCGACTCGCGCACGATTCTCGACCAGATGGGCGCGGAGTCGCTGCTCGGCCAGGGCGACATGCTGTTCCTGCCGCCGGGCACGGGCTATCCGCAGCGCGTGCACGGCGCGTTCGTCGCGGACGAGGAAGTGCATGCGATCGTCGAATATCTGAAGCAGTTCGGCGAGCCGCAATACGAGGAAGGCATTCTCGACGGCCCTGCGACCGACGGCGGCGCGGCGCAGGACCTGTTCGGCGACTCGCCGGATGCGGAAGCCGATCCGCTTTACGACGAAGCGGTCGCGTTCGTGGTGCGCACGCGGCGCGCGTCGATTTCGTCGGTACAGCGGCAGTTGCGCATCGGCTATAACCGTGCGGCGCGTCTTGTCGAACAGATGGAGACGGCCGGGCTCGTGTCGGCGATGGGCATCAACGGCAGCCGCGAAGTGCTCGCGCCCGGGCCGGCGGAATAGCGCGCAGACCGCCGGCAAATTGCCGGCAGCAGCCATGCGCGTGCATGACGCCGGTTAGCGGCGCCGCATGAACCACCAGCCACGAACAGGGGCCGCTCGAAGCGGCCCCTGTTCGTTCAACCTGCAGCCTCGCCTCCCTCACGACGGCGACACCAGCTTGAAGTCCACCGGCGAGCCGATCTCGATCCGCTTAGGATTCGCTTCCAGCAAACCGCTCTGCTGATCGCGCCGGAACACATAAACGGTATCGCTGTTCTGATTGCCGACGATCAGCCACTTGCCGGTCGGATCGATTGCAAATTCGCGCGGCGACTTGCCGAGACTCGATTGACGCCCGATCTTCTTCAGATGTCCATTCGTCGGATCGACGGAGAAGATCACGATCTCGTTCGCATCGCCGCGATTGGTCGCGTAGAGAAAGCGCCCGTCCGGCGACAGATGAATCGCGGCCGCGCCTACCGCGCCCTTGAAGCCCGGCTCGGTCAGCGAGATGGTCTGGACCTGCGTGAGCTTGCCGTCGGCGTAATTGAACGTGCTGACGGTCGCGGCGAGTTCGCTCGTCAGGTACGCGTGCTTGCCGCCGGCGCCGAAAACCAGGTGCCGCGGGCCGGTGCCCGGCTTCTCCTGCGTGTAGCGCCAGTCGGTCGGACTGAACAGACCGCGGCTGCCGTCGGCCGTGTAGCGGTACGAGTACAGCTTGTCGGCGCCGAGATCCTGCGCGAAAAGATAGTGCCCGTCCGGAGAAAACACCGTCGAGTGCACGTGCGCGTTGTCCTGGCGCCCCTTGACCGGACCGCTGCCTTCATGATGCACGGTCAGCACCGACGAGCCGAGCTGCCCGTCAGCCTGCACCGGCAAAACGGAGAAGCTGCCGCCCGGATCGGCCGCGACCGAATAGTTCGCGGCGAGCAGATATTTGCCGTCCGGCGAGAGACTCAGGTAGCACGGGTCGTTGCCATCGGCGGAAACCTTGTTGAGAAAGGTCAACTGGCCGCTCGCGGCGTCGAAGCGAAACGCGCTGACGCCGCCGCGCTGGCTCGCCGGTCCGTTGTCGCCGGGCAGCTCGTTAACCGCGTAGACGAAGCGGCGGTCGCGGCTCACCACCAGGTACGACGGGTTCACCGTCTGCGCGACGGACACGCGTGTGGCGTCGCCCGTCTTCGTGTCAAAGCGATAGACGTACAAGCCTTCGCTCTTGCCGCCGGTGTAGGTGCCGACCAGCAGGTTATAGACGCCGTCGGCGGGAGCGGAACCGGCACCCGAACCGGCGTCTTGCGCGAACGCGGGCGAAGCGGCAATCGAGACCATGAGCGCGAAACCTTTTATGATCGAGCGGGCGGAGTGCATGGGAGACCACGCGCGCACGCGTCGTGAAGAAGACCGGTCAGGAGCTGGCGCGGCAGGCACAGCGTCCCGGTGACGAAGAAGCATACGACCTCCTCTACGTGGGTTATGAAAGCAAAGCGGTTGTCATCGTGCCTCTGGTCTGCCGCGCCGAAGTCGAGCGTTATTCTTGTCGGGCAAGTATAAAAGCGTTGCAACGGATCATGCAGTGAAGCGGCCCGCCGCGTCGCCGCGGCGAATCGTCGGCGGCATGACGACTGCATCGGTAGCAATTGCCCTGCCTCTCGGGGACGTTTTTAATCGCGTGTCACCACACTACGGAGTTTTCATGAACATCACATTGAGCCTGGGCCCGCTGGTTTCGCTGATCGCCGGCATTCTGATTCTCGTGATGCCGCGGCTGTTGAACTACATCGTCGCGTTGTATCTGATCATCATCGGGATCATTGGTATTTTTGGCGTGGGCTCGTCGCACTTCTGAACGGAGAAGCCGGGCGCAGGACGGCCCGGCTTTTCTCGTTGGCAAGAGACGTGGATGCAGCGGGAAAGGATGCCGTAGGGGGAGCAACGGCGCGCGAAGACGCACGCGCGCCGGCGCTACCGCACCGTTCATCGTCGCGGGTTAAGCGATAGATATCATGCGTTCAAACGGCACAGCGCATCCGGCCGCAGCCGGACGCCGACACCTGCGTCGCAGACGCGACTCAGCCGTTCGAAAGCTGTTCGAGACGCCAGCGCCCCTGCAGCGACAACGCGCCGACGGCATAATGGCCGTCACCTTCCTGATAGCGCCGGAAGCAGGCGCGCTCGATCAGAAAGCTCGCGGCGGTCTGCATGCCATTGCGGCTCAGACCGAGGCGGCTATGATCGAGTGGCAGCATGGAATCGTCCGCGAGTTGGCTCGCGGCGGAGAGAATCGTGATGCAGTCGGATTTTGACGGATTCAGCATGGCTTTCGTCCTCCAAACGGCGTGTGCATGCGCGATGGGCAAGCCGGCTTCGCAAACCCGAAAGTTTTAGGCATCGGCTGGATTACTGATTGTAGGCAGCCATTTGACAATTACAACCCGCGTTTTGCCGCATTGTGTGCGGTGAACCAAACTGCAACCCGCAAGTCCGGAAGAAACCAGTGGGGCGCAGCCGAACTTGCCGCGCCCGCTACTCAAAACGATCAACGTACATTAGGTATCGAAACGCACGGCCATGCCCGCACTCATCGAAGACTATGCGCTCATCGGCGACGGCCACACGGCCGCGCTCGTCTCACGCGAAGGTTCCGTCGACTGGCTCTGCTGGCCGCGCTTCGACTCCGGCGCCTGCTTCGCCGCGCTGCTCGGCACGCCGGACCACGGCCGCTGGCTGATCTGTCCCGACACCGGCAGCGGCACCGAGACCGACGCCGACAGCGGCAGCGACACGCCGCCGAAAATCACCCGCCGTTATCGCGGCGAAACGCTGATCCTCGAGACCGACTTCGAAACGCCCGAAGGCGCGGTCACGCTCGTCGACTTCATGCCGCCGGGCAACGGCTGGTCGGAGATGGTGCGCATCGTCGTCGGCAAGCGCGGCACCGTGCGCATGAAGATGGAACTGGTGCTGCGCTTCGACTACGGCTTTTCGATTCCGTGGGTCGACCGCCTGAAGCACGAGAGCGGGATTCGCGCGATCGTCGGTCCGGACAACGCGGTGCTGCGCACGCCCGTCGATCTGCGCGGCGAGAACATGAAGACGGTTGCCGAGTTCACCGTCAGCGAAGGCGAGCGCGTGCCGTTCTCGCTCGCGTACTCGGCCTCGCATCTGCGGCTGCCGCCCGCGCGCGATCCGCATACGGCGCTGGCCCGCACCGAGAATCACTGGCTCGAATGGTCGGCGCGCGGCACCATCGAAGGCAAATGGGCCGAGCCGATTCGCCGCTCGCTGATCACGCTGCGGGCGCTCGCCTACGAACCGACCGGCGGGATCGTCGCCGCGCCCACGACGTCGCTGCCGGAACAGCTCGGCGGCACGCGCAACTGGGACTACCGCTACTGCTGGCTGCGCGACGCGACGATCACGCTGCTCGCGCTGATGCGCGGCGGCTACTACGACGAGGCGCGCGCCTGGCGTACCTGGCTCGGCCGTGTAATGGCCGGCGCGCCCGACCAGTTGCAGATCATGTACGGGCTGGCCGGCGAGCGGCGCCTGACCGAGTACGAGGTCGACTGGCTGCCCGGCTATTGCGGCGCGAAGCCGGTGCGGATCGGCAACAACGCGGTCGGACAGCTCCAGCTCGACGTGTATGGCGAAGTCATGAACGCGCTGCATCTCGCGCGGGTCGGCGGCCTGCAGGCAGACGACACCGCGTGGAACGTGCAGTGCGCGCTGCTGCGTCACCTCGGCACGATCTGGCAGCAACCCGACGAAGGCATCTGGGAAACGCGCGGCGGACGCCAGCATTTCACTTTCTCAAAGGTGATGGCGTGGGTCGCGTTCGACCGCGCGCTGGCATCGGCGGAAATGTTCAATCTCGAGGGGCCGCTCGACGAATGGCGCGCCACCCGCGCGCAGATTCACGCGGAAGTCTGCGACAAGGCGTGGAACGCTTCGCGCAATGCGTTTTCGCAGACCTACGACAGCGATCAGCTCGACGCGAGCCTGCTGCTGCTGCCGCTCGTCGGCTTCTTGCCGCCGCACGATCCGCGCGTGAAAGGCACGGTCGAGGCGATCGAGCGCGACCTGATGCACGACGGCTTCGTGATGCGCTACCGCACCACCGAATTCGACGACGGCCTACCGCCGGGGGAAGGCACGTTTCTGGCTTGTTCGTTCTGGATGGTGGACAACCTGGCGCTGCAAGGCCGCCTCGACGAAGCCATTGCCATGTACGAACGGCTGCTCGGCCTCTGTAACGACGTCGGGCTCCTCGCCGAGGAATACGATCCGGCGGCAAAGCGGCTCGTCGGCAACTTCCCGCAGGCGTTCTCGCATGTGGCGCTCGTCAACACGGGCCTGAACCTGATGAAGCACGAACAGGCGATGGCGCGCGCAACCGGGCAGCCGTCGCATAACGGCACGGAAGATGCTGAACTTAAGGCTGCTGCAAGCCCTGATGGCGGCGCAGCAGCATCGCCAGTAGCATGATTCGATGACATTTTTACGGATCGGCGCCGCCGGAATGCTGCATTGCACAAGTACCCTGCTTTCTATATGATCGAACTGTCTGTCGGCCTATAACCGATCTACCAACAACCAAGAATGGCCAGCCGCAACGCCACATGCGTGTTTGCGAAGCCCCATGCGAACCGCTTAAAACGGAGCACCCATGCTCTATCAACTGCACGAATTCCAGCGGGCTATGCTGAGCCCGCTCACCGCCTGGGCCCAGGCCGCGTCGAAATCGTTCGCGAACCCTGCTAGCCCGCTGGCTTACGTGCCCGGCGCTACCCGCCTCTCGGCCGGTTACGAACTGCTCTACCGGCTCGGCAAAGACTATGAGAAGCCGGAGTTCAACCTCCATCAGATCGTCAAGGACGGCCACAACATCCCGATCATCGAACAGACGATCGTCGAGAAGCCGTTCTGCCGCCTGCTGCGCTTCAAGCGTTTTGCCGACGACAGCGACGCCGTCACGCAACTGAAAGACGAGCCGGTCGTGCTGGTGTGCGCGCCGTTGTCGGGCCACCATGCCACGCTGCTGCGTGACACAGTGCGCACGCTGCTCCAGGACCATAAGGTTTACCTGACAGACTGGATCGACGCGCGCATGGTCCCGCTGGAAGACGGCGAGTTTCATCTGGACGATTACGTCGCCTACATTCAGGATTTCATCCGCCACATCGGCGCGAAGAATCTGCATGTGATCTCGGTGTGCCAGCCGACTGTGCCGGTGCTTGCCGCCATTTCGCTGATGGCGAGCCGCGGCGAAGACACGCCGCGCACCATGACGATGATGGGCGGCCCCATCGACGCGCGCAAGAGCCCGACTTCGGTGAACTCGCTCGCCACGCAGCATTCGTACGAGTGGTTCGAGAACAACGTGATTTTCACCGTGCCGCCGAACTATCCGGGCGTGGGCCGCAAGGTCTACCCGGGCTTCCTGCAGCACACCGGCTTCGTCGCGATGAACCCGGAACGTCACGCGGCTTCGCACTGGGACTTCTATCAGAGCCTGTTGCGCGGCGACGAAGACGACGCCGAAGCGCATCGCCGCTTCTACGACGAGTACAACGCGGTGCTCGACATGGACGCCGACTATTACCTCGACACGATCCGCGTCGTGTTCCAGGAATTCAGTTTGGCCGAGGGCACATGGGACGTGGCCGGCGAACGCGTGCGGCCGCAGGACATCACGAAGACGGCGCTCTTCACGATCGAGGGCGAGCTGGACGATATTTCCGGCGACGGCCAGACCTATGCCGCACACGAGCTGTGCACCGGCATTCCGGAGAAGCACAGGCGTCACTTCACGGCCGAGAAGTGCGGCCACTACGGTATTTTTTCGGGCCGCCGCTGGCGCACGATCATCTATCCGCAGTTGCGCGACTTCATCCTCGAGCACAACAAGGCGCCGAAGGTCGTGAAGGAAAAAGCCGAAGTCTGAACGCGGCTCACGCTATGCAGCATATGAAACGGCCTCCTGACGGAGGCCGTTTGCTTATGCGTGCATCTCGAGGCAATGCGGGTCTATCAAGTCCAACGCAAGCCGCCGCCCTACTTCCGCAACAGATACGCAAGCAGCAGTTCGGTGTTCATCTGAATCACTTCGCTGCGTTCGCCCGGACTGCTGAAATCGCGGCCAAGCGTGGCTTCGAGCGTGAAGCGGTTCGACACGATGTAGTAACCCATGCCCGACAGCGTCACGTAGAAGCGCAGCGGATCGACGTTCGTGCGAAACAGACCCGCGCGCTGGCCTCGCTCGAGAATGCTGCCGAGCGTGGCGACGATCGGCGAAATCATTTCGCGGATGCGCGTGGACTTCTGCATATAACGCGCCTCGTGCAGATTTTCGTTGTTGACGAGGCGCAGCAGTTCGGGATGGTCGCGGTAGTAATCCCAGACAAAATGCGCGAGGCGCGTAACGGCTTCCACCGGCGCAATGCCGTTCAGCTCGAGCGTGCGCTCGGCTTCGTTGAGCGCGCTGAACGCGTGCTCGAGTACCGCCGTGAAAAGCTGCTCCTTGCTACCGAAGTAGTAATAGAGCATGCGCTCATTCGTCTCCGCGCGGCGGGCGATCTGATCGACGCGCGCGCCGAATAGCCCACCATTTGCGAACTCTTCGGCTGCCGCAAGCAGAATGCGGCGCCGGGTGCCTTCAGGATCTCTTTTGATTTTCGGCTGATTCATGGTGGCATGGTCTTCGTGAGCCGCGTTATCCGGATCGCACCGCCGGCCTCTCCTCGGGCCTTGCACCGACAGCACTGGACGGCTGGTTGGAGGGAAAACCCTTCTGCGGTCTTTCGAAAAAGGCGCTTCGATTATGGCACATGGATTGCGGATGGCAATTGGGGAAATCGGCGATAATGTGGTGCTTAGTTCAAGCTATGCGACCGCCCGCCGAGACGCGCTTGAGTCGCCTGCTAGTCGCCTGCTAGTCCTTTGCTAGTCCCCCGCGAGTCCCCTGCCCGGCCTTGCTTCGCCCCACCTTGTGACCGTGACACTGATTAAAACACTCGCAGATCGCATCGAAGATCTGCTTCCCCAGACGCAATGCACCAAGTGCGGTTATCCGGCCTGCCGTCCGTATGCCGAGGCCGTCGCGTGCGGCGAAGCGAGCTACAACCAGTGCCCGCCGGGCGGTGCCGAAGGCGTCGCGCGGCTTGCCGCCCTGCTCGGCAAGCCGGTGATTCCGCTTAATCCCGCCAATGGCGTCGAACGGCCGCGGCCGCTCGCGGTCATCGACGAGCACATCTGCATTGGCTGCACGTTGTGCATGCAGGCGTGTCCCGTCGACGCAATAGTTGGGGCACCGAAACACATGCATACGGTCGTCGCCGAGCTGTGCACGGGTTGCGACCTGTGCGTGCCGCCGTGTCCCGTCGATTGCATTTCGATGCAGCCCGTCACCGGCGAGGCGACCGGGTGGGACGCATGGAGCCAGCCGCAGGCCGACGCGGCGCGCGAACGTCACGAGCGACGCGACGCGCGTCTCGCGCAGGAACGCGAAGCCGCCGAAGCGCGTGTTGCGGCGCGGCGAAGCAGCGCGGGCGCTGTTGGCACGGCTGTTGGTGAACCGCCGGCCAGTGCGCCGCCGGCTGGTGCGTCTGCGTCAGCGGCGGCGGCATCGTCCGCACCTGCAACTGACGACGCCGAAGCGAAGAAGCGCGCGATCATCCAGGCCGCGCTCGAACGCGCCCGCAAGAAGAAGGAAGAACTGGCGGCCAAAGGCCAGGCGCCGTTGAACACCGAGCACGTCAGCGCGGACGTGCAGGCGCAAATCGACGCAGCGGAAGCGCGCCGACGCCGCCTTGGACTCGCCGACAACGACACCGCCAACAACGCCGACACCGCCGCCGCGGACACGCCGCCAAACCCGGCCGGCACGCGCAATCCACGCTAACGCCAACTGCAACCGCCTCTGCCCACTCAGCCCGCCCAGCATGAACGCGAACAAACGCCGCGCCATCTACGAAACGCTTCAGAGCGTCAATCCGCATCCCACCACCGAACTGGAGTACACGACACCGTTCGAACTGCTGATTGCCGTGCTGCTGTCGGCGCAGGCCACGGACGTGTCGGTCAACAAGGCGATGCGCAAGATGTTTCCGGTCGCGAATACGCCGCAGAAGGTGCTTGAACTCGGCGAGGAAGGCGTCGCGAACTACATCAAGACGATCGGCCTGTACCGCAACAAGGCGAAGAACGTGATCGCGACTTGCCGCATCCTCATCGAGCAGTATGGCGGCGAGGTGCCCGAGGACCGCGAGGCGCTGGAAAGCCTGCCGGGCGTCGGACGCAAGACGGCGAATGTGATTCTGAATACGGCGTTCGGTCATCCGACCATCGCCGTCGACACGCACATCTTTCGGGTTGCGAATCGAACCGGGCTCGCTCCCGGCAAGGACGTCCGCGCGGTCGAAGCGGCGCTCGAAAAATTCACGCCCGACGAGTTCAAGAAGGACGCGCATCACTGGCTGATCCTGCACGGCCGCTATGTTTGCAAGGCGCGCCGGCCCGAGTGCTGGCATTGCGCGATCGAACCGCTGTGCGAGTTCCGGCCGAAGACGCCACCGCCCGATCTTTGAGCCGGCGCACGTTCAGCGAACCCACGCTCAGCGGACCACGGCAGCGGCGCGTAAAATGATCGCTTGCCAGCGCCGCATGCTGTGCGCCGCCTGCTTCTCCCACTCTCACTCCCCACTCAAGACACCCGTCCCACGATGTTCAATCCGAGCCGCGACGAAGTCCGTCAATTCTTCACCGAGACTTGGCGCAAGCAGCGCGAAGGCGCGATCCTGACGCCGCTCGAAGCGATGGCCGCCGACTGGATCGCCGAGCATCCCGAGTATCACGCGGAGCTGACCGATGCCGAGGCCGCCCAGGCGCAGGACTACTCGCCCGAGCGCGGACAGACCAATCCGTTCCTGCATCTGTCGATGCATCTGGCCATCAGCGAGCAGTTGTCGATCGATCAGCCGCCTGGCATCCGCGCGGCGCACGAGCGCCTTGCCGCGCGCCTCGGCTCCGCACACGACGCGCAGCACGCGATCATGGAGTGCCTCGGCGAGACCATCTGGGAAGCGCAGCGCACCGGCCTGCCGCCGGACACGGACGCGTATCTGCAACGGATCGAACGGCGCGCGACACGCGACTAACGCCGCACAGCGCGAACCTGAAACCTGTGCGCCAAAGCAAAACACCCCGCGAAAAGCGGGGTGTTTTGCAATCGATCGCTCAAACGGCGGCGCGCTTACTTCTTCTGCACCAGATCGCCCTTCAGCGATTCGACATAAGCGGCGATGTCTTTCATGTCCGATTGCGACAGGCTTTGCACCTGAGCCTGCATGATCGCGTTGTTGCGGCCCATGTGCGGGTTGCCGTTGCCCATTTGATACTGACGCAGCGCCCAGTAAACGTAATCGGCGTGCTGACCGGCGAGCTTCGGATACTCCGGGCTCACCGGCTTGTTCAGGTTCGGACCGTGGCATGCCGCGCAGTTGTGGCTCTCGGACAGCACCTTGCCGTTGCCGGCGTCGGCCGCGTGGGCGACGCTCGCTGCAACCAGACCGAATACTGCCGCCGACGCGCATGCAGCCTTGAACACCGTGTGGAGTGCCTGTTGGGGCTTATTCATGAATTCTCCTATCCCGCGAATTTAATAGCCGTGTGACTGGTTGGATAACCGCAGCCGGTCACTTGTCGGGATTGTTTTTCGATGAGGAATTTTGCGCCGCGTAGTAAGCAGCGATGTCGGCGATGTCCTGATCCGATAGCGACGCGGTGATCGCGTGCATCGTTTCGAAGTGGCGGTCGCCCTTCTTGTAGCCGCGCAGCGCGTTTTCGAGGTACGCCTGGTTCTGGCCGCCTAGCATGGGCACGCGATACACCTCAGGATAAGCCGTGCGATATTCAGGGATACCGTGGCAGCCAATACACATCGCGACCTTGCCCTGGCCCGCTTTCGCGTTGCCGACGACATCCGCTGCCTGCGCACTGGCCGCATAGCCCGCGAGCACCGACAGCGCTGCGATCACGACGTGTTTGCCGACGAATTTGTTCATAGCATGTAACCTGGCTTGAGGGGAAACGGGCGCCCAAAAAGGCAACGGCCCGCGCCGTTTTTCTTATAGGGAGCCACGCAGGCCAAAAAAATCGGGCTAATTGTACCGCGACGCCGCGCCGAACGTCCACCGCGCGGGGCGCACGGCCCGGCGCGGCTGCCTGCGCACGGCGCCGCGCCACGCTGCGTCACGTTTGCGCGGCCACGCGAAGCACCGCCCACAGCGCGGCTGCAACCTTACGCGAGGCGGTTTCAGGGCAACAGGGCTTCTGACTTATACTGGGTTTTTTCCCACGCCAGAGAGCACCTCGCCATGCGTTTCGAAGGCTCATCGCAGTACGTCGCCACCGACGACCTCAAGCTCGCGGTCAACGCCGCGATGACGCTCAAGCGCCCGCTGCTGATCAAAGGCGAGCCGGGCACCGGGAAAACCATGCTGGCCGAAGAAGTCGCCGCCGCGCTCGGCATGCCGCTTCTGCAGTGGCACATCAAGTCGACCACCAAGGCGCAGCAAGGCCTGTACGAATACGACGCGGTCTCGCGCCTGCGCGATTCGCAACTCGGCGACGAGCGCGTCAAGGACATCCGCAACTACATCGTCAAGGGCGTGCTCTGGCAGGCGTTCGAGTCGGACGAGCAAACCGTGCTGCTGATCGACGAGATCGACAAGGCCGACATCGAATTTCCGAACGACCTGCTGCGCGAGCTCGACCGCATGGAGTTCTACGTGTACGAGACGCACGAGCTGATCCGCGCGAAGCAGCGGCCGCTCGTCATCATCACGTCGAACAACGAGAAAGAGTTGCCCGACGCGTTTTTGCGCCGCTGCTTTTTCCACTACATCAAGTTTCCCGATCCGGCCACGATGCAGCAGATCGTCGAGGTGCATTACCCCGGCATCAAGAAGGACCTGCTGGCCGCGGCCATGCAGAGCTTCTTCGAACTGCGCAACGTGGCGGGGCTGAAAAAGAAGCCGTCCACGTCGGAATTGCTCGACTGGCTCAAGCTGCTGCTCGCCGAAGACATTCCGCCCGAAGCGCTGCGCTCGTCGGATCAGAAGCAGATCATCCCGCCGCTCGCCGGCGCGCTGCTGAAGAACGAGCAGGACGTGAGCCTCTTCGAGCGGCTCATTTTCATGAATCGCAATAACCGTTGAATCCCTATTGAGCGATATCGGGCGCTCCTGAGTGCTCGCGCCGCAGAGGACCCAGCATGCTGATCGACTTCTTCTACTCGCTGCGCGCCGCGAAGCTGCCCGTGTCGGTGAAGGAATACCTGACGCTGCTCGAGGCGCTCAAAGCCAACGTGATCGCGCCGTCGCTCGACGATTTCTACTACCTCGCGCGCATGACGCTCGTGAAGGACGAGCAGTATTTCGACAAGTTCGACCAGGCGTTCGGCGCGTATTTCAACGGCGTCGCCAAGGCTTCCGAGCTTGCCTTCGACGTCCCGCTCGACTGGTTGAAAAAGAAGCTGCAACGCGATCTGTCGCCGGAAGAAAAAGCGCAGATCGAAGCGATGGGCGGCATCGACAAGCTGATGGAACGCCTGAAGCAACTCTTCGACGAACAGAAAGAGCGGCACGAGGGCGGCAATAAATGGATCGGCACTGGCGGCACGTCACCGTTCGGCAATGGCGGCTATAACCCGGAAGGCGTGCGCATCGGCGGCGACTCGGCGGGCAATCGCGCGGCGGTCAAGGTCTGGGAAGCGCGCGCCTATCGCGATTATGACGATCAGGTCGAAATCGGCACGCGCAACATCAAGGTGGCGCTGCGCCGCTTGCGCCGCTTCGCGCGCGAAGGCGCGGCCGAAGAGCTCGACCTGCCCGACACGATCCGCAGCACCGCCGCGAACGCCGGCTGGCTCGACCTGAAGATGGTGCCCGAGCGGCACAACAAGGTGAAGGTGCTGATGCTGCTCGACGTCGGCGGCTCGATGGACGATCACATCAAGCGCACCGAGGAGCTCTTTTCCGCCGCGAAGGCCGAGTTCAAGCACCTCGAGTTTTATTACTTCCACAACTGCGTGTACGACTTTCTGTGGAAGAACAACCGCCGCCGTCACGCCGAGCGCACGCCGACGTGGGACGTGCTGCACAAGTTCACGTCCGACTACAAGCTGATCTTCGTCGGGGACGCGACCATGAGCCCTTACGAAGTACTGCAACCGGGCGGCTCCGTCGAATACAACAACACCGAGGCCGGCGCCGTGTGGCTGCGCCGTCTCGCCGATCATTTCCCGCATCACGCGTGGCTCAATCCCGAGCCGGAAGGCTTGTGGGCGTATCGCCAGTCGGTCAGCGCGATTCGCGACGTGCTCGGCCACCGCATGTATCCGCTCACGCTCGCGGGCCTCGAGTCCGCGATGCGCATGCTGAGCAAATAGACCCACCGAGACGCACCCGCCCCACCCGCCCCACTCTCAACGACAAGAAAGCATTGGCATGAACCGCTCGTCATCGCCTGAACTGGCCAACTCCGGCATCGCGCCGCGTCGCTTCAATCCGTTCGCCGACACCTCCCTATCGGCCATCGTCGCCGGCTTCGTCGCGATGATGACGGGCTACACGAGTTCGCTCGTGCTGATGTTTCAGGCGGGCCAGGCCGCGCACCTGAGCAACGCGCAGATTTCCTCGTGGATCTGGGCGTTGTCGATCGGCATGGCGGTTTGCACCATCGGGCTGTCGCTGCGCTTTCGCGCGCCGATCGTCATTGCATGGTCGACGCCCGGCGCGGCGCTGCTCGTCTCGTCGCTGCCGCATGTGCCTTACGCGGAGGCGATCGGCGCGTTTATCGTCTGCGCGTTGCTGCTGACCGTCGTTGGTCTGACAGGATGGTTCGATACGCTGATGAAGAAAATTCCGGCGGGCATCGCGTCGGCCTTGCTGGCGGGCATCCTGTTCGAGATCGGCATTGAGATATTTCGCGCCGCGCAGTTCCAGACCGCGCTCGTGCTGACGATGTTTCTGACCTACCTGATCGTCAAACGCGTCACGCCGCGCTATGCGATTCCGGCGACGCTGATCGCCGGCACCGTTGCCGCGGGCGCGTTCGGCCTGCTCGATTTCAGCCACTTTCAGATCGCGCTCGCGCATCCCGTGTTCACAATGCCGGCGTTTTCGGTGGCGGCGAGCATCAGCATCGGCATTCCGCTTTTCGTGGTCGCGATGGCTTCGCAGAACGTGCCCGGCATCGCCGTGCTGCGCGCGGACGGCTACACGACGCCCTCGGCGCCGCTGATTTCGACGACCGGCATCGCGTCGCTGCTGCTCGCGCCGTTCGGCTCGCACGGCATCAATCTTGCCGCGATCACGGCGGCCATCTGCACCGGCCGCGAAGCGCACGAGAACCGCGACAAACGCTACACGGCCGCGGTCTGGTGCGGCATTTTCTATCTGATCGCCGGCATTTTCGGGGCGACGATTGCGGCGCTGTTCGCGGCGTTCCCGCGCGAGCTGGTCGTTTCCGTGGCGGCGCTGGCACTCTTCGGCTCGATTATGAGCGGCCTGACCAACGCGATGCAGGACGCGAGGCAGCGCGAAGCGGCGCTCGTGACCTTCATGGTGACGGCGTCGGGACTGACGCTGCTGTCCATCGGCTCCGCGTTCTGGGGCCTGGTCGCGGGCGTGGTGACGCAGATCGTGTTGAATGCGCGGCGTGCCTGACGCAAGACGGCGGCAGGCGGCAGGCGGCAGCACGCGGCGGCGCAAGCCGTGCGGCGCCGCGGCGCACGGTCGCTGAAATAGCCGTGAACGGATCGGCGGCGCACACTGTCAATACTGCATCAGGCGATCCGCCATAAAATAGAAGCATCCGGCAGCGTTTCCCGGCAACATCGGGTGAGCGTTGCAGCGTGACTCGCGGCCGCCGGCCTGAAGCGGTCTTTCAATCCGGCGGCGACTCATTCCCCCTGAACCACGGCGCATGCGCCCTGAAGGCACGAATATGACAACCGCACTCGATCAACTCAAGCAGTACACGACCGTCGTGGCCGATACCGGCGACTTCCAGCAGCTCGCGCAATACAAGCCGCAGGACGCGACCACCAATCCGTCGCTGATTCTGAAAGCCGTGCAGAAAGACGACTATCGTCCGCTGCTCGAAAAGACGGTGAAAGATCACGCGTCGAAGCCGATGGGCGCGATCATCGACCAGTTGCTGATCGCCTTCGGCACCGAGATCCTGAAGATCATCCCGGGCCGCGTGTCGACCGAAGTGGATGCGCGTCTTTCGTTCGACGTACAGGCCTCGATCGCCAAGGGCCGCGAACTGATCGCGCTGTACAAGGACCACGGCATCGACCGCGAGCGCGTGCTGATCAAGCTGGCTTCCACGTGGGAAGGCGTGCGCGCCGCCGAAGTGCTGCAAAAGGAAGGCATCAACTGCAACATGACGCTGCTGTTCTCGCTCGCCCAGGCTGCGGCCTGTGCCGAAGCGGGCGCGAAGCTGATCTCGCCGTTCGTCGGACGCATTTACGACTGGTATAAGAAAAATGCCGGCAGCGCGTGGGACGAAGCGAAAGACGGCGGTGCGAACGATCCGGGCGTTCAGTCGGTGCGCCGCATTTACGGCTACTACAAGAAGTTCGGCTACAAGACCGAGGTGATGGGCGCGAGCTTCCGCACCACGGGGCAGATTCTCGAACTGGCCGGCTGCGATCTGCTGACCATCAGTCCGGATCTGCTGCAAAAGCTGCATGAAAGCACGGACAAGGTGGAGCGCAAGCTCTCGCCGGAAAGCTCGCAGGACGCCAATATCGAGCGCGTGCCGGTCGACGAATCGTCGTTCCGCTTCCTCGTCAACGACGAGGCGATGGCAACCGAAAAGCTGGCCGAAGGCATCCGCGCGTTTGCGGCGGACGCAGTCAAGCTGGAAAAGCTGATCGAAGCGCTGCGTTAAGGCGCTGGGCGGCATAGTCGCCGCCATCCATCGTGCGATTCAATCATGCGGCCCCGAACCTTGCGGTTCGGGGCCGTTTGCTGTTTACGGCCGGTCGTTTTATCGGCTGATTCACTCGTTTTTTTGTGCAGCGCGGTGATCGTGCGAGTCGTCTTTTCCGCACGACACAAAGTCACAAACGCCCGAGCGCCGTTGCCTAAAATGGTCTGCACGCCCGCGGTTTCCGCAGTTTCCTTTGCCGTCTGGCAGCGCGGGCATTCACATCCTTATTTCTGGAGGCAACGATGGAAGTCCAACCGTACGTATTCTTCAACGGGCGTTGCGAAGAAGCGCTCGATTACTACCGCCAGCATCTGGGCGCCGAAGTCACGTTCATGATGCGTTTCAAGGACGCGCCGCCCGACCCGCAGAACACGCCGCGCCCCGGCGTCGAAGAAAAGATCATGCATGCGAACGTGCAGATGGGCTCGACTCAATGGATGGCGTCCGACGGCAACTGCGATCAGGACGCGAAGCCGATGAGCGGCTTCAGTCTGTCGCTGACCGCGGACGATACCGCGTCGGCGCAAAAGTACTTCAACGCGCTCGCCGACGGCGGCCAGATCGTCATGCCCTGGGGCGAAACGTTCTGGAGCAAGGGCTTCGGCATGGCGGTGGACCGCTTCGGTCTGATGTGGATGGTGACGCTGCCGCCGCATGAGTGAGCGGTGGTAGACCGCGGTGAGCGGCGGTGTGCGCTAGCGTCGGCCGCCATCGCCTAGGTCTTCTGCAGAATCCGCGAGTGCCGCTCGATGTTCCAGTTCGGCTCGGTCTCGAGGAGCGCCGCGCGTAAGCGCTCGATCTGTTCCGCGAGCCGCTGCCCGAGCCAATACGGTCCTTGCAGATCGGGCGGCAAGGCGAGCGCCGCGTTGCCCGTCGTCGGCGCGGGCGGTGAGCCGGGCGGCGACGCGGACGCACTATCGGTCAACGCAGCGCCGCTTGCCGACGTACCACTCACCGGAATCCCAAAGTGCGTCGCGCGGCCAAAGCGCAGGCCGCGCGCAATCGCCAGCAAAATCGTACGCACGGCCCGCACTTCCGCGCCGCATCGCTGCGCATACGCGGCGCGCGCGGCGGCGTCGGCCTGCATCAGCGGACCGGTCGCGAGCAGCTCCAGCGAACTGAGCACCGAGCGATGCAAGCGCTGAATCTCCTCGAGCTTCGCCTGCGGCACATCGATTTCCTTCGCCACCGAAGGCATCAGCGAGCGCAGTTGCACGAGCCGCCGGTTGATCTCGAGAAAGCGCTTGACCTGCTCTTCGTCGCCGATGGTTTCGCCTTCCAGCAAACGCGTATAGATGCGCGCGCATTCGCGCAGATTGGCCGCGATCCCGTAGCGCCAGGAATACGTCGCGTGCAGCGGCAACGCGAACGAAAAGGCGAGCGCGATCACGATGCCGATCAGCACGTTCAGCGTGCGCCACAGGCCGACGTCGATCACATTGTCGCCATGACCCGCGACGATGCACATGGTGATGGCCGTCAATAGGCCGATATATCCCGACGCGCCGATAGCGAACCATGCGCAGATCGCGGCGACGATCGACATCAGCACGTACGTCAGCGGCAACGAGCCGATGAGATTCTGCTGCACGATCAGCAGCAAGCCGATCGACGCGCCCAGCAGCGTACCCGCCGCGCGCTCCGCGGCCTTCTTGCGGATATTGCCGTGATGCTGCAATCCGCCGATCACGACCAGCAACGTCACCGACGACCAGATGCCGTGCGGAATGTCGATACCGGTGGTCGCGAGAATCGAGAACAGCATCGCCAGTCCCACGCGCAGACTGTGCAGCACTTTTGCGTGCCGGTAGCGGTAATACGGCGACGTGACCGCGCGAACCATGCGGCTCACCGCCGAGCGGCGCGGAACGACGGTGCGGGAATCGGCAGAAGCCATGGCGGGAGCGGCAGCGCTTTCAAAGGTAGTTCCGCTATCCTGCCCTGGACTGCGCCGCAAATACAAACGCCCGCGGAGTTTCGTCCGCGGGCGCCTGGGTTAGGTTGCGTCGGGTCTTAGCTTTCCACGACGTCCAGATAGTCTTCCGGACGCGTGCGGTCTTCGGCGCGCTGCATGCCGAACGCGCGCACCAGCAGGCTCACCACCACGGCCACGACCAGATTCACGATCAGCGACCACACCGCCGCATAGCCCGGAATCGCCATGCCGAACAGGTGAATCGTGAAGATCGAGCCGGCGAGCTTCAGCGAAATCGCCATCCACGTACCCGTTGCGATGCCGACTGCCCAGCCGATCAGCAAGCCGCGATAGTCGAGCACGCGCGTGTACAGTCCGAGCACGATGGCCGGCAGCGTCTGGATGATCCAGATACCGCCGAGCAGCTGCAACTGGATTGCGTACGTGAGCGGCAAAGCCAGAATGAACGCGACCGCGCCGACCTTGACGATCAGCGAGACCAGCTTCGCGACGTTGGTCTCCTGCTCGTGCGTCATGTTGCGGTTCACGAACTCCTTGTGGATGTTGCGCGTGTACAGGTTCGCTGCCGCAATCGACATGATCGCCGCCGGCACCAGCGCGCCGATGCCGATCGCCGCAAACGCCACGCCGACGAACCACGACGGGAAGAAGTGCAGGAACAGCGCCGGCACCGCGAAGTTCGGGCCGAACGCCTTGAAGTACGGCGCGAATTCCGGCATGTCCTTCACGCCCGAAGCGAGCGCCATGAAGCCGAGCAGCGCGAGCAGGCCGAGCACCAGCGAGTAAGCCGGCAGCATCGCCATGTTGCGGCGGATCGTGTTGCCTGATTTCGACGACAGCACCGCCGTGATCGAGTGCGGATACAGGAACAGCGCGAGCGCCGAACCGACCGCGAGCGTCGCGTACGCGCTATAGCCGTTCAGACTCGACACGTCCGGCGCTTTCAGCAGCAGCTTGGCCGGCGGCACCGAGCCGAAGATGTGGCTGAAGCCGCCCAGTTGCGGCGGAATCACGATGATCGCGGCGAAGATCGTGATGTAGATCAGGACGTCCTTGACGACCGCGATCATTGCCGGCGCACGCAGGCCCGACGTGTACGTGTAGGCGGCAAGAATCGCGAAGGCGATGATCAGCGGCAGGTCGCCGACAAAGCCCTTCGTATCGAAGCCGAGCGCGCCGATCACCACTTCGATGCCGACCAGCTGGAGCGCGATGTACGGCATCGTGGCGACGATGCCGGTCACGGCGATTGCGAGCGCGAGCATGCGGCTGCCGTAGCGAGCCGACACGAAGTCCGCCGACGTCACGTAGCCCTGACGTTTCGCGATGCTCCACAACTTCGGAAACACGACGAACGCGAACGGATAGATCAGGATCGTGTACGGCAGCGCGAAAAAACCCGTTGCGCCCGCACCGAATACCAGCGCCGGCACGGCGATGAACGTATACGCGGTGTACAGGTCGCCGCCCAGCAGGAACCAGGTGACGATGGTGCCGAAGCGCCGGCCGCCCAGGCCCCACTCTTCGAGATGAGCGAGATCGCCGCGCCGCCAGTGCGCCGCGACGAAGCCGAGAATCGTGACCCCGATGAAAAACAGAACGAAGACGAAAGTTGCGATGGCGTTCATTATCGTGCGTCCCCTTGCGGACGGCCCGCCGAGCGCGTCTTGGTCTTGAAGTACACGATCGCCGTGATGACCGCGCTGATCAGCACCCAGAGGAGCTGATACCAGTAGAAGAACGGAAAATCGAACAGCACCGGTTCGACCTTGTTATACGACGGCACCCAGACCATGGCGATCCAGGGCAACAGCAACAACCAGAGCCAGTGCTTGCTGGCCTTGTTCGCGTCGGCGTCGTGAGCCATGACGTCTCCTCTTCCCTATTATTGAAATGTTGGCCCGTGTTCGACGGGTGGTGAACCCCCAAAGCGGAGAGCCGCCTCGCGGTAGCACGCCCGCGGAGGATCGCCCCGCATGGGACACGAGTGCCCCGAAAGCTTCGAAAGAGTATAGGAGCCGCGAACGTGCGGTCAAGCAGGGACGACCCCGAGGCGAAGGCGCGGGTGCTGGAGTGCGTGGGGTGGTGTTTTAGCGGAGGCGGATGGCGCTGCGGATTCCGGTGCGGAGGGGGAAACAACTGAAGCAGCCGACGCCGATGCACGGCGCCGTGGTCGAACGCTCGTGGTTTGCGCGGTTGCGCCGGTGGTTCTCGCGACCTTCCCCGAATCTTCGAACGAGTCCCGCGCCGCTTCGATGCGCGATGGATGGCGGGCCCGCAAAGTGTCGCTGGAATGCGACGGTTGGCTGGTTACGATGCCGGACCTTCGCGGTCCGGCACTTCCCTGCGACTGGCCGGGATCAGATGGCGAACGACGCGCCCGTCTGTCCCGTCGACTCCTGCAGCCCCTTGATCCACTTGCGCGCCGGCAAGCCGAGCTCGGCTTCGATCAGCTTCGCGCGCGCTTGCAGCGCCGTGAACGGCACGTCGAGCGCGGGACCGGAGAACGCGATCGCGATGCGGTTGCCGTCGTGCACTTCGGGCAGCGCGACCACGCGGCCGTCGAACGCTTCGTTCAGGCGTTTCATATTGCGCACGAAGCTCGGATGATCGCCGAACAGATTGACCGTGACCACGCCCGCATCGGTCAGACACGCGCGCGCCGCACGGTAAAAGCCGACGCTGTCGAGCACGGGACCGCGCGCCGTCGCATCGTAAATGTCGATCTGCAACGCGCCGATCGTGCCGTGGTTCGCGCGGTCGTTGACGAAGTCCCACGCGTCCGTCTTGTGCACGGTGAGGCGCGCGTCGTCTTGCGGCAGCTCGAACATCGTGCGCGCGGCGATTACGACGGCCGGGTTCACTTCGACCGCCTCGACCTTCGCGCGCTTCAGGAAGCGGTGCGCGAACTTGGTCAGCGCTGCGGCGCCGAGCCCCAGTTGCACGATGCGCTTCGGCGTTTGGATGAAGAGCAGCCACGCCATCATTTGCTGCGCGTATTCGAGCTCGATGTGGTCGGGCTTGCGCAGACGCATCGCGCCTTGCACCCATTCCGTGCCGAAGTGCAGATAGCGCACGCCGCCCTCTTCCGAGAACGTGACCGGCGCAAAGCGCGGCTTGCGCGGCGCTTCGATTTGCGGCGCGTCGTGGAGGTCGTCGCGCAGATCGTTGTTATGCGACGCGCGTTTCTTGTTGCGCGCCGTTGCGTGTTTGCCCGCGCCATCGGCGTTGCGATTGCGGAATGCACGCGCTTCAGCCGACGCGCGCTTGATGAGTTTCGTCATGTAAGGATGTCGCGCCACAGGCGCAATTTTTGATCGAACGAGAGCATAGCATTCGCGGGACTCGACGAAGGCAGCACGAGCGTCGTGTAACCCGCCGCGCCGATCACGGGCGCGAAGCGGCCGGCGGTCTTGCCGTTGAAGCAGACTTTGCGCAGCGTCGGCGAGTGCTCGCGCAGCGAAGCAAAGTCGTTCGGCTGCGCGTTGCGGATCGCCGCATCGAGACTGCCCTCGCGATGACACGCGGCGAGCACGTCCCAGACGCCGATGCCGTGCGACAAGAGCCGCCGCAGCCGCTCTTCGTAGGCGAGTTCGGCGAGCGGCTCGTCGAGTACCGCGCCAAGCAGGCGCCAGAACTGATTGCGCGGATGCGCGTAGTACTGCGTCGCCGCAAGCGACGCCTCGCCGGGAAAGCTGCCGAGAATCAGCGTGTGCGTGTCGGCCGCGACGACGGGAGGAAAGCCGCGCAACATTCAGCGGCTCCGTTCGCCGGCCGCACGCGTCGCGGGATGCGCGCGCGAAGCCGTGTGCTCGAGCGGGCGGCCGTGTTCGCGCCAGCGCGGATGGCCTGCGTTAATCACGTGGGCCGCATCGGTGGCGTTCAAATCGGGACGGACCTCGCGCTCGCGCTTCGAGAGCGCGGCGACATGCGCCCACAGCGCCGGCAAAAAACATTCGGTGACCATCAGCGGCGCGCCATGCCGCTCGAACACGGAGCGGCGCGCGACCAACGCATGCGGCGGCATCCCGTCGACTTCACGCGCGGCGAGCCGGTACAGCGGATGTCGCGCTGTCACGCGCCGGCTGACCAGCGCCGAACGCGCGACCCCGCTATCGCTGTACAGCAGTTCGGCGAGCGGCCGCGTGCGCAAGCGCCGCGTGGCCTGCCACACGCCGACGCTCGCGGCGAGAGGCGCGACGCTGTGCGCGGCGACGAACGGCACGGCATCGACCGACAACACGACCTCGCGCAACCACACCGGCGAGCGCATGCGAAGACCCAGCGCGGCGTGCTCGTCGGCCCACGGCAAGGCCACGCCTTCACGCGTGACGCGCACCGCGACCGCGTCGAGCGCGCGCAGATGCGCGGTCAACGAACCGCCGCGGGTCAACCAGTCTTTCTGCGCAGCGCTAAAGCCAGGCAAGGGAGCGACGCGCCAGTGCGCGTCGGCGGCATCGAAACGGATAGACATGGGTTCGGATTATAACGGCGCGCCTGTCGGACCATTCCCTAGCGCGCACGCGCATTTTCCGCCAATCAGCGGTAACGGCCGCATAAGCATCAAACCGCTGAATCATGCCCTCGATTTCGGAAAGGTCCGATTCTCTGCCGACCGCGACGCACGATACAACCTCCGTGCTTTACGAACCGGCGATTCGCCCACTGTCGACGGACTCGCCCCTGATCCGCAAACGAACGAGAGGACAAACATGAAAAAACTTCTGGCTGCCAGCGCCTGCGCAATGTCGGTACTGTTGATGGCAGGTTGCAGCGCGCCGCTGAACCGCGACACCGAGACGTCGTTGAACCGGGCCGCGGGCATCGAGGTCGCGCCCGTCGCGGACGGCGTCGCCGTCAAGCTGCCCGAGAAAGCGCTGTTCGACTTCGACAAGTCGGCAGTGCGCGCCGATGCGAGCGCGGTCGTCGACCGTTCCGCGGTGCTGCTCAAGCGCAGCAAGAAGCCGATCATCGTCGAAGGTTATACGGACAATGTCGGCACGCTCGAATACAACCAGCAACTCTCGGAAGCGCGAGCGGTCGCCGTGGGTTACGCGCTTGTCGGACGCGGTGTGCCGATGGAGCGTGTCCGCACGAAGGGCAATGCGTACAACAATCCGATCGCGAGCAACGACACGCCGGAAGGACGCGCGCTCAACCGTCGCACGGAAATTGTCGTGCGCGGCGAGACGATGGAAACGTTGATGGGCAAGAAGTAAAGGCATCGTCTTCGGCCCGGCCGCCCGGAACCGGGGGCATCGCGCCGGGTCGAAAATCTGAAGCCGGATGCGCCGCATGCATCCGGCTCATTCCCCGACATACTCCCGCAGCGCTTGCGCGACATCAGCCAGCACTGCGTCCCACTGGTTCAACTCGCGCTGTCTGAAAAGGCGCATTGACGGATACCACGGACTATCGTCGCGCGCGACCATCCAGCGCCAATCCGTGAATGTGGGCACCAGCACCCAGACCGGCGTGCCGCACGCGCCCGCCAGATGCGCAACCGCTGTATCCACGGTGATGACGAGATCCAGAGATTGAATGATTGCGAGCGTGTCCGCGAAGCTTTGAATCTCAGGGCCGAACATATGTATCTCTATACCCTCTGGCCCAACCGCCGGGTCGTGTTGCACGTCGCCCTTCTGTAACGAAAACCAACGCACGCCAGCCTGCTCGAGAAGCGTCCGCCACTGCCGAACCGGAATCGACCGATAGCGATCGAGTTCATATCCAGGATTGCCTGCCCATACGATGCCCACGCGCTTTCTCAATGGCCGATGCGCCTGCCCGGTACTTAGCGCCTGCACTCGGTTACGCCAGAACTGCAGCTTCGCGGGCTCCGCTTGCAGGTACGCCGTGGCGAGCGGCAACATGCACAGTTCCAGGTCCATACGCGCGGGCATCTGCAGCATGCGGCACCAGTAATCGTATGGGCCAGGCGGCGCAGTGGTCCACGCGGCATGCACGCCGGCCGCGCGGCGCGCTACTTCGCCGAGCGGCTCGTCGACCCAGACGTCCACTTGCGTGCCTCGCCGATGCAGCCAGTCGGCCATGCGCAGAAACTGGATCTGATCGCCCAGTCCCTGTTCGCCGACCAGCAGAAACCGGCAGCCGAGCAACCGCTCGCCTTGCCACTGCGGATAAGCCGGCCGAACCAGACTGTGGTTTTCGGGCAGTTCGTCATGCCAACGATACTGCTTCCAACCTTGCCCGAAATCGCCCGCGCGAAGCTGTGCCGCGGCGAGGTTGAACTGCATCAGCGCATTGCCGGGCATCAGGCGTGCGGCCTCCGCGCTATGCCTGTGCATCTGCTCGAACTCGCCCAGCATGTTGAGTGCAAATGATGCGTTGTGATGCAGCCAGCCGTCGTGCGGATCGACGCCGATGCCCTGCCTCGCGACGCTGAGCGCATCGGCAAAACGCTGCGCGCTGTTCAAAGCGAACGCGAGTTGACGAAGCGCCGCGGAATCGGCAGAACAACGTGCGCGCAGCGCGGGCAATAGCGCGTCGAGTTCCGGATCACGCTGAGCTTTGGATAATGCTTCGACCAGCGCCGACGCGTCTGCAACGTTCGACGCATCGAGCGCCCAGGCACGCAGCCAAAAGTCCGCTGCCTCGGCATGCTGCTCTCGCTGCGTGCAGATTTCCGCGAGTGCGCGAACCGCATGATGCAGCGTCGGCTCGAAACTGAGCGCGCTCACATAGTGCCGGCGCGCCTCGCCGAGGCGTGCAGAAACCTTCAGGCAGTCCGCGAGATTCCGATGCAGACTGGCACTGCCGCCGCTCATGCCGAGCGCCCGATAATAGAACGCCTCGGCCGCAATCCGGTCGCCGCGCAGCGCCGCAAGCAGCCCGCGGTGCTCCCAGATGTCGGCTCGCTCCGGTGCGGCATTCAATGCGCGATCGAGTTGCTCGCAGGCTAGCTCGAGCGCGCCGTCGCGGAAAGACGCAAGACCGAGTTGATGCAATGCGTCGGCATCGTCTGACAGCTTCTGGCTCGGGGACGAACCCGCTGATGCTGGACTACTCATGACTGGCTCGCCATCAACCGTTCGCAACGGGATGCGCGACGGCGCCAGAAACAGCTTTGCTTGCGTCCTCAGCCATCAGCGTTTGCAGACGCGCCGTCACGCGTTCGACCACCGGCGCCCATTGCCCAGGCTGCGGCTGCCTGAAAAGTTCCAGCGAGTCGTACCAGGCTTGCGTCTCCGCGTTGCCCCACGCCCAATGCGACATGTGATCGAGCATGCCCAACACCGGCCGCCCGAGCGCCCCGCCGAGATGCAGCGGCGCGCTGTCGATCGTGACGAGCGCATCGAGCGCCATAAGGTGAGCCGCGACATCATCCAGGCCGGTCTGATAATCCGCCGTCATGTCGAACACGCGATGCCCCTGCGCGGTCATCACAGCGACGTCGGCTGCGCGTCCTGGCGTAAGCGAATAGAACGCGACATCGGCGAGCGACAGCAGCGGCTCGAGCGCAGCGCGCGCAATCGAGCGCTTGTCATCGCGGCGATGCGTCGGGCTGCCCGCCCACACGAGGCCCACATGCAGCCGCGCGTGCGGCGCGTGCGCGCGAAGCCGCTCGCGCCAGAGCGCCGCCTTGCCCGGATCGGCGCGAAGATAGGCACCGCCGCGCACCTGCTGTGGCTGCAAATTCAAAACGAGCGGCAAGCTCATCATCGGCAGGCTGTAATCGGGCGCGCCGAGCGGGCCGTCCTCGATCGATACGCAGTCCTCGTAGAAACGACCAAGCAGCGGTTGCAACGATTTGCGCACGCACAGCACGAGCCGCCCGCCCTCCGCGCGCACGTGTGCAGCGAGTTGCGGCACATAGCGGACCATGTGGATGTCATCGCCATTGCCCAGTTCGCTGTGCACCACGAGCGTCTTGCCCGCGAGCGTCTCGCCGCGCCGACGCGGACAGAGGCGCGCCATGACCGAAACGATGTTGTTCGGCTCGCGGTCGTCGCGCGCGAGGCGTGCCTCGAAACGCTTCCAGCCGCTTGTCCAGGAGCCGCGCCGCAGTTCGAGATCGGCGAGATCGACCGCGGGCGTCACCGCGTGGGGGTTCGCCGCGAGGGCTTGATGCAGCATGGCCTCGCTTTCCTCGTAGCGCGCCTGCTCGCACAGATAGAAGCCGATCGCGGCGAGTACGTCTGCGTTACCAGGCGAAGCGGCGTTAGCGGCGCGCATGGTCGCCTCGGCGGCCGCCGCGTCGTTGCATTGCCATTGCGCGTGACTGAGCTGCCAGGCCATTTCCGCATCAGCGGGATTGCGCGTCAGCATGTCGCGGGAGAGATGTTCGAGCGCGGCCCAGTCGCGCGCCTCGCGCAAAGCCAATGCAAGTTGCAAGGGCAACGCGGGGTCGACAGCGGGGTCGAGCGTATAAGCTTGCGCGAGCGCCACGCGCCGCTCGTCGCGCACACCGGGGCCGCTTAGCGCGCCAAGCGAAATAGCAAGCCACCACGGCCCGTGCGCGTCCTCCGGTTTGCGCTGCCGATACGCGCGCAACATGTGCGCCGCCGCGGAATGCGCGCCGCAATCGTTGATGAGCCAGGCGGCCCATTCAAGCGTCACGGCGGGTGCCTGCGCGGCGACTGCCATCTCACTGTGATGCCGCGCGACTTCGCCGCGCCCGAGTGCGTCGGCGAACAACGCAACGCGGGCATGGCGCGCGCCGTTCTCGCCCGCTTGTGCTTGCGATGCGCTGTGATACGCCAGCTCGAAATTCCCCGCGCTCGCGTGCAGGTCGGCGTGCAATTGAGGCGTCACGCCCGCGGCGGCCAGCTCGGCGGCACGCGATATGGCGGGCTCGAAACCCTCTTCGCGCAGTATCGACCACAGAAGATGCACGGTCTCCAGACGCGTTGTCACATTGACCATAACGGCCGGGGCGGCCACAGCGGAATCGGACATAAAAATTTACAAGATGCCGCGCTGCGCAGGTGTATGCGCTTGAGTCACAAAACACATTCCACATTCGACGCGCGCGGCCAGGTACACAAAGCGGCCCGAAGGAACCAAGGTGGTTCTTCAAGCCTCCGGTTCGAAGCGCGATTCCCAAGATAATGCCGCGCGCGGCATCTCATAAACCAATCTCAATTTATGGTCGTTGATAAATTTTAGTTAGTTAACCATAATGAATTCCGCCCTGTGTCGAAGACGGCGAGGGGCGTCCAGCAAATCAACAACTAGCAGCAGGGAGGCAGATTGAATACTACAAACGCGAAGGAAACATCTGACCGGATCGCGCATCTTGCGTCGGTCGTATTGCATCGTCCGGGCGCCACGCATATCGAGAAAGAGCTAGCCGGCTCGGCGCTCGCGCAGCACCACACGTCGAAGCAAAGCAGCGCAGCCATTGGCAGCCTCGCGGCAAAAGTGCTCGCCGATCACCACTCGAGTTTCGAGGCTAAGGAATTGGCCGGCAGTGTGCTTGCGCAAGTGCGGCATTTGCACGCGCTGACACTGGAGCGTTAAAACACGCGCACGAATGAGAAGGCGAAAAAAATGCGCTGCCGAAGCAGCGCATTCCGAGTCGCGAGGACATAAAGCGTCTGCGCGACGCTATGCAATCATCGCCCAATCAGGCGGCATTCGCGCGCGCGAGCAACAACGTGTTGGTGCGCTTCACAAAGCTGGCCGGATCTTCGAGCGCGCCGCCTTCGGCGAGCAACGCCTGGTCGAACAGCAGATGACACCAGTCGTCGAAGTTGGCGCTGTCCGCGTGCAAGCCCTTCACGAGCGCGTGTTCCGGATTCACTTCGAGAATCGGGTGGAACGACGGCGCCTGCTGACCCGCAGCCTTGAGCATGCGCTGCAGGTAGCCGCTCATTTCGCCGTCGTCGGCAACGAGGCACGACGGCGAATCGGTTAGGCGGAACGTGAGGCGCACATCCTTGGCCTTGTCCTTCAACGCGTCCTTCATCTTCTCGACGAGCGGCTTGAGTTCTTCGCTGACCTTTTCCTGTGCCTGTTTTTCCTCGTCGTTCAGCGCGCCGAGATCGAGGTCGCCACGCGCCACGCTTTGCAACGGCTTGCCGTCGAATTCGTTCAGGAACGACAGCATCCATTCGTCCACGCGGTCGGTCAGCAGCAGCACTTCCACGCCCTTCTTGCGGAACACTTCGAGGTGCGGGCTGTGCGTTGCCGCCTGCCAGGTGTCGGCAGTCACGTAGTAGATCTTCGACTGCTCGGGCTTCATGCGCGCCACGTAGTCGGCGAGCGACACGGTCTGCTCGGGCGTCTCCGTATGCGTGGAGGCAAAGCGCACGAGCTTGGCAATGCGCTCGCGATTCGCGAAGTCTTCGCCGATGCCTTCCTTCAGCACCTGGCCGAATTCCTTCCAGAAACCGGCGTACTTCTCGCGATCGGCTTCGTTCTCCGAGTTGGCCAACTCTTCGAGCATCGACAGCGCGCGCTTGGTCACGCCCTCGCGGATCGCCTTGACGTCACGGCTTTCCTGCAGAATTTCGCGCGATACGTTCAGCGGCAGATCGCTCGAATCGACCACGCCCTTCACGAAGCGCAGATACGACGGCAGCAGTTGCTCGGCGTCGTCCATGATGAACACGCGCTTCACATACAGCTTGAGGCCGCCGCGATGATCGCGGTTCCACAGGTCGAACGGCGCGTGCGTCGGCACGTACAGCAATTGCGTGTACTCGCTGCGGCCTTCCACGCGGTTGTGCGTCCACGTCAGCGGGTCCTGGTGATCGTGCGACAGGTGCTGATAGAACTGCTTGTACTGCTCGTCCGTGATGTCGTTCTTCGCGCGGGTCCACAGCGCGCTTGCCTGATTGACGGTCTCGTCTTCGTCCTTCGTGACCATCGCGCTCTTTTCGGCGTCCCACTCTTCCTTCTTCATCAGAATGGGCAGCGCGACGTGATCCGAATAGCGCTGAATGATCGACTTCAGCCGATGCGACGACAGCAGTTCGTCTTCATCCGCACGCAGATGCAGCGTGATGGTCGTGCCGCGCGCGGCGCGCTCGATTTGGTCGACGGCGAAGTCGCCCTCGCCCGCGCTTTCCCAGCGCACGCCTTCGGACGCCGGCAAGCCGGCACGGCGCGTCTCGACGGTGATCTTGTCGGCAACGATAAAGCCCGAATAAAAGCCCACGCCGAACTGGCCGATCAGCGCAGCGTCTTTCTGCTGGTCGCCCGACAGCTTGCCGAAGAATTCCTTGGTGCCCGAGCGCGCGATCGTGCCGAGATTCGCGATCGCCTCGTCGCGGCTCATGCCGATGCCGTTGTCGTCGATCGTGATGGTGCGCGCCTCTTTGTCGTACGACACGCGAATGCGCAGATTCGGATCGCTCTCGTACAACCCGCTGTTTTCAATGGCTTCGAAGCGCAGCTTGTCGGCCGCGTCGGACGCATTGGAAATCAGCTCGCGCAAAAAGATTTCCTTGTTGCTGTACAGCGAATGGATCATCAGGTGCAGAAGCTGTTTCACTTCCGCCTGAAAGCTCATGGTTTCTTGTGCCATGGTCGGACTTCCTCTCTGTTGCGAATCGGGTTTTTGCCAATCGGTTCTTGCGAATGCCGCCGGATTGTCCGCCTAAATAAGGACAATCCGCGCGGTTTCAAGAGGCGCGGCGCGCAACGCCGTCGAGATAGCGGCATAAAAATGTCGCCAGTTCCGGATCGCCGCAATTGGCAATGTTGAAGCGCATCCACGTGGTCGGCGATTGTTGCGGCGAAAAAAGGCTGCCGGGCGTGAGCAGAAAGCCGGCTTCGTGGCCGGCCGCGGCGAGTCCGTCGGCGTCGACTCCGGTGTCGGCCCACACGAACATGCCCGCCGTCGGCGTTAGAAACAGCCGGAGGCCCGTCTTTTCCAGCATCCGCGCGGATTTTTCGCGCACGCCGTCAAGCCGCGCCCGCAGCCGCTCGACATGGCGCCGGTAGTGTCCTTCGGTCAGAATCTTGTACAGCACGCGCTCGTTCAACTCGGGACTCGTCATGCCGACCAGCATCTTCTGGTCGCTGACGGCCTTGGCCACCTCGGGCGCGCACGCGATAAAACCGACGCGCAGATTCGGCGCGAGCGTCTTAGAGAAACTGCCCAGGTAGATCACGCGCTTTAGCTGATCGAGGCTCGCGAGCCGCGTGCCCGCATAGCCCGGCGGGCATAGATCGCCGTAAATATCGTCTTCGACGACGATGAAATCGTAAGCCTCCGCCAGTCGCAAAATGCGAAACGCCTGCGCGGCCGTCAGCGAGGTGCCGGTCGGATTCTGCAGCACCGAGTTGATCACCAGCATCTTGGGCCGCCACGTTTGCACGAGCGATTCGAGCGCGTCGAGATCGGGGCCGTCCGGCGTGTACGGCATGCCGACGAGCCGCGCGCCCTGCGACGCAAAGCGCCCGAACATCTGGAACCACGCCGGATCGCCGACGATCACCGCGTCGCCCGCCTTCACATAAATGCGGGAGATCAGGTCGATTGCCTGCGTGACGCCGGACACCATCACGATCTGATCGGGCGATGCGCCGATCTCCAGTTCCTCGAGACGCGTCTGCAATTGCTGGCGCAGCGGCAGAAAACCGAGCGGCGTGCCGATGCCGAGCATCTGCGCGCCGCTTTGCCGGCCGAGCGTGCGCAGCGCGTTGGTGATCAGCTCGCCGTCGAGCCAGCGCGCCGGCAGATAGCCGAGCCCCGGACTGCGCTCCGGGCGCGCGCCGGTGTGCAGCATGTTGCGCAGCAGCCAGACGACGTCGATGGTGGCCGGCGCGCTCGCGTGCGCGGCCGGGCGAATGTCCGCGACCGCCGCGCCTGGCGTGCCCGCCAATCGCTCGCGCACGAAGAAACCGGAGCCGCGCCGCGACTCCAGGTAACCCTGCGCGACGAGCCGTTCATACGCCTCGACCACGGTGAAGCGCGACACGCCTTTGTCGAGCGCGAGCTTGCGGATCGACGGCATGCGCATGCCGGGACGGAACACGCGCTCCTCGATGCGGCGGCGCGCCCACTGCACGAGCTGCTCGACAAGCGTCAGCGACGCCGTGTCGTGCGGGGCGGGAATCTGCGTAAGCGGGACGGACATGACGGGCTCCAACTGTACCGAACGGTATCGAATCGATTGTACCGTTACTGTGCAGGTCGTCGCCGGTACATTTGAGACAGAAGGCGGTCGGGCTGGCGGTAAGCGGCTGGCGGGCGGTGCGTGAGGCTGGGTGGCGATCAGCATACCGAAAGCGCCTGGCGGACCGTGCATCAGGTCGGCGATCCGCTCACCGGAACGTCATGGGCGCGAGTCAGCAACCAGCAGACAGTGCCGACGAGCGCGCAAGCAAACAACCGAGCCTGCACGCACCTCAAACCACCAAAGCCAGCGCGAAATTCACCCGCGCAACCCACGCAGCCCGCCCATCGCCCAATCCGCCGATGCGCCGCGCCCGCGAACGGTTATGCTTACGACCCCGGCGCCCGCGCAACCGGCACGCCGCAACCGGCACGCGGCGCAGGCCAGACCTACCGTAGAAACCCGTTTCCCGATCCGCAATGACCGCACATCCGCTACGTCTCGATCATCTCGTCGTTTCCGCCCGCACGCTCGACGAAGGCGTGCAGTACGTCGCCGATATCCTCGGGGTCGAACCGGCCGGCGGCGGCGCGCATCCGTTAATGCGCACGCACAACCGGCTGCTGAACCTGTGGGGCGGCGCGTATCTGGAAGTAATCGCCGCCGACCCGCATGCCGACGTCGCCCGCGAAGCCACGGAAACCGCCGCGCCCCGCCCGCGCCTCTTCGCGCTCGACGCCCCGGCGACCCACGCTCGCCTCGAAAACGGCCCGTATCTGTCGCATTGGGTGGCCCGCGTCGACCGGCCGAAGCATCTGCCGACGTGGCAGGCGCAATATCCGCAGCGCATTCCGCCGATCGTGCCGCTCACGCGCGGCGACTTCGCGTGGGGCCTGTCGGTGCCGGAAGACGGCGCCTTCCCCGCCTGGCAAGGCGCCGGCGACGGCGTGCTGCCGTCGCTGATCCAGTGGGACACGGCGCGGCATCCGTCGACGGTATTGCCCGAGACCGGCATCGCGCTCAAAGCGCTCAAAGGCGTGCATCCGCAAGCCGATACGGTGGCGGCGCAATTGCAGTGGCTGGGCGCCGCGCATCTGATCGACGTGCAGGCCACCGACGGCCCCGCCGCGCTCGTCGCCGAATTCGAAACACCGAGCGGTCTACGGACCCTTAAATAAGCAGCGCGCGCGGGTCGCCGACTCGCGCGATAATCGAAGTTTTGACCGGTTCCAGAGACACCAGCAGAGGAGACCATGGACCAAAGCGACCTGAAAGCCCCCACGTGGCAATTGTCCGAACGCGCACGCAAGCTCACGAGCTCGGCGATCCGCGAGATTCTGAAGGTCACGGAACGGCCTGAAGTCATTTCGTTCGCGGGCGGCCTGCCCTCGCCGGCCACGTTCCCGGCTGAACGCATGCGCGAAGCGTCCGACCGCATTCTGCGCGACGCGCCCGCCGCGGCGCTCCAGTACAGCGCGACCGAAGGGTACGCGCCGCTGCGCGAATGGGTCGCGGCGCGCTATTCGGTGAACGGCGCACAGATCCGCGCCAGTCAGGTGCTGATCACGACCGGCTCGCAACAGGCGCTCGATCTGCTCGGCAAGGTGCTGGTGTGTCCGGAAAGCCCCGTGCTGGTCGAAACGCCTACGTATCTCGGCGCGCTGCAATCGTTCTCGATGTACGAGCCGCGCTACGTCCAGGTGCCGACCGACGAACACGGGCTGATCCCCGAAACACTCACGCCCGAGCTCACCGCCGGCGCGCGCCTGTTGTACGCACAACCGAATTTTCAGAATCCGACGGGCCGCCGCCTGCCGGTCGAGCGCCGCCGCGCGCTCGCCGCGTTCGCGAAAACCGCGCCGTTCCCGGTGATCGAAGACGACCCCTACGGCGCGCTCGATTACGCGGGCGAACCGCTGCCGACCATGCTGTCGATGGCGCCCGATCACATCGTCCACCTCGGTTCGTTCTCGAAGGTGCTGGCGCCGGGTCTGCGGGTCGGCTACATCATCGCGCCCGAAGAGCTGATCTTCAAACTCGTGCAGGCGAAACAGGCCACCGATCTGCATACGCCGAGCTTCACGCAGCGCATCGTCCATGAAGTGATCAAGGACGGCTTTCTGGACACGCACGTGCCGACCATTCGCGAGCTGTATCGCGACCAGTGCGCGGCCATGCTGAACTCGCTCGAACGCTACATGCCCGAAGGCGTGACGTGGAATCGGCCGGAAGGCGGCATGTTCGTGTGGGTGAATCTGCCCGCGCAGATCGACAGCATGAAGCTGCTCGCGGAAGCCGTCGCGCAGAATGTCGCGTTCGTGCCGGGCGGTCCGTTCTTCGCGAACGAGGCGCAGCACAACACGCTGCGTCTGTCGTTCGTCACGGTGCCGCCGGCAAAGATCGACGAAGGCGTGGCGCGTCTCGCGGCGCTGATCCGCGCGAAGCTATAAAGGCAAGCGGGCCATCGCCCGCTTTTGCGTTTTCGCCCGCTTCCGCTTCTTCCGTTTTTTCACTACCGACCGAGGACAACATGGCTCAAACGAATGTGTACGACAAGCTCAAGGAACTGGGCATCGAACTGCCCAACGCCGGCGCGCCGGCCGCCGCTTATGTGATGAGCGCGCAAAGCGGCAATACGGTGTACCTGTCCGGCCACATCGCGAAGAAAGACGGCAAGGTGTGGGCGGGCAAGCTCGGCGCCGACATCGGCACTGAAGAAGGCAAAGTGGCCGCGCGCTCGATCGCCATCGACCTGCTCGCGACCCTGCACGCGCACGTGGGCGACCTGAACCGCGTCAAGCGCATCGTCAAGCTGATGAGTCTCGTCAACTCCACGCTCGACTTCACCGAGCAGCATCTGGTCACGAACGGCGCGTCCGAACTGATCGCCGACGTGTTCGGCGAGCGCGGCAAGCATGCGCGCTCGGCGTTCGGCGTCGCGCAGATTCCGCTCGGCGCATGCGTCGAGATCGAGATGATCGCGGAAGTCGAGTAACGCGGCGTCGCATAAGTTCACGCAGCGTTACGAGCGCGAGGCGCGGTTCGGCCGGGCGCTCGACAGAACGCGTCGCGAGGTGTCAGGCACCCGCGGCGCGTTTTGCATTTGTGGCGAGGTGGATCGTTCCGGCGGCAGCAGATAGAATCCGCGAACCATACCAACCGCAGGATCGACGGACCACGCCCGATGCCCGCCAACACAGTTCGTTTCAAGCAGGTCGACGTATTCACGTCAGTGCCGTTCAAAGGCAATCCGCTCGCCGTCGTATTCGACGCCGACGCGCTCAGCGCCGCTCAGATGCAGGCGATCGCGCACTGGACCAATCTGTCCGAAACAACTTTCCTGTCGAAGCCGACTGACCCGGCCGCCGACTATCGCGTGCGCATCTTCACGACGCACGGCGAATTGCCCTTTGCCGGTCATCCGACGCTCGGCACCGCGCACGCGCTGCTCGAAAGCGGCTATCAGCCGAAGCAGCCAGGCAAGCTCATCCAGCAATGCGGCGTTGGGCTCGTCGAGTTGCAATCCGACAGCGAAGGTCCGGGCGAGGCGCACGGCGCGTGGGCGTTCGCCGCGCCGCCCGCGCGCGTCGTGCCGTTGCCCGAACAGCAGTACGCCGCGCTTTCCGCGGCGATGCGCAGCAACGCGATTGATTTCAGCGCCGCGCCGTCTGCCGTCGATAACGGCGCGCCGTGGCTCATCGTGCGAATGAATTCGGCGCGCGATTGTCTGGCGCTCGAGCCCGACGCGGCCGCGCTCGCGCAAATCGTCCGCGCGGTCGGCGCACACGGCGTCGCTGCGTACGGTCCGCACGATGCCGGTGGCCCCGCCACCTTCGAAGTGCGTTGCCTGATGGTGGGCGGCGCGTTCGGCGTCGGCGAAGACCCTGTTACCGGCAGTGCCAATGCGGCGCTCGCGGGTCTGTTGAGCGCGCAGAATTTGCGGCCGGGCGCGAGTTATACCGCGCGCCAGGGCACCGCGCTCGGACGCGCCGGCCAGGTGTTCGTGCGCTACGACGACGCAAACGGCAAGACGTGGATCGGCGGGTCGTCGGTGACGGTCGTCGACGGCACGTTCCGTATGCCGTGAGCGGCCCGTCGTTTGCTGGCTTCCCGCGAGCCCAGCTAAAGCAACGGCGATGCCGCTGCAAGTCGGTGACGATAAGCCGTACGCGACTCACCTCTTTTAGCCACGCTTAAGCACGTTTAGCCACAAAAAGCCGTTTGCCGCGCTCGCGCGATGCGGCACGGATAACCAAACCGCCCAAAAGATCACGCAGGTACAAGCCGCCATGCCGGAGCGCCGAATCCCGATGGATCATCCGAATACAACGACCGCCAGCATCCGATCCCGCGCGTGCCCGGATTCGCGGGCCGCCCGGGCATGGAGCGGATTCGAAAGCGAACCTGAAAGCGAGCCTATAAGCAAACCTATAAGCGAAGCGCAAAACAGCCCGCAAAATAGCCCTTATACGGCCGCGGACCGCGCCCGCGTATACCCGATGCCGGGACCCTTCCTTAATCCAGTGGCATTAAGTAATATCGAAACGTACCCGGCCCGGTGCAGACGATCAGGCGCGAAACCACGCCGTTTCTTCTTGCGCAGCAGTTCCGGCAACTCCATGCAGCCACCCATGAAAACAGCGCAGTCCACGCTCGCGCGTTCGCAACCGGCCGGCAGCTGGGCACGGGCCGCCTGATGAGCAAACCCCGCTTCTCCGATCAGCGCGAAGCCCGAAGCCGCCGCGATCCCGCTGTATCGCGCCGTCGCGCGCTGCTTGCCATTCCCGCGCTCGGCGTGCTCGTCTTGATCCTGCTGTGGACTGTGATCTTCGCGCGTCTTTCGGTCGAAAAAGAAGCCACCAATCGCGAAGCGATGGCGTCTGCCGCAATTCTCTCAGCGGCGCTCGAACAGCATACGATCAAGGCGATTCACCAGGTCGATCAGATCACGCGCTTCGTCAAATACGAGTTCGAGAAAACGCCGGGGCGTTTCGACCTTGCCAGCACGGTGGAAAAAGGCGTCGTGCAAAGCGAGACGCTCGTACAGGTGTCGTTGATCGACGAGCACGGCCAACTCATCGCCAACACCGCCGAACTCAATCCCAAGCGTATCGATCTGTCGGATCGCGAGCACTTCAAGGTTCACGAGCACGAAAACGACGACCAGTTGTATATCAGCAAGCCCGTGCTCGGCCGCGTATCCGGCCACTGGACCTTGCAGATGACGCGGCGTCTGAATCATCCGGACGGCTCGTTCGCGGGCGTCGTGGTCGTGTCGGAAGACCCGAGCTATTTCACGAGCGACTTCTACAACAACGCGGCAATCGGCCGTGAAGGCGTGATCGCGGTGATCTCCGACAACGGCACCGTGCTCGCGCGGCGCACCGGCAGCGTCGTGAACGCGAGCGGCACGTTTTCGGCAAGCGGCTCGTATCCGACTTCGGAACACGTGTCGGGCACCTACGTCGATTCGCTCGACAACGTCACGCGCATCGTGTCGTACCGGCATATCGACGGCTATCCGCTCGGCGTGCTCGTGGGCCTGTCGCAAGCCGAGGAATTCGCCGACTACAACCACACGCGCAACGTCTATCTGCTGATGGCGGGTTTCATCTCGCTCGCCATGCTGAGCTTCTTCGCGGTCGCAACCGGTCTGATCGGCAAACTGCTCGGCCGCGAGCGCGAAATGACGCATCTGGTCGAATACGATCTGCTGACCGGCCTGCGCAATCGCTATTCGACCTTGCGCACCCTGCGCCAGGAAGTGGCGCAGCCGCACAACCTCGGCCATCTCGCGATTCTCTTTATCGACCTCGATAACTTCAAGACGGTCAACGACACGCTCGGCCACAACGCCGGCGACATCGTGCTGCAAATGACGGCCTCGCGTCTCGCCACGGCGGTCGCGGACGGCGGCACGTTGAGCCGCATCGGCGGCGACGAGTTCGTGGTCGTGATCAAGGGCGAGGACGTGGAAAAGCGCGCGGTGGCGCTTGCCGAAGCAGCGGCTGAAGCGTTCGCGAAACCGTTCGAAGTGCGCGGCAGTTCCTTCGTGCTGCATGCGAGCATCGGCATCGCGCTTTATTCGGTGGCGAACGAAAGCGAGATCGATCTGCTGAAAAAAGCCGACCTCGCGATGTACAGCGCGAAAGACGCGGGCAAGAACTGCTACCAGTTCTATTCGCCGCAACTCTCGCATCGCGCGGACCATCTGATGAAGTGGGAGCAGCAGTTGCGCGTGGCGCTCGCCGAAGGGCAACTCTTTCTCGCCTATCAGCCGAAGATCGATCTGACGCGCCGCTGCATCACCGGCTTCGAGGCGCTGGTGCGCTGGAATCATCCGCAGCACGGTCTGATTCCGGCCAACGAGTTCATTCCCGTCGCGGAGTCCACGGGACTGATCGTGCCGATCGGCGACTTCGTGATCGAGACCGCGTGCCGGCAACTCGCGGTCTGGCAGCAGCAAGGCTACGACACGCTGTCGCTCGCGGTGAACATTTCGGCGGTGCAGTTCTGGCGCGGCGATCTGTACGAGACGATCTCGCACGCCATCGAGGAAAGCGGCATTTCCGCGCGCCGCCTCGAACTCGAAATCACGGAGACGGCGATGATGGAGTATCCCGAACTCGTCTCCGAAAAAATCTTTGCGCTCAAGCGTCTCGGCGTGCGCATTGCACTCGACGACTTCGGCACCGGCTATTCGTCGCTCTCGTATCTGAACCGTTTTTCGGTGGACACGCTGAAGGTGGACCGCTCGTTCGTCCAGGCTATTCCGGGCGACCGCAGCGTCTGCGTGATGGTCACCGCGATCGTCAATCTGGCGCGCTCGCTCGGGCTCACGGTGGTGGTCGAAGGAACGGAAACCGAAGAGCAGATTGCGTGGCTCGCCGCGCTCGGCCATATCGAAGCGCAAGGTTTTCTGTTTTCGCGCCCCGTTCCGGTCGACGCGATTCCCGCGCTGCTCGAACGTTTCGGCGTGTGCGGCATGGCCGGCCGGCGCCCGGTTCAGGAAGCAAACAGCACGAGCACCAGCACGAACGGTTAGACAGGGTGCAGAAGGCGCGCGCCGAGGGCTTCATCTAACGCTGCGGCTTTGCAAGCCCATCCATACCGCGGCCGCGCAAAACCGGCTACATTCTCGCTGTATTGCGTTCTCGCGCGATGCCGTCGGACCGGCCGGCCGCGCGCAACATCAAAGGATCACAGGACGGGCGCCCGCCTCGCGGACGCCCGTGGCGCCATGCACACGATAACAAGCCACGAAGCTGCAAGACGAGGGGAGCGGGAACCGCTATGGACGCTGTTCAAGGTCGTGCTCGGCCTGTCGGCGTTGTCATGGGGCGGCCTCGCGCTAATGGCGCAGCTCGAGAATCACTACGTCGAGCGCGAGGCCCGGCTCTCGCGCGTCGCGTTCTCCGATCTGATCGCGCTTGCGTGGATGGTGCCGGGGCCGGTGGGCTGCAACGTTGCCGTGCAGCTCGGACACGCGCTGCGCGGACGTGCCGGCGCATGGGTCGCGGGCATCGCGAGCGTGCTGCCCTTCTTCATGCTGATGACGCTCTTCGCGATCTTTTACCGCACGCCGCTCGTGCGCACCTTCGCGTCGCAGACCTTGCTGAATCACTTTAGCGTGGTGCTCGCCACGCTGATCGGCATCACCTGGTACAAGCAGACGCGCGCGCTCGTGCGCGGCAAACTCGAATGGACGGCGGCGGTGGTCGGCTGCTTCGCGCTCTTCTATGCACACAGCCCGGCGGCTTATGTGCTGATGCTGAGCGCGGCATTCGGCGCCGGCTGGGTGGTGAGCCCCGTGCGCAACACGCGCTTTGTCGTGTCGTTCTCGCGAGGCGACTGGCAGATACTCGCCATGCTGTGCGTATTCGTGCTGCTTTTCGCGCTGCCGCTGCCGCATCGCTACGATCTCGCGCTGCTATGGCCGCGGCTCGCCGGCGCGGGCATGACGCTCTTCGGCGGCGGCTTTTCCGCGTTGCCGGTGCTCAAGACGCTGTTCGTCACGCCGACCATCGGCGTCTCCGACAACGACTTCACGCTGGCTTTTTCGTTGTCGCCGATCTCGCCCGGACCGCTGCTGAACGTGGTGCCGTTCTTCGGCTATCTCGTCGACGGCTGGGCGGGCGCGCTGCTCGCCACGCTCGCGCTGTTCGTGCCGTCGGGATGCCTCGTCGTGCTGGCGCAGCGGCATCTGCATCAGTTGAAAATGAATCCGCGATTCGAGCATGGCATGCGGATTCTGCGCGCCGTCACCACCGCGTTCCTCGCGGTGGCCGTGCTGCGTATCGCCGGACATGTGCCGCTGCAACCGGTCTATCTGCTGACCGCCGTGTTCTCGGCGATGTGCTTCGCGAAGCTCAAGCTGCCCGTATATGCGGTGTACGGCACCGTGGCGATTGCGTGCGGGCTGTGGCTTGCGTATGGCGCGTGGGCTTAGCGCGATCAGAATCCGCGTGACAGCACCGCGAAGCCGACCGTCACGACACCGAGCACGATGTTGATCAGCACGAGACGCCGGATCGTGCCGACCGCCTGCGCGCCGTCAGGCCACTTCTGCGCCTGCACTGCGCGGCGAATGCGCGGAAATACGGCGAACCGGATATGCCCGAAGATCAGCATCATGACGATGCCGAGGCCGGCCATTGCATGCAACGGCCAGGTGGCGTGACCGCCGCCGAATTGCATCAGCAGGAAACCGCCCGTCAGCAGAATGACGAGCACCGAAGCCGCCACCCAATTGAAGAAGCGGCCAAACACCGATTCCCACAACGGCAAGCGCAATTGCGGCGAGAGATCGGCTATGGCGGGGCGCAAGCAGAAGTGCGCGAAGATCATCCCGCCCACCCACACCGCGACTGCGAGCAGATGTAGAAAGAGCGCGAGTTCGATAGCCTTGTTCATGTTGTATTCCTCTCCGACGACGCCACACCGCTTATGCCGAATGATATGAGCAGCGGCTATTGAGCGCGTTCGACCGCACGCCCTGCGTGCAGTTCCAAAACGCCCGTGGCTTGCGTCGTTTTTCTTGTTGTTATTGCAGCGCGGCTGATGTCTCGACGAAGTACCGCGACCTGCTACTTCGCTGGTACTTCGACTCGATACCGCGACGCCGCCCCCGAATTTGCCGCGCGCTGTACTGCAATGCGCTGTACTGCAATGCGCTGTACTGCAATGACTTGCACGGCCAGCGCCTTGCATGCTAGCAGACGTCGGCCGCTTTCAACATGAATCTTCGTCAGGCAACCGGCACCGGACGCATGCCTTCGAGCTTGAGCTTGCTCTCCGGCGCACGGCCCTTGCGTGCCCGCTTGCCGACATGCGCGGCGAGCGCGGCGCCGCTCAGCTTTTCTTCGTCCAGCCGACCGCCGCGGCGCGCGCCGATCAGCATCACGCCGGCCGCGTTGATGGCGAGCGCCTGCACCAGCGTTTCCTTGTCGTCGAGCGCCATCAGCGTGACGCCGCGGCCGCCGCCCGACAGCGTCTTCATTTCGTCGATGCCGAACACCAGCAGGCGACCCGCCGACGACAGACACGCAACCTGCGTCGCGTCCGGCAGCATCGGCATGGGCGCGAGCGGCGCGGCGCCTGCGTCGATCGTCATGAACGACTTGCCTGCCTTCACGCGGCTCACCATGTCGCCGACCTTCGCGATGAAGCCGAAGCCGTTGCTCGACGCGAGCAGCAACGCCTGATCCGCCGACGCCGCGTAGTAATGCATCAGATGGCTGCCCGACTCCATTTCGATCAGCGACGTGACCGGCACGCCGTCGCCGCGGCCGCCCGGCAGCGACGCCACCGCGACCGAATAGACGCGCCCGTTGCTGCCCCACGCGATGAGCGTGTCCGGCGTGCGGCACTGGAACGCCGCGTAGAGACTGTCGCCGGCCTTGAACGTGAAGCCCGCGGTGTCGAGCCCGTGGCCCTTCAGCGCGCGTACCCAGCCCTTTTGCGAGACCACGACCGTGACCGGTTCGTCGACCACGCGGGCTTCGTACGTCGCGCGCTTTTCCTGCTGGATCAGCGTGCGGCGCTCGTCGCCGTATTGCTTCGCGTCGGCTTCAACTTCCTTGATGAGCAGACGCTTCATCGCCGATTCGCTGCCGAGCAGTTCTTCGAGCTTCGCCTTCTCGTCGCGCAGTTCCGCGAGTTCCTTCTCGATCTTGATCTTCTCGAGCCGCGCCAACTGACGCAGCCGGATTTCGAGGATGTCTTCGGCCTGCCGGTCGGACAAGCCAAAGGCGGCCATCAACGCGACCTTCGGCTCGTCCGACTCGCGAATGATGCGGATCACTTCGTCGATGTTCAGGAAGACGATCATCCGGCCTTCGAGGATGTGAATCCGGTCGTCCACCTTCGTCAAACGATGACGCGTGCGGCGCGTGACCGTCGCGAAACGGAACGCGATCCACTCGTGCAGGATTTCGCTCAAGCCCTTCTGACGCGGCCGGCCGTCGCCGCCCACCATCACCATATTCAGCGACGCGTTCGACTCCAGGCTCGTATGCGCGAGCAGCGTGTTGACGAACTCCGTCTGATCGATGCGGCTCGACTTCGGCTCGAATACGAGGCGCACGGGCGCGTCCTTGCCCGACTCGTCGCGCACGGCGTCGAGCAGGCCGAGCATGGTCTGCTTGCCCTGCAACTGTTCCGGCGTGAGCGCCTTCTTGCCGAGCTTGATCTTCGGATTGGTCTGCTCCTCGATTTCCTCGAGCACCTTCTGCGCGGCCGTGTTCGGCGGCAATTCGGTGATGACCAGTTGCCACTGGCCGCGCGCGAGGTCCTCGATCTTCCAGCGGGCGCGCACCTTCAGACTGCCGCGGCCCGTTTCATACGCCGCCGAGATTTCTGCTTCGCTCGAAATGATCTGGCCGCCGCCTGGGAAGTCCGGCCCCGGCACATGCTCCATCAACTCCGCGTGCGTGATCTTCGGATTGCGGATCATCGCGACCGTGGCAGCCGCGACTTCGCGCAGATTGTGCGACGGAATTTCAGTCGCGAGACCGACCGCGATGCCCGACGCGCCGTTCAGCAAAACGAACGGCAGACGCACGGGCAAGAGCCGCGGCTCGTCGAACTCGCCGTCGTAGTTCTTCATGAAGTCGACGGTGCCCTGGTCGATTTCGGCGAGCAGCAGCTTCGCGATCGGCGTCAGGCGCGCTTCCGTGTACCGCATCGCCGCCGCGCCGTCGCCGTCGCGAGAGCCGAAGTTGCCCTGGCCGTCGATCAGCGGATAGCGCATCGAAAAATCCTGCGCGAGACGCACGAGCGCGTCGTACGCCGACTGGTCGCCGTGCGGGTGATACTTACCGAGCACGTCGCCGACCACGCGCGCCGACTTCACCGGCTTGGCGTTGTCGGACAGACCCATGTCGTTCATCGCGAACAGGATGCGGCGTTGCACCGGCTTCTGGCCGTCGCAGACATCCGGCAGCGCGCGGCCCTTGACCACGCTCACCGCATAGTCGAGATACGCGCGCTCCGCGTAATTGCCGAGCGTCAGGAAGTCGCCTTCGGGCGGCGGCGGCTCGGTGAAAAGGTCGAGAGTGTTATCGTCGTCCATCTAGAATCCGTATCGTGTTTGGCGTGAGGTTTCGTGCGGGAGCGCTGGCTTGCACCGCTCAGATATCCGCTTCGACTTCATTGCCCTTTTCTTCGAGCCAGTTGCGGCGCGACGCCGCTTCGCCCTTGCCCATCAGCATGGTCATGCGCGCGACCGTGGCGTCGTAGTCGAGCTCGCCGAGCGCCACCGGCGTGAGACGCCGCGTGTCCGGGTTCATCGTCGTATCCCATAGTTGTTCGGCGCTCATTTCACCCAGCCCCTTGAAGCGGCTGATCGACCATTGCGTGTCGCGCACGCCGTCCTTGCGCAGCTTGTCGAGAATCGCCTCGAGCTCGCCTTGGTCGAGTGCGTACAGCTTCTGCGCGGGCTTCTTGCCGCGCGCGGGTGCGTCGACGCGAAAGAGCGGCGGACGCGCGATGCACACATGACCGCGTTCGATCAGTTGCGGGAAGTGCTTGAAGAACAGCGTGAGCAGCAACACCTGGATGTGCGAGCCGTCCACGTCCGCGTCCGACAGAATGCAGATCTTGCCGTAGCGCAGATTTGACAGATCGATCTTGTCGTCGGGGCTGTGCGGATCGACGCCGATCGCCACCGAAATGTCGTGCACTTCGTTGTTCGCAAAGAGACGGTCGCGCTCGGTTTCCCACGTGTTCAGCACCTTGCCGCGCAGCGGCAGGATCGCCTGGAACTCCTTGTCGCGGCCCATTTTCGCGGAGCCGCCCGCCGAATCGCCCTCGACGAGGAACAACTCGTTGCGGCCGATTTCCGTCGATTCGCAATCGGTCAGCTTGCCGGGCAGCACGGCCACGCCCGAACTCTTGCGCTTCTCGACCTTTTGCCCGGCACGCGTGCGCGCCTGCGCCTGCTTGATGACGAGGTCCGCGAGCTTCTTGCCGTGCTCGACGTGCTGGTTGAGCCACAATTCGAGCGCGGGACGCGCGAACGACGACACGAGCTTCACCGCGTCGCGGCTATTCAGGCGTTCCTTGATTTGCCCCTGGAACTGCGGGTCCAACACTTTCGCCGACAGCACGAACGACACGCGCGCGAACACGTCTTCGGCGAGCAGCTTCACGCCCTTCGGCTGCAGGTTGTGCAACTCGACGAAACTCTTGACCGCCTGGAACAAGCCTTCGCGCAAGCCGGATTCGTGCGTGCCGCCCGCGGGCGTCGGAATCAGATTGACGTACGACTCACGCGTGAGCGGCCCTTCCTCGCTCCACGCGACGACCCACGCCGCGCCCTCGCCTTCGGCAAACGTCTCTTCGTTCGCGCGCGAGTTTTCGGCGTAACGCTCGCCTTCGAAAAGCGGAATCAGCAGGTCGCTGCCGCTCATGCCTTCGAGCAGATAGCCGCGCAAGCCGTCTTCGTATTTCCAGCTTTGCTGTTCGCCGGTTCGCTCGTTGACGAGTGTGACTTCGACGCCCGGCAACAAGACCGCTTTCGAGCGCAGCAGACGCTGCAGTTCGCCGAGCGGCAGATTCGGCGAATCGAAGTACTTCGGATTCGCCCATGCGGTCACGCGCGTGCCCGACTTCTTTTCGCCCCTGGCTGCGGCGCGCACTTCGAGCGGCTTGGCGACGTCGCCGTTGGCGAAGCTGAGCGCGGCGACCTTGCCGTCACGCCATACGGTGACGTCGAGGCGCGTGGACAGCGCGTTGGTGACCGACACGCCGACGCCGTGCAGGCCGCCCGAAAACGTGTACGCGCCGCCAGCGGCTTTATCGAATTTGCCGCCCGCGTGCAGGCGCGTGAACACGATTTCGACGACCGGCACGCCTTCTTCCGGATGCAGGCCGAAGGGGATGCCGCGGCCGTCGTCTTCGACCGACACCGAATGATCCGCGTGCAGCGTGACCGTGATTTGCCGGCCGTAGCCGCCGAGGGCTTCGTCCGACGCGTTGTCGATGACTTCCTGAATGATGTGCAGCGGATTCTCGGTGCGGGTATACATGCCGGGCCGTTGCTTGACCGGCTCGAGACCCTTCAACACCTTGATCGACGCTTCGCTATACGCGGCGTTTGGCTTTTTCGTGGACATGGTTGACTCGGGTGCGTCGGTTCATCGTTGTCCACAGGTCCGGTTGATAAGTCCGTGGACAATGCGTTGAGTTTTCAAAAAAAGCGAAACGAAACAACGTGGTTAGGTGGGATGCCCGCGATGCGGGCAAGCTGTTTGTCGCATGGGTTGCGCTCGTTCGCCGCGTGATGAGCGCGCGGCGTTCGTGCGCATTTACAGCATTCCCCTGATTGGGCGCTGCATCGCGGCCCAGCGCCACCGCTGGTGAAAACGCCGGGGATGCCTTGTTCGCGGGGTATTTTACTGATTTCGAACCTGGCGGCAATTCACGGCGCACACGATTGGCCATTCGGACAAGGCGCGGTCCACATGCAAGCGAAAGCGCCGACGACGAAAGACGCCGGCGCTTGCCGCCTCATTTGCGACGGTTTTCGAGTTCGTCCCAGCGCTCGAGCGCGACCAGCAGTTCTTCGTCGATGGCGGCATAGCGTTCGGAAAGACGCGTGCCTTCCTGTGGGTCCTTCGCGAAGATCGAGCCTTCTTCAAGCTGGGCGCCGATGGTTTTCTGCTCGGCCTCCAGCGCGGCGATTTTCTGCGGCAATGCCTCGAGTTCGCGCTGCTCCTTGAACGACAGCTTGGCCGCGCGCTGCGGATTGCGGCCGGCTGTGTTGTCGTTGGCGGAGGCGTCTTTGGCTGTGTCTTTATTGGCGTCTTTAGCCGCGTCTTTCGTTGTGTCCTTAGTTGTGTCCTTAGCCGCGTCCCTGCTCGCCTCTTTCTGTGCTTCCTGCGCCAACTGCTGCGAGCGCTCGCTTTGCAACTGCCAGTCGGTGAAGCCGCCCACATACTCGCGCCACTTGCCGCCGCCCTCCGACGCGATCACCGACGTCGCGACGTTATCCAGAAACGCGCGGTCGTGGCTCACGAGCAGCACGGTGCCGTCATAGTCCGTGAGCAGTTCTTCAAGCAGTTCGAGCGTGGGAATATCGAGGTCGTTGGTCGGCTCGTCGAGCACCAGCACATTGGCCGGCCGCGCGAAGAGACGCGCGAGCAGCAGCCGGTTGCGCTCGCCGCCCGACAGCGACTTGACCGGCGAACGCGCTCGCTCCGGCGCGAACAGAAAGTCGCCGAGATAGCTCATGACGTGCTTTTTCTGGCCGTTGACCTCGACCCATTCGCTGCCGGGGCTGATGGTGTCGGCGAGACTTTTGTCCAGGTCCAGTTGCGCGCGCATCTGGTCGAAATACGCGACCTGCAGATTGGTGCCGACGCGCACCGTGCCCTCGTCCGGCTTCAATTCGCCGAGGATGATCTTCAGCAGCGTGGTCTTGCCCGCGCCGTTCGGACCGACAAAGCCGATCTTGTCGCCGCGCATGACGGTCCCGGTGAAGCGGTCGATCACCGTGCGCGAGCCGTAGCGCTTCGTGACATCCGTCAGTTCCGCGACGATCTTGCCCGACTTCTCGCCCTGCCCGACGTCGAGCTTGACGTTGCCTTGGACGTTGCGGCGTTCCGCGCGCTGGTTGCGCATTTCGACGAGCCGCGCGATGCGGCCGACGCTGCGCGTGCGCCGCGCCTCGACACCCTTGCGAATCCAGACTTCTTCCTGTGCGAGCAGCTTGTCGGCCTTTTCGTTTTCGACGCGCTCGATTTCCAGTTGCTGCGCCTTGCGCGTCTGATAAGCCGAAAAGTTGCCCGGATACGACAGCAGACGCCCGCGATCCAGTTCGACGATGCGCGTGGCGACGCGGTCGAGAAACGCGCGGTCGTGGGTGATGAAGAGGAGCGCCGCGCGCTGCGACACCAGCAGATCTTCCAACCAGCGGATGCCGTCGAAATCCAGGTGGTTGGTCGGCTCGTCGAGCAGCAGCACGTCCGGCTGCACGACCAGCGCGCGAGCCAGCGCGACGCGCTTTTGCATGCCGCCCGACAGCGAACCCACGCGCGCCTCGCCGTTCAGGCCGATCTGCTGCAGCGTGGTGGCGACGCGCGTGCTCCAATTCCAGGCGTTCGTGGTGTCCAGCGACGATTGCAGCGTGTTCATGCGCGCCATCAGCGCGTCGTGCTGCGCGCCTTCCGGTTCATCCGCGAGCTGGTTGGCGACCGCGTCGTATTCGTCGAGCAGCGCGCGGGCGTGCGTGAGGCCGGCCGCGACGGCTTCGAAGACGGTGTCGTCGGTATCGAACTCCGGCTCCTGCGGCACGTACACCGTGGTCAGACTCTGCTGGCGCGTGACGAGGCCGTCGTCGGGCTTCGCGAGATCGGCGACGATCTTCAGCAGCGACGACTTGCCCGCGCCGTTGCGGCCGATCAGACCGACCCGCTCGCCCGGTTCGAGAGAGAAGTCCGCGTGATCGAGCAACGCGACGTGACCGAACGCCAGTTGCGCTCCGGTAATGGTGTAAAGCGACATGGGAAATTGGAGAAGACAGCGAGGATTCGGAACTGCTCATTGTACCGGGCGCGCGAGCGGGTGCCTGTATGCAGGAAGATATAGGACGAACGCGCCGCGTCGCGATGCCTGGCGTCGACGGTCGGCTCGGGTGGCTTGCGTCGGCTCTTATCTCCTTGCGAGCGTGCGAACGCGCGCATGAAGCGGCTGCCGGGCGATGCCGACGCGCGCCCGGCCATTTGCGATCCGGCGGCGCGCGCTATTTCACATGCACGGTGATGGTCTTGCTGAGTCCGGGACCATAAGAGCGATGTGCGCCGTCGCCGAATTGCAGCGTCAGTGTATGGTCGCCCGGCGGCAGTGTCAGGTCCGTTTCCGTCTGACCCTTGCCGAAGTGCAGCGATTTGTCGTTGGCGGGAATCACCTCGCCTTTCGGCAGCGGCTTGCCATCCACCAGCAGATGATGATGGCCCGTGCCGTCCGTCATCGTGCCGGCCGGGGCGATCTTCATGCCGTCGACGGCGAATACCACGTGGACGGGATTGCTGACGGTCGCGCCGTCCGTCGGCTGCACGAAGGACACGCTTGCCGCCTGCGCCGCGCCGGACGCCGCCAGCAATCCAGCCAGTGCCGCGCCGGTCAACCATCTGGTTTTGAACATCGTTTTCTCCTTGTTAGAAACGTGAGCCACGCACGATGCGCAGCGCCGCTGCGAGTCAGCAGCATACACGCGGTGCGTGACGGAGCTGGTGCGTGCCTGCATCAGATCCGATTGCCGATGCCGTTGACGAATTCCGGTAATATTGCGGCTCTCCGCGGATGCCCGAAAAAGGGGCAGACTGCGCGGGATCATTGCATTGAAGAGAGAAGAGTACGTCGTGAGCGAAGTAACGGAAGTGACTGAGTACAAGAGCTGGGTTTGCCTGATTTGCGGCTGGATCTATAACGAAGAAGAAGGTTTGCCCGAAGAAGGCATCGCCCCCGGCACCCGCTTTGCCGCGATTCCCGAGGACTGGCGCTGCCCGCTGTGCGACGTCGGCAAGGCGGAGTTCGCGGTGGTGGAGTTTTGAGGTTGGGCGTGACGTCGTTTCGGACGGTTTTGCTATACTCTTGCCCTCGCTTGCATGGCTGAAAACGCAAGCGCTTGCGGCGTCATTTCGGCGCGGCAATCACAGATCAGGGGTCCGGTCCGCCCCGTTGTAGCTATCCGCTCCCTGTAGTTCAATGGATAGAACAAGTGCCTCCTAAGCGCTAGATGCAGGTTCGATTCCTGCCAGGGGGACCAACTACCCTTCCAGTATTTGCGTCGCCGCGTTCGCCTTCGGTCGCACTGTGCCGGCGAACCTCCGGCACGATCCAGGGATGTTGCCCCAGCGCGCTGTTGGTTGCACAATTGCAGCCCACGGGGATGACGACAATGAAAATGAAGACCGCCTTGGCAGCGTTGACCATGCTTGCCGCGTGCACCACCATATCCGACGTTACGCCGGCCGGCAACGGTCGCTACATCGTCACTACGCAGGTTCGCGGCGGCATGACGCCGTGGGGCGAAGTAAAGGCATCGAGCCTCAAACGCGCCGACGAATATTGCCGCCAGCAGGGTCAGCAGATGCATCAGGTCGATATGCAGACGCATGGCGTCCGCGGATGGACACCGCAGGAAGCGGAACTAACGTTTTCCTGCACGTCTAGCTAACGTCGTTTGTGATCGGATGGACCGTGACCAAACATGGGCATCGCTGCGCCACTCACCGCTCACCTGGCTGACGATCCGGATGAACTTCGGCGGATCAACCTCTGACCGACGCGCAACTCACTCGTTATCGAATCTGAGCGTCTTCGAATGTAACCGTCGACATTCGCAGTATGTCGCTCAAGGCATTCATTACGAAGTGAGACCTGGTCTTGTCCGCAACGTCCTGGGGCGCCTTACGGGGTAGAACACCTGCCCGGTAAAGCGCTTCCAACTCCTCCCAATTGACTTCATCAATCGCAGGTCCGCTCGGCAAAGCATTGCTGCCGTTTGATCCCAGACAGTCCGCCGCTTTTCCTGCCAACTCTGCTATCGCACGGGTCTTGGCCAGTCCAAGCGCCTCGCCGCGGAGAATCCTGGCATCGACCAAAAACCGCGGCCCGCAGCGCAGCGCCCGCCCGCTCCCCGCTAACCCCGCTTCGGACTATCCAGCCCGCGAACCACCGCCGGCCGAGCGACGAACGCGGCCAGCGCGCGCTGAACGTTGGGAAAGTCCTGAATCGCGACGAGCTCGCCGGCTTCATAGAAACCGATCAGATTGCGCACCCACGGAAACGTCGCAATATCGGCAATCGAGTACTGATCGCCGAGAATCCACTCGCGTCCCTCCAGACGCTGCTCCAGCACGCCGAGCAAGCGCTTCGATTCGGCGACGTAGCGATCGCGCGGACGCTTGTCCTCGTACTCCTTGCCCGCGAATTTGTGGAAGAAGCCGAGCTGGCCGAACATCGGACCGATGCCGCCCATCTGGAACATGACCCACTGAATGGCCTCGTAACGGCCGGCGGCGTCCTGCGGAATCAACTGCCCGGTCTTGTCCGCGAGATAGATCAGGATCGCGCCCGATTCGAAGAGCGGCAGCGGCTTGCCGTCCGGCCCGTTCGGATCGATGATCGCCGGAATCTTGTTGTTCGGGTTGAGCGACATGAACTCGGGCGTCAACTGATCGTTGGTGTCGAAGCGCACCAGATGCGGCTCATACGGCAAGCCGGTTTCCTCGAGCATGATCGACACTTTCACGCCGTTGGGCGTCGGCAGCGAATAGAGCTGCAGGCGCTCGGGATGCGCGGCGGGCCATTTCTTCGTGATCGGGAATGCGGACAGATCTGTCATGTGATGGTGTAGCCCTGTGCGGGAATGGCGGATGAAAACGGTATCGGGACGATCGACAGAGCCAGTTCGGCGGCATGGCGGCACGGCCGGCGCTGATACGGCGCCCAGCACGCAATGCGTAATGCGCGGCCTCAATGCATCGTCCCGATCCGGCGACGGCCAAATATAAACCGAGTCGGCGCAACGTGTGCGGAAGCCGGCAGGCCCCCGACGTCAGCCGACGCTCACCACAAATCTTTCGTCGCGCTGCCCGCGCGCACGTTATAGCCCTCGCGCCACAACGCGGCGCCCACCGTCACCAGCAGCGACCTGTGCCCGGCGTCGAGCTGCTCCCACGTCGACGCGACCCAGGCCGCGAAATTCGCGCAGGTTTCCTCGAGGTCGACGGGCGCTTTGCCCTCCAGATACTGGCGTTCGAACATCGAAAGGACTTTTTCCGGTGTCATTGGCGCGGCCTCCGTGTTGGATGCATTCAGTCTAAAGGCGACGCAGCCTGCGCGGCGCGCTCTGCGCGCCAAAGCCGGGTTACTCCCAGGCCGGATCTGCGCTGCAAAGAGAAAAGGCGCCGAGGCGCCCTTTCGTCAAACCGCATCACACGGGATTACGGGTTGTTGCGCTTGGCTTCGTCCCTGGCGTCCTTGGCGTCTTCCTTCGCGTCGCCGTAGCTCTGCTGAACCTTGCCCGCGCCCTGCTGGAGATCGCCCTTGAGTTCCTTGCCGGGGTTATCGGTTGCCTTGCCCACGGCTTCGTTGATCTTGCCCTTCACCTGTTCGCCTACCCCTTTTACCTGGTCCTTGTTCATCTTCGACTCCGGTTGAAAGCAATGCCGACGCGATATTGCGCCAGTAACCGGATCGAGCAACGGCCATGCCCGCCATTCTTCGGACCGAAACGGCCACGCATAAGCGGGCGAAATGCCCGCGCGCCGCCAACCGCAGGAATATTTTTCGCGGAAGCCCTAAAGTTTCCCTTCAGCCGGCCGTAATAGCGGCCATGGAGGAGCCATGGACCGCACACCCATCAACCTGTCGGCATCGTCGAAAGCCGCGCTGATCGACGGCGACATCACGCACATCGCGCGTGTCATGCGACTGTCGCTGCAAGGCGACCTCGCCGGACCGATCCTGGCGCCGGCCTACTGGCGCGAGCGCCTCTACAAGCTGCTCGATACGGGCAGCCTCACGCACCCGCAGCTCTGCGCAGTCGACAGCCTCCTGCTCCAACTCGACCAGTTCGAGGCCGAGCCGCCCGTCCCGTGGGACGAACTCGCGCCCGCGACCGCGGCGCTCTTTCCGCCGACGCACGAATCCGGCGCGGGGCACCCCGTCTAGCCGCCGCTTCATCGCGCTTGCCTCACGCGGCCCGGCCTAGCGCAGCCGGCCTGACGCGGCCCGCCGCGCGAACGACGGCGATGCGCCGTCGCCGACGACCTTCTCGCCCTAAAAAAACGGCCGCGAACCATGCCGCGGCCTGAACACGTCGCAACGCAGGGACTTCGCGTCACGCTGCTAGCGTACACATCCAACCGTGACAAGCGCATTTCGCCGCCGACGTTCCGGCGCGCCACATCGCGCCCCAAAATTCCTGGACAGGCGGTTATCGAACGGTCAAAATGTCCGCCAAAATTCCCAGCGAAAAACACATGACACGCGACATGACCCTGGCGACGAGCCACGACCTGCTCACTCAAGCGTTGCAGGTCTATAGCCAGGCCGAAATCGCGGCACGCTGCGGAAAAAACGTTCGAACCATTCGCCGCTGGAAGACCGATCAGAGTTGCCCGCGGATTGCGCAAGCGGCGTTGCGTGAAATGCTGCGAACGAAATCACGCAGCGGGCTCGCGCAAGGCGCGCCGGCTTTTCGCTTCATCGATCTCTTTGCCGGCATCGGCGGGATTCGGCGCGGCTTTGAAGCACATGGCGGTCAGTGCGTCTTCACGAGCGAATGGAACGAGTTCTCGAAGAAGACGTATCAGCAGAATCATCGCGACGCCGACGACTCGCATCAGTTCGTCGGCGACATCGTTTCGTTCGCGGAAGACGAGATTCCGCCGCACGACGTGCTGCTCGCCGGCTTTCCATGCCAGCCGTTCAGCATCGCGGGCGTGAGCAAGAAGAATTCGCTCGGCCGCCCGCATGGTTTCGAATGCACGACGCAAGGCACGCTCTTCTATGACGTCGCACGCATTATCGATGCAAAACGTCCGGCCGCGTTCGTGCTCGAGAACGTCAAGAACCTCATGTCGCACGATAAGGGCAATACGTTTCGAACGATTCTCGAAGTATTGCGCGACGAGTTGAAATACGACGTGCACTATAAGGTCATCGACGGGCAGCATTTCACGCCGCAGCATCGCGAGCGAATCGTGATTATCGGGTTTCGTTCGGACACCGAATTTTCTTTCGACGACCTGCGCTTGCCCGCAATCGGGCCGCGCCTCGCGTCGATCCTGCACAAGACCGACGGCAGCGAGCCGCTGTTGCCGCACGACGGCGAGCGTTTCTTCGATCACGTTCAGCGCAAGGTTCAGCCGAAGTACACGTTGACGCCGAATCTGTGGGCGTACTTGCAGGCCTACGCCGACAAACATCGCGCCGCTGGCAACGGGTTCGGCTTCGGGTTGGTCACACCGCAAAGCGTCACACGCACGCTGTCGGCGCGTTACCACAAGGACGGCTCCGAGATTCTTCTCGCGCAAGGCCAGGGCGAACGGCCGCGCCGCTTGACGCCGCGCGAGTGCGCCCGTCTGATGGGCTTTCCCGACGACTTCGTGATTCCCGTGAGCGACACCCAGGCGTATCGTCAGTTCGGCAACAGCGTGGTGGTGCCGGTCATGCAGGAAGTGGCGCGCATCATGGCGCCGCATATCGGTGCGCTGCTCGGGCAAGACGTTCAAGCGAAGCGCGCAAAAGTAGCACTGCGCGCATAGTCGCTTGCACACACGCGGTCCTGTCGCGTAGTCGGCGTGGACAGAACCGCGTGGCCGCAAGACTCGTCCGTAAACTCAGCTTGTCGGCTGCGTCGCGGCCTCGTGAATCAGCGCCGCGACCTCCGTGGGCCGCGACGCGAGCGACGCGTGACTAGCCGCAAGCGTCACGATCTTTCTTGCGTTGAGCCGCGCGGACATCATCTTCTGGTTCTCCGGATGAATCATTCGGTCTTCGCTGGAAATCTGATACCACGATGGTTTCCGCGCCCATGCCGCCGAAGTGATTGGGTCTCCGAACGTTCCCGCTAATGGCGCCTTCTGCGTGACGGCCATGACAAGCGCCTCATCGGCGCTCAGGTCCTGACAGAAGCTTTGACGGAATTTCTCCGGCTTGATCCACAGGTAACCGTCGCTGTCCGGCTCGAGATTGGCGGGCCGCCTCTGGCGGACGCTGCTGCGTGATGCCGCCCGGACTCTCCCCCGTATCCGGCGCGAACGCCGCGATATACACGAGCCCCGTCACGTTCGGATGATTGCCCGCCTGCGTGATGACCGCGCCTCCATACGAATGACCGACCAACAAGACCGGTCCGCCGATCTGGGCGATCATCTTGCTGGTTCGTTCGACGTCGTCAGCAAGCGAGGTCAGCGGCAATTCAACGGCGCGAATCGATTCGTGACCTTGACGCGCAAGCTCGACGATGACTTTGCTCCAATGGGCGGCTCCTCCCCAAAAACCGTGGACCAGCAAGATCGCAGGCTGATTGCTCATGACAGCACTCCTGTTGTTCGATTCGTAATGGCTCTGCGCTCACCACGGCATTGATCGTCTCCGAAGTTTGCACGCGACGTGTCAACCGCTGTCGCAAAGACAGCGGTGAAAACATCATAGGTCCAATGAAACGGAACAACGAGAAAGTTTATCGGCGTGCGGAGACGTCGAGCGCGGACCCGGCGATCGTGTCCAGATGCGCGCGCAGAACATCGATGAAATGCCGGCTCAATAGCGATGGCGCAGTGTGCGCGGGCATCGCCATGCGCACCGGCACATCGATCGTCGGCTCGAACGGTTTCACCAGCAACTGACCGGCATAGGTGCTCGCCACATACGGATTGACGATTGCCACGCCAATGCCCGCGCTCACGAGCGCACAGATGGTGATGGACGACGTGGTCTGGATCGCAAAGTCGACCGGCATATCGTGCGCAGCCAGCACCGCCTTGATCGCGATGGTCAGGTCGTCCATCTCTCCAAGCGAGAGCAAGGGCTCGCCGCGCAGCGCCTCCACATGAACCGTGGACTGATCTTTCAACCGATGACCAGGCGGCAGCACGCATACGGCCGGCACCGTCTTGATGATCTCGGTCTCGAAGTCGAGTTCGTCGAGCTTGCCGGTAGTCAGTATCAGATCGAACAGATCCTGACGCAGCAGATCGATCAATTGCGGCGTAGCGGCCGTCTGCAAGTTCAGATACGTTTGCGGAAAACGCGAGCGGAACTCGCGGATGACCTGCGGCAAAAGGCCGCTGCCGAGCGTCGGCGTGCAGCCGATATGCAGTGCGCCCGTACCCGAATTGCGCAGAATCGAGACCACGGACTCGATGTTCTCCAGACCGTTGAAATGCTTCTGCACCGTCTTGTACAGCAGTTGTCCTTCGCTTGTCGGTCTCAACCTGCCGTGGTGCATCTCGAACAGTTTCAGGCCCGAAGAGCTTTGCAGTTCAGCGAGGCGGCGACTGACGGACGGCTGAGTCGTATTGAGCGCCGCAGCGGCGCCGGTCGTCGTACCCATCTGCATGACGGCGCGGAACGCCTGAATCTGCTGGAAGTTCAATGGCCGCGTCATGTAGAGGAAATCCAATCGACTAGGACGGCTGACTATACCAAACGCGAATAGCCGTACCGCAAAAATGAATTGTCCGGCGTCGCCGAGCGGCGATATTCTTCTGCCACTCTTCGTGCCGGCAGGAACCGTCGGCGCTTTGCCTGCACTCTTTAGCCCTGGCCGCTCATGATCGCCTCGCCGCTTTGCATTGCCGACCGCCCTGGCCACCGCGCACGAACCCTTCGGCGCACCTGTCCTATCCAGCGGCTACGCGGCGGCGAGCGGCATCATTTCTTCGGCTATTACAACAAGAGCGCGTGGGATCGCACGGGCCGCTATCTGCTCGGCAACGAGGTCGCAATGATGGATGCGCCGCTTACGCCGGACTTGCGGGCCAACGTCGGGTACTTCGACCTTAAGGATCGCGAACTTTTTCATGCGATCGACACAACCACCGCATGGAACTGGCAAATGGGCTGCCAGTTGCAATGGCTCGACGGCGAGCCCGGCCACAAGTTCATTTACAACATACGTACCGACGATACGTCGGCGCGCTGCCCAGGTTTCGGCGCGATTGTTTTCGACATCGACAGCGGGAAAAAGACGGCGCTTTCAATGCCCGTTTATGTATGCGCACCCGATAGCCGCTATGCGCTTTGCGTCGATTACCGGCGCCTCTATGTGACGCACGAAACGATAGGCTACGCGGAGCATGGCGGCCCATTCACGTTAGAGCTGGCGCCCGCAGACGACGGCATCCATCGCCTCGATCTCGCAACCGGCGAGACTGCATTGATTGTCAGCTATGACGACTTGCGCGAGTTCCACCCGGTTGCGTCGATGGAGCGCGCGATCCACTGGGTAAGCCACATCGAGATCAATCCTGCGTCGTCGCGCATGCTGTTTTTGCACCGCTGGACAGAGCGCACCGCCGACGAAACGTGCTTCCTGCACCGGCTGATTACGATGAACGCCGACGGCTCCGGCATGCGCCTGCTCGAATGCTCGGACCATCCGCTGCCGCAACTGGCGGATGATTTCGATCCGTCCGCAGTCGGCACGTTCGACTACGAGAAGTCCGAATACCAGATCTCGCACCCGTTGTGGCAAGACGATGCGCACGTCGTCGCATGGAGCCCGCACGCCGGCAGCATTCACTATCATCTGTATGAAGACGCCGACGACGGCCAGGTGGAAGTGATCGGCCGCGACCTGCTGACCGAGAACGGGCATATGAGCTTTTCGCCGGTCGACACGCGCTGGCTGTTATCCGACACCTATCCTGATTCGCGGACCAACACACGCATTCTGTTTATCTACGACATGCGTGAAGGCGTGCGCTATGAGATCGGCGAATTCCATGCACCGCCGGAGCTGAAAAAAGAAAACCGCTGCGACTTGCACCCGCGCTGGAATCGCGACGGTCTCGCCGTGTGCATCGATTCCGTTCACGAGGGTGAACGCCAGATGTATGTGATCGACGTTTCGCAGATTACCGGCGCACGCTGAAGCAAAGATAATGAAGACCGTGGAGACAACGATGAAACGAGAGTACTTCGCCCGCGCCATCGTCACCGTTGCAATTGCAACATCGAGCGCGCTTCAGCTTCATGGCGTGAAGGCGGCGGAACCCGCGCTCACGGGCACGCTTCTGAAAGTAAGCGAAGACAAAGTGATTACCATTGGCTACCGCGATGCGTCGGTTCCGTTCTCCTACTACGACGCGAATCAAAAGCCGATCGGCTACTCGATCGACGTCGCGAATCTGATTATCGAGCGCATCAGAAAAGATCTGAAACTTCCGGACCTGAAGGTCCGCACTATTCCGATCACTTCGCAGAACCGCATGTCGCTGCTTCAGAACGGCACGATCGACTTCGAATGCACGAGCACGACGAACAACGCCGAGCGCGCGCGGCAAGTGTCCTTTTCAAACAGCTTCTTCATTATCGGCACGCGTCTGCTCGTCAACACGAAGTCGGGCATCAAGGACTTCGACGATCTGAAAGACAAAACCGTCGTGGTCGGCGCGGGCACTACTTCGGAAAAGATCCTGCGCAAGATGAATGCCGAGAAGTCGATGAACATGGACATCATCAGCGCGAAAGACCATGCCGAATCGTTTCTCATGCTGACCACGGGCCGCGCGAAAGCCATGATGATGGACGACGCGTTGCTCGCCGGCGAACGCGCCAAAACGCGCAATCCCAATGACTATGAAATTGTCGGCACGCCGCAGAGCTACGAGGCGTACGGCTGCATGCTGCGCAAGAACGACGCGCCGATGAAAGCCATCATGGACGCCGCGATCGCCGACGCCCAGAAGTCCGGCCTGGCCGCGAAGATGTACACGCGCTGGTTCGAGCAGCCCATTCCGCCAAAGCAACTCAATCTCGGTGTACCGCTGTCGCCGCGAATGAAGACTCTGTTCGCCAACCCCGGCGACAAGCCGACATCGTGAGCCGCGTCGCAGGCTAGAGGTATTCAATGGATTACAGATGGCACTGGGGCGTGCTGCTGCAGCCGGTCGCGACCGGCGAGCCCGCCACTTATCTGGACTGGCTCTTCTCCGGACTCGTGAATACCGTCGAATTGACCTTGCTTGCCTTCTCGCTTGCACTTGCAATGGGCACCGTATTCGGCGTCATGCGCACCTTGCCGAACCGCGCGGCAAATGCGGCGAGTGCGGCCTATGTTTCAATCTTTCGCGGCGTACCGCTGATCGTGCAGTTCTTCATCTGGTTCTTCGTCGTGCCAGAAGTACTGCCCACCGCTGCGGGCGACTGGTTCAAGAGCCTGCCCTCTCATCCGCAGTTTCTGATTGCGTCGGTTGTATCGCTCGGCGTGTACACGGGTTCGCGAATCTGTGAGCAAGTGCGCGCGGGCATACAGGCGCGACCCGTGGGACAGTTCCATGCGGCGTTCGCACTCGGGCTCACGCGAGCCCAGGCCTATCGCCATGTTCTGCTGCCTGTCGCGTTTCGCACGATACTCGGCCCGCTGACATCCGAGTTCCTGATCATATCCAAGAACTCTGCTGTGGCTTCCACGATCGGTTTGCTGGAACTTTCGGGCCAAGCGCGGCAACTGGTGGACTACACCGCGCAGCCGTATGAATCGTTTATCTGCGTGACGCTTGCCTATATGGCACTCAACTTCGCGATTCTGCGCGGCATGCGCTGGATTCGCCGGCGCACTGCGCTGCACGGAATGATCGGGAGTTGATATGTTCGAGATGGACTGGCAAGCGCTCATCGACTCGAGAGACGTGTTGCTCTCAGGCATGCAGGTCACGTTGCAGATTACCGTTGTCGCGATTCTCGTCGGTCTCGCCTGGGGCACGGTACTCGCGATATTCAGTTTGTCGGCGAATCGCGCACTGCGGCTCTTTACGCAAACCTATGTAGCGCTATTCCGATCAATTCCGCTCGTCATGCTGTTGTTGTGGTTCTACCTGATCGTGCCGCAACTGCTGAAGGCGCTCTTCAATCTTCCGTCCACGGTCGACTTGCGGCTCGTTTCTGCACTGACTGCTTATTCGTTACTCGAGGCGGCGTTCTTCTGCGAAATCATTCGCGCGGGCATCGCCGGCTTGCCGAGCGGACAGCTTCAGGCGGGATACGCACTCGGCATGACATCCATGCAGACGCTGCGTTATGTGATTCTGCCGCAGGCGTTTCGCGCGATGGTGCCGCTTGCGCTTACACAGTGCATCGTCATCTTCCAGGACACGTCGCTCGTCTATGTGATCGCGCTGGGCGATTTCTTCAGGCGCCTGACGGCAATCGGCGAACGCGACGGCACCATCGTCCCCGTGCTCATCGTTGCGGGCGTGGCTTACTGGGCGATCACCACGATGATGATCGCGATCACTCATTGCGTTCGGACGAGGCTCGCAAAATGATTGCATTGAAAGACGTTTCTAAACGGCATGGACACGCGCCATCACGATGAGTACCAGCCACGACACGCAATTGCGCATGTTCGTCGCCGTCGCGAAGTTCCATTCGCTGCGCGCGGCGGCTGAAGCGGTCGGCATCACGCAGCCGGCCTTGAGCCGGCATATTCAGTCGCTCGAATCGAAACTCGGCCACGCGCTATTCAGGCGGCATGGTCGCGGAATGCAACTGACGTCGGATGGCGAAGCGTTGTTTCGGGCGGTAGAGCCGCTTCTCGACGCGCTGGACCAGTCGGTTTCGCACGCCACCGCGCATGGGCCCGGCTGGGGACTGTCGCTGCGCATTGCCACAGTGGACACACTGGTTGGACACTTCGTACCGAGCCTCGGCCGCGAACTCTTGCGAATCTATCCGCAGACGCGTCTCTCTTTGCAATGCAGCACTTCCAGTAGCGTCGTTGAAATGGTTTTGCGCGGCACGGCCGATCTCGGCCTGGCTTATTCCACCGAGTTGAGCACGACCGACCTTCAAAGCGTCGAGCTTCACGAAGAACGCCTCGCGCTTTACCACAGCGCGCGGACTGATGTCAGCCGCGAAGCCATGTCGCGTTTGTCGGAGTTGAAGCTGGTGCTGCCGCCTCGTCACTTCGGCGTGCGGCGTTACGTGGAGCGCGTGCTCGGTTGTGCGATACAGCCGTCGATAGAATGCGACTCGCTCGAGTTGTCATTGCGAATGGCGTCGGTTAGCGGAGCGATTGCGCTATTGCCAGAACATGTCCCAGAGGACTTAATGGCATCCTGTGAGTTAAATCGCATAATTCTCGCGGACATTCCCGCTCGACGGCTGGTCGCTTTCTGGCGCGCTCAAACCAGAAGATGTGTGGTACTCGAGACGGCCATTGAAATCGCCAGGCGAACCCGAGCCAGCGAACGATAACTGCACGTTAATCCAGAATTATTTCTGGGACGATGGCGCCGTGCATTCGCCACGGTCATAATCGCAAAGGCGTTGCGCAGCATCAACGCAAACTTCAAATACCTCCTGACCCGTTACACAACAAAGGGCACTGCGAAAGGGCACTGCCAACAAATCGCCTGAATCGTCAAACAGTTTTGACAATTAGTCATGCATACCTTCAAACGGTGAGGACCCGATGAAGAACCATCAACTTCGCGCGCTCGTCGCCATTGCAGACGCCGGCAGCGTTCGCGGCGCAGCCAGGGCATTGGGATTGTCGCCCTCCGCCATCACGCAGGCGCTGAAAGATCTCGAAGACCGCGTCAACGCGCCTTTGATCGTGCGCGCATCGTCAGGGGCGACGTTGACGGAATGCGGCAATACGCTGCTCCCTCATGCAAGACTTATCGTGTCGCAAGTAGAGCGCGCGCATGGCGCTTTGAATGAGATGCGCGGCGAGCCGTGCGGAAAACTGTCGCTCGCGATCACGCCGTGGATAGCTTTATGTTTTCTTCCCGAGATATTCATTCAGTTCCGCAAGCTGATGCCGAATGTGCAACTCGAGATGTTCGAAGGCCTCATGTCGATCGCCTATCCGCGTTTGCGCGATGGCAGCGTCGAAGTATTCGTGGGCCAGCAGGCTCCCGATACGGTCAACACGGAATTCAATTTCCGCCCGCTCTTGTCGTGCGGCCTGACCGTGGTCGCGCGGCGTGGACATCCACTCGCGCAGTCCCGCTCTCTTGCGGATCTGATGGATGCCGATTGGCTGGTGTGCCTCGACTCGGATATGGAGTGCCGGCTCTCGAAGAAAATGTTCTATCGCAATGGCTTGCCGGAACCGCGTAACGTTCACTACATGCATTCATTGATGGTGGCCGCATCGGTACTGCAAAGAACCGACGCGGTGAGTATCTTCCCGTGGCCACTCGCGGAACTCTGTGTGACGCGCTTCAAGTTCTGCGCGTTCCCGCTGAGAGAAGAACTCGAAGATACATCCATCGGAATCGTTTCGCGCCTTGGCCATCCTCAAAGCGCGGCGGCAAATTGCCTTATCGACATACTTCTGGAAACCATCCGCGATAGCGACAACACAGGGAGCGTAGAAGCAAAGCGGGTTCTGCAATCGACTGAGCGGCTGTTCTAATTCGCGCCATTGTCCTGCAACGCCGGCGGCTGTACTCGGCTTTACACTTCACCGCCGGCTCATCATAACGATTAACGAATCGGCTTGCCGTCGCGTGTGATGAGAACCGCCGTCTCAGCGCTATATGTCGCGTGCACGCTGTCGCCTACCGCGATCTTGTCGAGCGGTACGTTCGGGGCAATTTGCAGCGGCATGCTGCGCGAGGGTCCGCGCAATACGACCTGGCGATTCTTGCGGTCGATGCTTTGCACGGTCGCGACCACGTCGACCTTGCGCAGCTTCACGGCCATGCTGTGCGATATGGGCCTCGCGGATTCTTCTTCGACTCGCGAGCGCACGCCCTTGGCCGCCACCTTTTCCGCCGACAACAACAGCGCGCTTTTGTATTGGACCTGTATCTCGTCGCCGACCTTGAGCAGCCTGATGTCGGCCACCTCGGGATCGACCTCCATCACTACTATCTCGCCGTGCGATCCCTGCACGGTGATACGGTTCATCTGCGCGTCGATATTGACGATACGGCTGGTGAGCCAGGCTACCATTTGCGCACCCGGTGCGCTTGCCGGTGCAGGTGTCCGATCGTCTTGCGCGCGACTTGCTGCCGGATAGCCCAGCAATAATGCCGCGGCAAAGGCGAGGTTTAACATACTCGACGATTGCGCTGTAAGTGCACGCATAACTTGCTCCGATTTCAATTTCATAGTGAGTAGGTGTGGTGGGCAGTCCTCGACAACATCAGCGCTTTAATTAACCGGTCGCCTGTTGACTGCCAGCAGCGAACGTATCGCGAGCCCATGCACGCTGTGAAGCAACATAATGCTGAACGCGTTAATCGCTTCCGAACGGCACCGCAAGGAGCCGGGCGCTCCATTCCGCATACGCACGCGCGTCGCCGCAACAGATCCATATCGCTTTCAATGAACCGCGTTCGCTTTTGCTTTACGCGTACGCCATTCCGCTTCTTCCGCCGACGGTTCGCTTGCATTAACTTTCCAACACGTTGCAGCGAGTAACGAACCCCGAGCCGCCACTTACCAAGGTCTGAGTGGTGGACTTTCGCGGCCGCTAAGGCGGCCGCCTTTTTTTCAGCAGGAGCGCCCATGAAGAAAATCGTTTCCACTCTGTTGTTCTGCATGATTAGCGCGGCGTCGACATCCTGGGCACAAACCCCGGCGAATAAAACATCGCCGGGTACAAGCGATCAGATCGTGCAGATGCACGAGCGCATTTCCGCGGCTAATCACGTATATGACGGCAAAGTGGCCGCCGCCAAGCGCGTGTATATGCGGCAGAAAGCGGCCGCAGCGAAAGAGCGCGACGCCGCCGTCGCCGCTGCTCGCGACGGTGTTCCCGCAGACGCCGCTCAATAGGCGGTCTTATTGGCGCGGCCGGAGAACGCGCGTTCCGGCACGCGATGTAAAGACGATCCAGCACTGCTAACGCAGCAAGAAGAGAGGCGTCGACTATGAACCGGGATAACGAGGCAACAGATAGACACGCAAAGGACACACATGCAAAAGAGGAGGCAGCAAAACGCAGAAGACTGACTGCGTCGAGTCTCGACGCCATCATGACACCAGGCGTGCGCTATACCTGCGTTGCGCTCGCGAATCAGTTGAATAGCAGCACTCGGCAAATCAAGGCTTCGCTGAGTCAGCTCGTCGACGCCGGCACGGTCCGCCATATACAGGAGGCCCGCACCGGGATTTACTGGGTGCCGACAAGCGACGAGAGGAAGAGCTTCGAGCAAAGACGCATGGCGCGCAGAGTGCTCCTCGGCCATACGCTCGAAGGTTATGACGCGGGTCTGCACAGCTTGCAAAGCCTGTGCATGCTGGTACGTCGATCCTGACGACGCGACCGCTTTTCTCCAATACGCGCGCGGTGCAAGCGATTTTGCGTAAACTGCCGGGTGCCGGCATACGCCGGCTTGCCTGCGCGCGGTTTCAATCGAATCCCGGCGTCGCCCGAAGTGGCGCGCATCGTGCTCTTGCGTAGGCAACGCTGCTTATCGCACCGCTTCAGGAGCCATCGCATGAATCGATACCAGTGCCTTTCCTGCACGCCGACTTGTTCGGGCTGCGCAAACTCGCCGCGCTAGCATGGTCGATATCGTCGACAGCGCCACGCGTAGCCGCATGATGTCCGGCATTCGCGGCCGCAATACGAAGCCCGAAGTGCTGATCCGCAGCCTGCTGCATCGGCAGGGCTTTCGCTTTCGCCTGAATGCGCGCGACTTGCCGGGGCGCCCCGACATCGTGCTGCCTCGCTACCGCGCCGTCGTGCTCGTGCATGGCTGCTTCTGGCATGGTCACGACTGCCCTCTTTTCAAATGGCCGCAGACGCGCCCCGAGTTCTGGCGCGAGAAGATCGGCCGTAACCGCGCGAACGACGACAAGGTGCGCGCCGCGCTGCTCGCGGCCGGCTGGCGCGTCGGCGTCGTGTGGGAATGCGCGTTGCGCGGCGCGAATCGCGACATCGAGGGCGTGCTGACGCGTCTCGTCGAATGGCTGAAGAGCGACGCGCCGAGCTTCGAAGAACGCGCCTGAAAGCGCCCTTGCCCACCGCCTGCTACGCGCGGTTTGGCGAGCGAACCGAAAGCCCTCGGTGATACACTCGACTGGCTAACCCGAAGCGACTTAAGCCCGCCGACTTTCACGCCGGCACGGCACTCACGGTGCTCGCTTCGGCCATCAAACCCGCCAGCAAGGGAGGCACACAATGGCTGATTTCCGTCTGTGGTCCGACGATTTTCCCAATAGCGGCTTCATGCCGAAGGCGCACGAATACGACGACAAGGCATTCGGCGTCGACGGCGAAAACATCTCGCCCGCGCTGCAATGGGAAGGCGCGCCGGCCGACACGCAAAGCTTCGCGCTCACCGTGCACGATCCCGACGCGCCAACGGGCAGCGGCTTCTGGCACTGGGTCGTGGTCAACATTCCCGCGGACGCACGCTCGTTGCCGCGCAACGCCGGCAAGGCCGACGGCTCGCTGCTGCCGCAAGGCGCGCTGCAGGTGCGCAACGATTACGGCACGGTCGGCTTCGGCGGTGCCGCGCCGCCGCGCGGCGACAGAACGCATCGCTATATTTTCCGGCTGCATGCGCTGAAGGTGCCGCATCTGCCCATCACCGCGGAGACCACCAACGCGGTCGCGCGCTTCATGACTCATCTGAACGAGATCGACTCGACGACGCACACCGGGCTCTACGAGCTCAAATAGCGGCGAGCTGCGGAGGATGCCGCGACGCACGCCATCATATTGAGCGGCGCGGCATCGGCGCAGCGCGCGCGAACCTTTCGCGAAAGCAGCCATAAGTCGCGACCCGCCGCGCTTTCGTGCGGAACGCTGAAGGCAACTCGAACAACCGATGCACGCACAACCATCCCGCAACGGCGGGACCCTACCGCCGGATGCCGCGGACACGCTCGCTCCTGACAGCGCGCGGCCGTCCAATAACGAACCCGGTCTGCCCACGCCGCAACGCTATTGGGCGATGCTCGTCATCGCTCTTGCGCTGACGCTTGCGGTGCTCGACAGCGCGATTGCCAATGTCGCGCTGCCCACCATCGCGCGGAACTTGCAGGCGAGCGCGGCCGGCTCCATCTGGATCGTCAACGCGTATCAACTCGCCATCACCATTTCTCTGCTGCCCCTCGCGTCGCTTGGCGACCGCATCGGCTATCGGCGCATCTATCTGGCCGGGCTGATTCTGTTTACGGTGGCGTCGTTCGGTTGCGCGCTCTCGACCTCGCTGCCGACGCTCGCGATTGCTCGCGTCGTGCAGGGCTTCGGCGCGGCGGGCGTCATGAGCGTGAACACGGCGCTCGTGCGCATGATCTATCCGCCGACGCAACTCGGACGCGGCGTCTCGATCAACGCGATGGTGGTTGCAGTGTCCTCCGCAGTCGGACCCACGGTCGCTTCCGGCGTGCTCGCGGTCGCTCCGTGGCCGTGGCTGTTTGCGATCAACGTGCCGATCGGCATTGCGGCAATTATCGGCGGCTTCAAGGCGCTGCCGATGAACCGCGGCCACGATTCCCCGTACGACCTGTTGAGCGCGGTGATGAACGCGTTCGTATTCGGCCTGCTGATTTTCGCCGTCGACGGACTCGGCCACGGCGAACGGCTCGGCTATGTCGTCGTGGAACTGATCGGCGCGGTGGTGATCGGCTACTTCTTCGTGCGCCGTCAGTTGAGCCGCCCCGCGCCGCTGCTGCCGATCGATTTGCTGAGGATTCCGATCTTCGCGCTGTCGATCGGCACGTCGGTGTGTTCGTTCTGCGCGCAGATGCTCGCGTTCGTGTCGCTGCCGTTCATGTTGCAGGACATGCTCGGTTTCTCGCAGGTCGACACCGGTCTGCTGATGACGCCGTGGCCCGCGATCATCATCGTCGCCGCGCCGATTGCCGGCGTGCTGTCGGACAAGGTCTCGTCGGGCTGGCTCGGCGGCGTGGGGCTCGCCGCGATGACGGTCGGCCTGCTCCTGCTCGCGACGCTCGGCCCGCATCCGGACGCCTGGCAGATCGCGTGGCGCATGGCGTTGTGCGGCGCGGGCTTCGGCATCTTCCAGTCGCCGAATAACCGCACGATGCTGTCGTCCGCGCCACGCGAACGCAGCGGCGGCGCAAGCGGCATGCTCGGTACTGCGCGCCTGACCGGTCAGACGCTCGGCGCGGCGCTCGTCGCGCTGATCTTCGGCGTCGCGCCGCACAGCGGGCCGGTCATCGCGCTTTATGTTGCCGCGGGTTTTTCCGCCGTGGCCGCCGTGGTCAGCACAATGCGCGTGATGCAGCGGGTCAATACGCGCGCCGCGTAACGACGCCACGCATCCAACAAACGACGCAGATGCAAAAAGGGCGCGCATCGCATGATGTGCGCCCTTTCTCTACCCTGCTCCAACGCGTCCTTCCAGGCTCTCACTTCGACGTGATCAGCTTCGCGCGGCTTCTAACAAACGCAAAGAAACCGCGCAGCCGCCCACAACTCCTAGGACGACGACGACGCCGTCACGTCAGCGAGCTTTACCGCTTTGGCCGTCACCGAAGACGCGGTCGCCACGTTACGCAGATCCGCCAGGAACGTATCGCGCCACACGGACAGGTTGTTCTCGCGCATCGGCGCCATCATGTCGGCGTGACGCGCCTGCCGCTCGGCAAGCGGCATCGACAGCGCGCGTTCGAGCGCCTCGGCCATCTGCGAGAGATCGAACGGATTGACGACGAGCGCGCCCGGCAATTGTTCGGCCGCGCCCGCGAACTGCGACAGCACGAGCACGCCAGGATCGGCCGGGTCCTGCGACGCGACGTATTCCTTCGCGACGAGATTCATGCCGTCGCGCAGCGGCGTCACATAGCCGACCTGCGATTGACGGAACAGCGCCATCAGAAGATTGCGCTCGTATTTGCGGTTCAGGTACTGGATCGGCGTCCAGTCGAGCTGCGCGAAGCGTCCGTTGATGCGGCCGGCCTCGCCTTCCAGCGTCTGACGAATCCGCTGATATGTTTGCACGTCGGAGCGCGTCGGCGGCGCGATCTGCACCAGCGACACGCGCCCGTGCCATCCCGGCGCATTCAGCAGCAGACGTTCGAACGCCTGAAAGCGCTCGACGAGCCCCTTCGAATAATCGAGGCGATCGACGCTCATGATCAGCTTGCGTCCGCGCATGCCGTCGCGCAGGCTGCGCACCGGCTTTCGGTCGGTGAACTGCTCGGCGGCCTTCGCGATCGCATCGGGATAGATGCCGATTGGATACGCAGCGACCTTCAGGAAGCGGTTATACGCGTGGACCATGCCGTCTTCGCTCGAGGTGCCGTGATGACCGCGCTCGATGAAATCGACAAACGACTGGCGATCCGCCTCCGTCTGGAAGCCGATTACGTCGTAGCTGCACATTGCCTTGACGAGTTCCTCGTGCGGCGGAATCGTGCGCAGCACCTCGGGAACCGGAAACGGAATATGCAGGAAGAAGCCGATCGGATTCTTCACGCCGAGATCGCGCAGGCAGCGCGCGAACGGCAGCAGATGATAGTCGTGAACCCAGATGATGTCGTCGGGCCGCAGCAGTTCCTTCAACTGCTTCGCGAGCGTCGCATTGACGCGCTGATAACCCGCGTATTCCTGCCGATCGTAGCGCGAGAGGTCGTTGCGATAGTGGAACGTGGGCCACAGCGTCGCATTCGAAAAACCGCGGTAGTACTGGTCGTAGTCGCGCTTGGTCAGGCCGACCGTCGCATACGTGACGTTGCCCTGCTTCTCGATTACCGGCGCCGACGGTTCGCTCACCGTCTCGCCGCTCCAGCCGAACCAGACTCCGCCGGTTTCCTTCAACGCGTCCAGCACGCCGATCGCCAGGCCACCCGCTGCGGGCCGGCCCTCCTGGGTCGGCGCGACACGATTCGATACCACGATCAGTCTGCTCATTGGTGCTCCACCTAGTTCAGTTGTTTCGTTGCATGCGGACATGTGCGGCAAGATTGCACGCAAGTCGCGTGCCGTTTCGGTGCAAATGGGAAATAAAAATGTGTGCAAATGTGACAAACGAGCACAAACCCGCGCCGCCATGATGCGGCGAAGGAGTTTCTTCCGTTTCGTCACATGAAAGTGGAAACGTCTTGCTCGGGCTGGAAGCTCGGGCTGCCGAGCAGTCTTATGCGTCCTGCTCAGAGCCCAGGTCGCGCTGGTAGTCGAGGCCTTCCTGACGCACGCCGCCCTGGTTGTATTCCCCGTCAGGTGGGGCGTCGGGGGCGACGCGATTCTGCGCGGACGGATCGTGGTGCGGCGCGGACGAGGCCGCAGCGGCCGCGGCGGCCGGAACGGGTCCGGACGAAGCCGGCGGTGGAGCGCTCTTGTCCGCAGAACGGCTGTCGCGCTTGGAATGGCGCGCGGAACGCCGCAGCGCTGGATGTCTCATGATCGATGCCTCCGGGCAAAGCCGCGCCGCCTGGCAGCGGCGGCATCAACACAGTCTAGGAGCGACGACATTGAATTGCCGGTAAATCATGCGTCGCATTTGTAACATGTACACAAATTTGCTGCGCCCGCCAAGGCGCGAACGGCAAGGAATTCAGAGTTGCAGAGAGATTGGCGGACGCCGACTGGCCTGCGGAGTCTGCGTGGGCTGCGGAGGCGGGTCGCCAATCGGCGGCTCGACGGGTTCGATCGGTTCAGGATCCGGATTTGGCACCGTATCCGGCTCGCCCGGACTCGGCGGCTCGATCGGCTCCGGTCGATGCGCGTGCTGGCGAAGCGGCAGCGCGGGAGCGGCAGCGTAGTGCGGCATGTCAGTGGTCCTCGCTATGCATTTGTGTTGAATGCAGCAAGGGCTGTGCCGTTGAAGCGGCGCTCCCGACGGGAAGCGGCGGGTGGAAGCGGCGCGTGGACTTTACGCGCCGGACTTTAAGCGCAGGACGTTAAGCGTCCGCGCCGCCGAGCGCACGCGATTCGTCGGCGGCATCGCCGTCTTCGCGCGCGTCGTTGCCGTATTCCACGAGGCGGTTGTACAGCGTCTTCAAGCTGATGCCGAGAATTTCCGCGGCGCGCGTCTTCACGCCGCCGCACTGCTCGAGCGTGGCCAGAATCAACTGACGGTCGGCTTCGGCGAGCGACGTGCCGAACGGAATCGTGATCGCCGTGCCCGCAGCCGGCTTCGACAACGTGATCTGCAACGGCACGGTCGCGGTGCTGTCCGAGTCCGTGCCCGACATGATGTGCGCGCGCTGCACGTAGTTCTTCAGCTCGCGCACATTGCCCGGCCACGGATACGACAGCAGCATCTCCTTCACCGCGGGCGGGAAATGCTTCTTCGTGCCGTGCCGCTCGTTGAGTTCCTCCAGGAACGCTTGCGCGAGCAGTTCGACGTCCTTGCCGCGATCGCGCAGCGGCGGCAGGCTGATCGGAAACACGTTCAACCGATGGTAGAGGTCGAGCCGCAGCTTTCCTTCCAGCACCGCCTGCTCCGGATCGCGGTTGGTCGCGGCGATCAGGCGCACGTCGGTTTCGATTTCCTTCGTCGTGCCGACCCGCATAAACATGCCGGTTTCGAGCACGCGCAGCAGCTTGACCTGCAATTCGATCGGCATTTCGGTGATTTCGTCGAGGAACAGCGTGCCGCCGTTCGCGCGCTCGAAATACCCCTTGTGCTGACGATCCGCGCCCGTGAACGAGCCGCGCTCGTGGCCGAACATTTCCGACTCGATCAGATTCGGCGAAATCGCGCCGCAATTCACTGCGAGAAACGCATGCTTGCGACGCAGGCTGAGCTCGTGCAGCGTCTGCGCCGCCACTTCCTTGCCGGTGCCTGATTCGCCGACCAGCATGACCGAAGCCGCCGTCGGCGCGACACGGCCGATCTGGTCGTAGACCTCCTGCATGGCCGGCGAATTGCCGAGCATCAGACCGAAGCGGCCCATGCGGCGCAGTTCGCCGCGCAAGGTGCCGATTTCGGCCTTCAGGTCGCCGGCACGCGGCAGGCGCGACAGAATCGCCTTCACGCGCTGCATGTTGATGGGCTTCACCAGGTAGTCGGTGGCGCCCATTTTCAGCGCGTTCACCGCCGACTCGACCGTGGCGTGGCCGGTAATCACGATCACTTCCACGCCGGAGCGTGGATCGAGATCTTCGAACAGTTCGACCCCGCTGCCGTCCGGCAGCTTGAGATCGGTAAAGACAACGTCCGGCATTTGCCGGACCAGTTGAATGCGCGCTTCGCGCAGATCGCCCGCGGTGGCGGTGGTCAGACCGTCTTCCCCGATGATGGCGGAAAGCGCCTCGCGGGTACTTGCGTCGTCATCGACAATCAGTACATGTGGCATCGCGTCTCGAAAGCCTGCAAGCGTGGGAGGAACAGCATGCGGCGAGCATGCTGAAAAAGCGCCGACGACCTCGCGCGGGTGGCGGGCATACCTGTCTCAAAGTGAGCGTACGCCAACTTCCGACAGCGCTTGGTCACCGATTCCATTCAATATTGCAACAATACACGCATAAATCGCGACGTGATCGGCACTATTGTTCTGTATTTACCTATTATACGGCTTTATAGAGACAATTTAACAGTCCCGGAGACGCGCCGCATGCCCAGCGGATCGGCGGCGGCGCGCGGCGGGAAAGCAGCCTAGCTGCTGTGCGGGAACGGCCAGGCGTCCGGGTGAGCGGAGCCGTTCGGCCCATGCGCGCCCGGACCGGCGGATGCCGGCGAGCCCGTGCCGGACTGCGCGGAGGAAGCGGACGAAGACGCCGCCGACGGCGTGACGACCGCGCCGCCCTCGTCTTCCCAGCGGTTCAACTCGCGCCCGGTGGTGGATTGCGCGGCGCGGCTGCGCTGCACATAACGCACCGCGAGGTAGCCGCCGAGCGCCATCAGCGCACCGAAAATGCCAATTTTGGGTCGAGCCATCATGAACTCCTTGTGGTCGTTTTGTGATCGTTAGATGCAGAGAGGCAGAGAGTGCAAACCGCCGCGCCGCGCAGCCGGCCGCAGCGGACGCCGAACCCGCGCCTAGCGCGCGCTCAGCACGCCCAAGACGAAGCCGACGCCAGCCGCAATCGCGACGGAACTCCACGGGTTCTGCCGCACGTAGCGTTCCGTGTTGACGGTTGCGAAGCGATAGCGCCGCTGCGCGTTTTCCTGTGCGTCGCCGAGCGCGGACTGCAGCGTCTCGACATGGGTGCCGAGCTTCTGGCGCAGCGCGCCGACGCCCTCGCCCGGCACATTGGCGGCAAGCCGCAGCATTTCTTCCGAATCCTTCAGCAGCACCCGCAGATCCTGGACGATCTTCTGGCCGCCGAGTGCGAGCTGTTGCGTCGTGTCTGTCATCTTTCACTCCTCGTCTGGTTCAGCGCCCGCGCGGACTGCGGCGTCCGCGGTGTCCGCGGCCTGAGCGCACGCGTGCCGGGGGCAAGCTGCAATGCATGTGCCCGGTAACTTTGCGGGTTCGCGGGCGCGGCCGGCGCGCGCCACGCGCAGTTTCGACCGACTCGCGGCGATGCGCGGCCGATCGCCTTCACATAGATTGCAGGAAGCGCTGTCAAAGTGGTTAAATCGACCTTTGTGAGATAGAACTTCGGTCGTCTCGTTCCCAGGCCTGCGCGCCGCACCAACGAACTCATTTGCACAGGACTTCCCCGTTTATGGCGTCAATCGATCTGGCCTCGCCCACTGTGTCCGCCGGCGGCAGCGCTTCCGCACAGGCAAAGCAGCGCGTAGCGGACGGCGTCGCGGGACTGAAATCGTACGGCCTGCTGTACGGTTCGTCCCCGGTGATGCTCGACCTGTACGAGCAGATCGAGCGCGTCGCGAGCACCGACGCGACCGCGCTGATCATCGGCGAATCGGGCACCGGCAAGGAGCTGATCGCCCGCACGATTCACGATCAAAGCAGCCGCAGGGAGGCGCCGTTTGTCGCCGTGAATTGCGGCGCGATTCCCGACGAGCTCATCGAGGCCGAACTGTTCGGCCACGAAAAAGGCAGCTTCACCGGCGCGGTCCAAGGGCGCGTCGGCTACTTCGAGCATGCGAACGGCGGCACGCTGTTTCTCGACGAAGTCACCGAAATGGCGCCCGTGCGTCAGGTGAAACTTCTGCGCGCGCTCGAGACCGGCACGTTCTATCGCGTCGGCGGCAACGAGCTGATCAGCGGCAACGTGCGCGTGATCGCCGCGACCAATCGCGACCCGGCCGTCGCGGTCAAGGAAAACGGTCTGCGCGAGGATCTGATGTACCGGCTCGCGGTGTTTCCGTTGCGCGCGCCGCCGCTGCGCGAGCGCGAGAACGACCGCGAACTGCTCGCGCAACACTTTCTTGCGCAGCTCAATCAGCAGGAAGGCACCAGCAAGAGCTTCAGCAAACGCTCGATCGAAACGCTGCGCACGTGGTCGTGGCCAGGCAACGTGCGCGAGCTGAAGAACGCGGTGTACCGCGCGTTCATTCTCGCGGAGAAAACGGTCGAGTTGCCGCACCCGCACCTCGCGTCGAAAGTGAAGCGGCCCGTGACGCAAGGCGACGCGATGAGCGTATGGATCGGCACGCCGCTCGCCGACGCGCAAAAGCAGATCATTCTCGGCACGCTGAAGTACTGCGGCGGCGACAAGCGGCGTGCGGCAAAAGCACTCGGCGTGAGCCTGAAAACGCTCTACAACCGCTTGAGCGCGTATGGCGACGAAAGTACCGACGAAGACACCGAACAGTAGACGCGCTTCAGCAGAAGTTTCCTCATCAAACAGTTCGCACCACCAATCAAACCGGTCTGCAGCGTGAGCAGAAACCGGTTTGGTGCGCACCATGTTTTGCAATTGCTTGCACTTTCCCTCTGCCATTTACAAAACGCATCCTGCAAAATGCAGCAGCCCATTTTCGACGATGGGACGACATGCCGCCGGCTCGCCGTTGCCTTCGCACGCGAGCTGGAGCACTTGCAAGAGTAGAGACAGGGATGCAAAAGAAAATGCTGTGCGCCGGGTGCCTGGAACCAGGCTTGAAACCGCGCTTGAAAGTGCGCCGTCAACCAGAAGCGAGGCGCGGATGGGGTAACGCAACGGTCCTCGTTGCGTTGAGCCTGGCGTTTGCGTCGGCGCTCTCGGGCTGCAGTTCGTTCTACACCGAAGGCGCCACCGCCGGCGCGGGTATCGCCGGCGCCGCGCTCGCGGCGAAGGTTACGAGCAACGCCGCCGTCGCGACCGGCATCGGTCTCGGCGCGGTGGCCGCGGCGCGAGCGGGCGTGCAGTACTCCGAGCGCGTGGTCCACCGGAATACGCAGGACGGCATCGCGAAGATCGCCGGGCCGCTCGAAGTGGGCGCGATCGCGCCGTGGAGCGTCACGCATTCCATGCCGATCGAAGACGACGAACACGGCCGCGTCACGGTCAGCCGCACGATCAGCGCGGGCGCGCTCGACTGCAAGGAAATCGTCTTCTCGGTCGACCACATCGCGACGAAAAACGTCCCGGCCAGCAGCGCGTTCTACGTGGCCTCCATCTGCCGCGACGGCGAAAACTGGAAATGGGCGTCGGCCGAACCCGCCACCGAACGCTGGGGCGCATTGCAATGACCGCGCGTGCGTTTCCGGCCGCTCAGCGGCTGCATCGCGCGAGTCTGACGGCGCTCGCCGGCGTGCTATGTCTCAGTGCGACGCTGCTCACGAGCGGTTGCTCGTCGATCGGCGCGGCGAGCGGCGCAGCCGCCGGCGTCGCGTCCGGCCTCGTCACGTCGAATCCGGCGGTGGGCATCGGCGTCGGTATCGCGGTGCAAGCCGCCACCGACGAAGCCATCGGCCGCTACATGCGCAGCATGCACAGCGACCAGCAGAATCTGATCGCGGCTTTGGCCGGCGCGATGCCCGTCGGCGAAACGCGTCCGTGGTCCGTCAAACATACGCTGCCCATCGAGAACGGCCACGGCCAGGTGCGCGTCACGCGCGCGTTCGGCTCGGCGCTCGCGCTATGCAAGGAGTTCGTGTTCTCGGTGCAGGACGGCGACGGACCGAACGCACGCGAAGACTGGTACACGGCAAGCGCGTGTCAGCAGGAGAAAGGCTGGAAATGGGCGTCGGCGGAACCGGCCGTGGAGCGCTGGGGCAATCTGCAATAAAACGAATCGCACCGCATAACGAAAAACGGCAGGGTCTCCCCTGCCGTTTTCATTGAACCGTACTACGTGAGCGCCGCGGTGGTCACGACTCCACGTCTTCCAGACTGAAGATTTCGGTCTGGTCGTTGTAGGAAAAAATCTCGCCATAGCGCCCCCAGTTGATGACCGCGTCGAGCGTTTCTTCGGCGGCGCTGTCGGACAGAAAATCCTCCAGTTCCTGCTCGAAGCGCACGCGCGGTGCGCGATGCCCCGGCCGCTCGTTCAGCACCTTCTTGATTCGCGCGGCGAGCGGCACATGCCGCAGTAGATGCTCGGCGAACATCATCTTGCGCTCCTGCGTGCCGAATTCGGCGAACACGCGCGCGGGCGGCGTCAGGAAAATATCGCCTTCGCGGACGTCGGCGAAACCGAGGTGCTGAAGCACTTCCGCGACCGGGAACAGATCGTCCACTTCGAGATGCAGCGAACGCGCGATTTCCGGCATGTCCGCGCGGCCGTGATACGGCGCGGCGGCGAGCGTCTCGATCAGACCGGCCATCAGGTTGGTCGACACGTGCGGCAACCAGCTATGCAGCTCGAGGCCCTTCCGCGTTTTCTCGTCGGTCTGACGCGCGGTCATTTTCGCGTAGATTTCGTCGACGAGACGCCGGAACGCCGGATCCAGACGATTGCGCGGATGCTTGAACGGTACCTTGATCTCGGCGATCACCCGGCCAGGATTGGACGACAACACGAGAATCCGGTCGCACATGAAGACCGCTTCCTCGATGTTGTGCGTGACGATCAGCACCGCCTTGATCGGCATGCGGCCTTGCGTCCACAAGTCGAGCAGGTCGGTACGCAGCGTCTCGGCGGTCAGCACGTCGAGCGCGGAAAACGGCTCGTCCATCAGAAGCAGTGTGGGGTCGACCACCAGCGCGCGCGCAAAGCCGACGCGCTGGCGCATGCCGCCCGACAACTCGCGCGGATACGCGTTCTCGAAGCCGTCGAGGCCGATCAGGTCGATCGCGGCGAGCGCGCGTTCGCGCCGCTCGCGCGCGGCCACGCCTTGCGCCTCGAGCCCGGCTTCCACGTTTTGCAGCACGGTCAGCCACGGGAACAGCGCGAAGGTCTGGAACACCATCGCGACGCCCTTCGCGGGACCGTCGAGCGGCTTGCCCATGTACGTGACTTCGCCGTCGGTCGGCTCGATCAGACCGGCGATGATGCGCAGCAGCGTCGACTTGCCCGAGCCCGAACGCCCGAGCAGACCGACGATCTCGCCTTCGCGCAGCGACAGGTTGGCGTCGTCGAGAACCAGCAGTTCGCCTTGCGACTTGTTGAAACCGCGGCACACGTCCTTGACGCGCAGGATTTCTTCGCCGAGACGCGGCGGCTTCGGCGGCGTCTGGATCGGCGTGGCGGTCGTGGCAGCTTTAGGATTTTGCATCGCGTTATGCCTTCAATTCTCAGGAAAACACCGGGCCGCGCAGGTTTGTCGTGCACCGCGGCAGGCCAGGCGCGTAGCGTCAGGGCCTCAGGGCTTCGTGGCCTCAGTCCAGCCGCAGCTTCGCTTCGGCGTAGGCGTACATCGGACGCCACAGCAGGCGGTTGAACAGCGTCACGAATAGCGACATCACGGCGATGCCGACGATGATCTTCGGATAATCGCCCGCCGCCGTCGACTGCGCGATATAGGCGCCGAGCCCGTGCGCGGCCACCTTCGTGTCGCCCCACTGCACGAATTCCGCGACGATGCTCGCGTTCCACGCGCCGCCCGACGCGGTGATCGCGCCCGTCACGTAGTACGGGAAGATGCCCGGCAAGATGGCCTGACGCCACCACTGCCAGCCGCGGATATGGAAATTCTTGGCCGCCTCGCGATAGTCGTTCGGATACGAAGTCGCGCCGGCAATCACGTTGAACAGGATATACCACTGCGTGCCGAGCACGATCAGCGGCGAGAGCCAGACATCCGGGTTCAGGTTGAAGCGCACGATCACGATCACGAAGACCGGAAACAGCAGATTCGCCGGGAACGCGGCCAGAAACTGCGCGAGCGGCTGAATCTTCTCGGCGAGCGCGGGCCGCAGGCCGATCAGCACGCCGACCGGCACCCAGACCACAGACGCCAGCGCGATCAGCACCACAACCCGCAGCAGCGTGATCAGCCCGAGCACGAACACGTGGCCGACTTCATCGAGCGATACGCCGGTGCGCACGTAGATGAACACGCGATACACCACATAGACAGTGGCGACCAGCACGAGCGCGCCCCACACGATGTCGCCGATGCGCGAGCTCTTCTGGATCTGCGGAATCGGAAAGCGCGGCGCCTGCAGCGCGGGCAAGCGGAACGGCACGCGCGCGGCCTTCGCGAACATCCAGCCGAGCGGCACCAGCAAGCGGTGAATCAGCCGCGTGCGGCGAATCAGATCGAGCAGCCACGATTCGGGCGCGTCGCCCGAACTGGTGGTCTCCATGCGGAACTTGTCGGCCCACGCCACCAGCGGACGGAACAGGAGCTGATCGTAGGCGAGAATCACGACCGTCATCGCGAGGATCACCCAGCCGATCGCATGCAGGTTCTTGACCACGATCGCCTGCGCGAGATACGCGCCGATGCCGGGCAGCGTGATCGTGTTATTGCCGACCGTGATCGCCTCCGATGCGACCACGAAGAACCAGCCGCCGGACATCGACATCATCATGTTCCAGATGAGGCCGGGCATCGAGAACGGCACTTCGAGTTTCCAGAAGCGCTGCCATGACGTCAGATGAAAACCGCGCGAGACTTCATCGAGATCGCGCGGCACCGTGCGCAGCGACTGATAGAAGCTGAACGTCATGTTCCACGCCTGGCTCGTGAAGATCGCAAAGATCGCCGCGAGTTCGGCGCCGAGCACGCGGCCCGGAAAGAGCGCGAGAAAGAACGTGACCGTGAACGAGATATAGCCGAGCACCGGCACCGACTGCAGGATGTCGAGAATCGGCACCAGCACGAGTCCGGCGCGGCGGCTCTTCGCGGCCAGCGTGCCGTAGGCGAGCGTGAAGATCAGCGACGCGACCATCGCCGCGAGCATGCGCAATGTGGTGCGCATTGCGTACTCGGGCAGATTCGCCGGATCGAGCGAGATCGCCTGCGTCTTCAGCGTCGACATCGGCGCGAGCGTCTCGTGAAAGCCGATCGCCGCCATCGCGATGATGCAGATGATGAGCGGAAACGCGACGAAGTCCCAGCGGTTGGGCAGCACGCGCCATGCCGACGCGTTGGCGGTGCGCTTCAGGTTGAAGCTGAAATCCATCAGACCGGCTCCTCGTTAATACAGGCGTTCGAATGCGCGAAGGAGGCCGCGGCTGCCGCGCGGCGGTCTGAAGTTCGGTCCGGAAAGCGGAAATCAGGCATGGCAAAACGCGTGTGCGCGGTAAATCGTTAGCGTACGAGACAGGTGGACCGGCAACGGAAGCGCCGATGGGCAAGCCGCCCCCGAACCGCAACCGTCAAGCCTGAGTCCTGTCGCCGCAGGCGCCGCCCGTAGGCTGGCGAGCTTTCCTTTGTTTTGGACGGCACGACACTACACCATCCTATGTTTCAGGCACAACCTTTGAAGGCAAATCCGGCAACTTGCTGCGCCCCGCCTGACAACGGCCCGGCAATGGCCTGACAGTGGCCTTCCGCGAAGCTTCCGTGAAGACCGCGAGCCTCGTTGCGCGTCTCGTCGCGCGTGGCCTATTGCCGCTCCCGGCATCAAGAAAACGGCGCGGTTGCCGTTAAGAGCCTGATGGGTGCAGCCCATCTGGATTCATTGCCGCGATAAGGGTGCCGTCTGGCCCCATGACGGTTAGAATCCACTAAAGATGCGCCCGTATGGATGGTTTTATCCCGGCCCGCGCGGCGCAACCCCGGGCGAAACGGCGCCGCGGCGCTGCCACGAATAAGCTAGTTGCATGTCTCAGCCAGACGGATCAGAGGGTCGATGAACAGGACAACCTTGCGCCAGGCAACCGGCCCGATCGGCTTCGTGCTGATCGTACTGGCTTGCTGGTTCGTGGCCGGCATGGTCGCGGACCGGATGGTACAGCAAGAGCTCAACGCGGCGTTGCACGCGCAGCGTCAGATGGCCGCCTCGATCGTCGACAACATGGCGGAGGTGATCGCAAGCGACCTCGCGATGTCGCGAGCCATTCCCGCAACCATGGCCGAAATGGACGTGGTCCAGAACGCGCTGGTGCAATCCCGGAATTATGCCGCGAACGGCGAGACGACGGAACCCGCGCTGCGCGCCGCGTTGCTAAAAGACCCGCATCTTGGCGCGGTCAGCACCTTCCTGCACCGGGCACAGGGCTTCTCCGGGCTCGATCAGGTGTGGCTCGTGAATGCCAACGGCATCTGCGTGGCCTCGAGCGATGTCTCCGGCGATCCGCAGAGGCGGCGCGCCTCGTTCGTCGGCGTCGACATGCGGGTGCGCGCGTATCTGACCAACGCGCTGCTCGGCGCGTTCTCCGAAACCTATGGCGTGGGCCGCACGAGCGGCGAACCCGGCATCTTCATCGCGGTCCCCGTCTATGCGGACGGCGAACTCGCGGGCGCGGTCGTCGCCAAGGTCGGCATCGCGCGGTTGCGCCACTGGGTCGCGCATGCCGGCACCTTCGTCGCCGACGATAACGGCGTCATCATCATGGCGCACGACAGCAAGCTCGAAGGCCACGCGCTGCCCGATTCGCGCGTGACGAAGATGAGCGTCGCCGAGCGCACCGTGACCTATCGCCGCGACGCGTTCCCGGACATCCAGATTCGCGTCGACAACGAAGTGCGCGAGCAGGCGCCGTGGGTCTCGGCGACCGTCGCCGGGCAACTGTTCGGCTCGGCCGGCCGCCTGGGGCCGTCGCTGTATCAGACGCGCGGCGGTTTGAACTCGGGGCTCTCCGCGCATCTGGTCGAACCGCTCTCGGCCTGGCCCGAGCTGTTGCGCAACCATAAGCGCGATCATCTGCTGGTGTTTCTGACGCTGGCGGGCACCGTGGCGCTCGCGTGGGTGATCACCGTGTCGTACGTGCGCGAGCGGCGCCATCATCGGGCCACGCGCGATCTCGCCGAGCAGTTGCAGTCGGCCAATACGCTGCTTTCGGCGGAGGCGCGTCACGACGCGTTGACGGGCGCGCTGTCGCGCCGCTACTTCCTCGATCTGCTGCGTCACGAGATCGATCGCGCGCACCTCGGCAACCAGCCGCTTTGCATGGCGATTGCCGACCTCGATCACTTCAAGCAGATCAACGACCGCTTCGGCCATGCCGCCGGCGACCGCGCGCTCGAGCATTTCGTCGAGACCTGCCGCGCCGAACTGCGCGGCGCCGATGCGATCGGCCGGCTCGGCGGCGAGGAGTTCGGTGTGCTGCTGCCCGGCACCGATCTCGCGGGCGGCCGCGAAGTGGTCGAGCGCCTGCGATTGCGTCTGAAAGCGGTGCCGTCGGCGAAACTGCCTGCGTCCGTTACGCTTAGCGTGAGCATCGGCATCACGGAGTTGTCCGTCGACGACCTCCCCGAGCGGATCATGAGCCGCGCCGACATGGCGCTCTATGCCGCCAAGACCGGCGGGCGCGACCGCACCGAAGCGCTGCCGCCCGACGACACCGCCCCGCCCGCGCGCACGGTCGCAAGCGTCTGGTAACGGCGAGTCCGCTCCTTGACGCGACGCAAGCCGGAGCTTCGAGCCTTCCGCAAGCAAGCAGGTATGATCGACACTGACCTCGAGTTGTCGCTACCGCTTTAACGGGAGATTCGCATGAAGGGAAATCTGGTCATTGTTTGCCGCGATCAGGATGCTGACGCGTTCGACCATCTGCTGGCTGAGTATGGCGCGTTCCAGACGCGGCTGTCGTCGACCGCGTGGTATCTGAAGCTCGATGTCGCGCCGGAAGTCATTCAGGAAGAGATACTCGGCCGCCTCGGCAAGTACACGACCCACTATATTTTCGAAGCCGAAACCGTGACGTGGAATACGGTGGATAGCGAAGCCGCGAACGCGCTGAATACGTTGTTTTCGGATTAGCTCGCGAGCGGGAAGCAGTTGTGGTCGCGGTCGCAGTAATGACCTGGGATGACCTCGGCGGCGGACCACACCAGCCCACGACAAAACCAGGCGCGACGCAACGCCGCGCCTGCAACTCAAATCACCAGACACTGCTCTCCGACGCCGCCCTCGCCTGAGGCACCGCCGAAAACGGGAAGCTCATCAAGACGCGCAAGCCGCGGCCGTCGTGGTTGCCGATCTGCCACTCACCGCCGGCGCGCCGCACCAGCCGCTCGACAATCGCAAGCCCAAGACCGCTGTGGCCATTGCCGCCGCGCGCGGGGTCGAGCCGCACGAAAGGCCGGCTTGCGTTGACGAGATCCTGCGCGGCGATGCCCTTGCCGTTATCGCTCACCGACAACGTGAAGCCTTCCGCCGTGCGCGCAGTGGCGACGACGATAGGCGGCGCTCCGTACGCATGCGCGTTGTCGAGCAGGTTCGACAGAATCCGGTCGAGCGTGGCGGCGGGCAGCATGAAGCCGGGGCCGGCTCGCAGATCGGTCTGCACCGCAGGCGCGCCCGAGGCCACCGCGCGATAGCTGCGCACGACGCGTTCACATTGAGCATCGACCTCGACGGCTTCGCTGCGATCCGCGCCGTCGTGCGCGAACACCAGGAATTGTTCGACGATGTGCGTCATCGAATCGACGTCGCGCACGACGCCGTCGCGCATCTTCGCTTCGTCCATCATTTCGGCGCGCAGACGCAAGCGCGCAAGCGGCGTCTTCAGATCGTGCGCGACGCCCGCGAGCATCACCGCGCGGTCGTTCTCGGTGCGCGCGACTTCCTGCACCATCTGGTTAAAGCCATGCGTCAATTGCCGCAACTCGCGCGGTCCGCGCTCGGGCACGGGCGGCACCGGCAAGCCGCGGCCGAAGCGCGCCACTGCCTGGGCGAGCGAGCGCAACGGCTGCTGTAACGCCCATGCGGCGAACAGCGCCGCCATCACCGCGAACGAGAAGATGATGACGAGCCACAGCACCGTTCGGTCGAGCGAGCGCGGTGGCCGCAGCGGCTGCACCGGCACGACGATCCAACTGCGGTCCCTCGGTGCGCGCACCCAGAGCGTGGGCGGCGCTCCCGGCAAACCGACGCGGACCTGTGTGCCGGACGGCATGCGGTCGCGCGCGTCTTCGATAAACCGTTCGAGCGGCGGCGGCAGATTCGATGTCTCGGGCGGTACTTCGGGACTCGCCGGATCGACGAGCTTTACGCGCGACGGCAGCGGCTGATCGGGATTGCGGGCCACGTGCTGACGCACCGCGTCGACGAGGAACGTGGCTTCTTCGACGGCGTAGCGGGTTTGCAACTGGCTGCGCTCGAGGCGCATGAGCGCATACCACGCGAAATGCGACAGCAGCAGCACCGCGACGACCAGCAAGGCCAGCCGTCCGAACAACGAATCAATGGGCCGGCGCATTCTGATCGCCGTCGGGCACGAACACGTAGCCGCGCCCGCGCACTGTCTGAATGAAGCGCGGCGTGGACGGGTCCGTTTCGAGAATGCGCCGCAGACGCCACACCTGCACGTCGATACCGCGGTCGGTGCCGTCGTATTCGGGACCGTGCAGCAGCTCGAGCAGACGCTCGCGCGTCAGCGTGCGCATGGGATGGTTCACGAAGATTTTCAGCAACGCGAACTCGCTGCCCGACAGCGTGAGCGGCTTGTCTTCCTGATGCAGCGTGCGCGACTGGAAGTCGAGCGTGAAGCGGCCGAAGCTGAACGGCTCGCGCTGTTCGGGCGCGGCCGCCGAAGGCAGCGTGCGCCGCCGGCGCAACACCGCCTGCACGCGCGCGAGCAGCTCGCGCGGATTGAACGGCTTGCCGAGATAGTCGTCCGCGCCGAGTTCCAGACCGACGATCCGGTCGACGTCGTCCGCACGCGCGGTCAGCATGATGACCGGGATATCGTCGCCCGACGCGCGCAGCTTGCGCAATGCAGTGAGCCCGTCCACGCCCGGCATCATCAGGTCGAGCACGATCAGGTCGGGACGCTCGCGTTCGAGCCTGCGCTCGAGCGAGCCCGCGTCGTGCAGCACCGAGACTTCGATGCCCTGACGGGCCAGATAGTCGCGCAGCAGATCGCGCAGTTCGACGTCGTCGTCGACAACAAGTATTTGAGTAGCCATGGAATGAAGTTTAACGCGCGGCAGCAGCGGTTTTCGATTTCACAGAGGCCTCAAGGGTTACCGGGTGTTACGGTGAAAGCTGCGCGTAATGGCCCGTAACAGCGGCGCAAAGGCGCGTAACACAGCGCCGGATGCAGTTCTCTACGCTGTGTCTTACCGAATGCAGGCCGTCAACTGGATCGGATGCATCGTCGGCTATTCCATTACAAGGAGCCTTACATGTCCACCAAAAAAATCTCGCGCGCCCTCGCCGTTGCCGCCACCGCTCTCGCCATCGGCGCGGGCGCTGCTTATGCCGCCCAACCCGCTCATGAGGCCCACGGCGGTCCGGGCGGATGGCACGGTCACTTCATGAAAGAGCTCACGCAACTACATGATCAGTTGAAGCTGAACGCGGATCAGGAAAAGCAGTGGCAAGCCGCACTCGACACGATGAAGCAAGGCCATGAAGCGATGCGCGCGAACCACGAGCAGATGAAGAACCAGTTCAAGGCCGCGCAGCAGCAGCAGATTCTGGATCTGAATGCGATGGCCTCGGCTCATCAGCAGATCGAGCAGAAGGACGCGCAGTTGCGCCAGCAAACCACGGACGCCTGGCTCAAGTTCTATAACGGCCTGAACGACCAGCAGAAGACGACTGTCAGCACGGCGCTGAAGCAGCGCTTTGCGAAGATGGAGTCGCGTCACGAGAAGATGCGCGAGCGTTGGCAGCAGCATCACGGCGCGGCGTCGGCGCCGGCTGCGAGCCAGTAAGCGGCGCGGTCGCCGCGCTGCAAAGCGCGGCGGCTTCGCGGAAATAGAAACGCCACGGAGCGCAGTTCAAAAACTCCGTGGCGTTTTCCATATATACATATAGCGGCGCGCGTGCGCATTCCCGCTGAAACTGAGCTTGCAGCACGCGCCCTTTGCGCCGTCTTGGTTGCGCCCTCAACCAACTCCGCGTTGAGCGGCGGGCAACAACTGCCCTCGCTTCAGCTATCGAGCCGCCCAAGGTCGAACAGCAGCACTTCGGCGTGATCGCCCTTTTCCAGCGTCACCGTGTCCGTATCGCTGAGCTTCGCGGCATCGCCCGCTTGCAGCGCCTGGCCGTTCACCGTCAGCGAGCCGCGCGCGACGTGCACATACACGAGCCGTCCCGCGGGCACCGCGAAGCTGGCCGTCTCCGCGCCGTCGATCAAGCCCGCGTAAATCGACGCGTCCGCGTGGATCGTCACCGAGCCGTCGCGGCCGTCGGGCGATGCGACGACGCGCAGGCGGCCGCGCTTGTCGGCGGCGTCGAAGCGCTTTTCCTCGTAGCCCGGCTGATCGCCCGCGCGTTGCGGAATCACCCAGATCTGCAGCAGATGCGCCTCTTCGTCCGGCGACGCGTTGAACTCGCTATGCATCACGCCCGTGCCGGCGCTCATGCGCTGCACGTCGCCGGGACGGATTGTCGAGCCGTTGCCCATGCTGTCGCGGTGCGCGAGCGCGCCTTCAAGCACATACGTGACGATCTCCATGTCGCGGTGCCCGTGCGTGCCGAAGCCCTGTCCACCCGCGATGCGGTCTTCGTTGATCACGCGCAGCGGCCCGAAATGGACGTGCTCGGGATCGCGATAATCGGCAAACGAAAAGCTGTGATACGAGTCGAGCCAGCCGTGGTTGGCGTGGCCACGCTCGTCGGAGCGGCGAATCTCGATCATGACGTACTCCCGGTGAAATTGGCGATGGCGAGAATGTATGGGCTCGCCATCCGATCCACAATCGGGCGCGGGCGCACCGGATCGTTTCGCAAATCCGCTTAATCGAAGTTGGCGAAGCGGGCCGCGCCCATCGAACCGTCGTCTACCGCTTTCGCAACGCGCCGCGCGAATGCGTCGCGCATACGCAACGGCCTTCATGCGGCGCCGGCGCCGCGGGCAACGCGCACTGGCGCCGCGCCCCTGTTCGGGTAAAATACCGCGCTTTTCAACGCATAGGGTGGCCGAAGGCTCGCCTGCCAAAGCCTTGGCAAAGGCTCGCAATGGCCTGGCAAGGCCGGACACCACGCGGAAAACCGCGGCGGCGCGACAATTTTGACCGCCTAGAATAGCGACGGCCGGCCACGAGCCGAGGCGACGGCCGGCCACGAGCCGGCTTCGTCGGGATCGGACACCACGACGATCAGTTTGACCCAGGAGAAACATGAAGAAGCTCGCACTGTGCGTAGCGCTCGCCGTCATGGCCACCGGCGCCATGGCAAAAGAATGGAAAACCGTACGCATCGGGGTTGACGCCAGTTATCCGCCGTTCGAATCGAAGGCGACCAGCGGCCAGGTCGTCGGGTTCGACGTCGACGTGACCAAGGCGCTGTGCGCGCGAATGAACGTCAAATGCGTGTGGGTGGAGCAGGATTTCGACGGCATCATCCCGGCATTGAAGGGCAAGAAGTTCGACGCGATCGTGTCGTCGCTGACCATCACGGACAAGCGCCGCGAGCAGATCGACTTCTCCGACAAGCTCTTCGACGCCCCCGCGCGCATGATCGCCAAAGCCGGCTCGCCGCTGCTGCCAACGGCTGAATCGCTGAAGGGCAAGCGTGTCGGCGTCGAGCAGGGCACGACCCAGGAAGCGTACGCCAAGGCGTATTGGGAGCCGAAGGGCGTGACCGTGGTGCCCTATCAGAACCAGGATCAGGTCTACGCCGATCTCACGTCCGGCCGGCTCGACGCCGCGCTGCAGGACGAAATCCAGGCCGACGCCGGTTTCCTGAAGACGCCGCGCGGCAAGGGCTTCGCGTGGGCGGGCCCGGAAGTGAAGGACCCGAAGACCATCGGCGAAGGCACGGCCATTGGTCTGCGCAAGGACGATGCCGAACTGAAGGCGATGTTCAACAAGGCGCTCGCGCAGATTCATCAGGACGGCACGTTCACGGAGCTCGAAAAGCAGTACTTCGACGTCGAGATCTATCCGGCACACTGAGCACGCACCTGGGCACCGTCGGAGCGCCGCCTTTGGGCACCGGGCGCCGCTCCGGTCCGGTGCAGCAATCGCAGCAATGAAAAGACTCGGGCTCGCCCGCATGGGCGCTCGCGAGGCTTCGTAATACAGTCGGTCTAGTTTCAAAGAGAGTCGAAAAGCGCGCTGCAGGACCGGCAACGGCCATGCAGTCATGATTTGCACAGCGGTGCGCTGTGCGCCGCGGATCACGGCGAGCCACGCTCGCGGTACATGCGGCGCCAGGCCGCCCGCGTCTTTCGCGGTGTGCCGCAAGCGCATCGTCAAGGACCCCCTATGTTCCTTCAAGGCTACGGCCCGCTGCTTCTCAACGGCACCTGGCAAACCGTCAAGCTGGCGGTGTTGTCACTGGCGCTCGCTTTCTTGCTGGGCCTTCTCGGCGCGGCGGCGAAACTGTCGAAGAACCGCTTCTCGCACGGCGCCGGCACCGTCTACACGACGCTCGTGCGCGGCGTGCCCGACCTCGTGCTGATGCTGCTGCTGTTCTACAGCATCCAGATCTGGCTCAACAATCTGACCGACCTGCTCGGCTGGGACCAGATCGACATCGACCCGTTCGTGGCCGGCGTCGCGGTGCTCGGCTTCATTTACGGCGCGTACTTCACCGAAACCTTCCGCGGCGCCTTTCTCGCGGTGCCGCGCGGTCAGCTCGAAGCCGGCGCGGCCTACGGCATGACGAGCTGGCAGGTGTTCGCGCGCATCATGTTCCCACAGATGATGCGCTTCGCGCTGCCCGGCATCGGCAATAACTGGCAGGTGATGGTGAAGGCCACGGCGCTCGTGTCGATCATCGGACTCGCTGACGTCGTCAAGGCTTCGCAAGATGCGGGCAAGGGCACCCTGCGGTTCTTCTTCTTTACCCTGCTTGCGGGGGCGATCTATCTCGTCATCACCACAGTGTCGAACTTCGTGCTGATGTACCTCGAAAAGCGTTACTCGACCGGCGTGCGAAAGGCGGATCTATGATCGAGATCATTCAGGAATACTGGCGCAATTATCTCTACACGGACGGCTACCGCTTCACGGGTCTCGCGATCACGCTGTGGCTGCTGGTGGTGTCGATCGGACTCGGCTTCTGCCTGTCGATCCCGCTTGCGGTGGCGCGCGTCTCGAAGAGGAAATGGCTCGCCGGTCTCGTGTGGCTTTACACGTACATCTTTCGCGGCACGCCGCTTTATGTGCAGTTGCTGCTGTGCTACACGGGCTTGTACAGCCTCGAAGTCATCCGCAATCACGAGCTGACCAACGCGTTCTTCCGCGACGGCATGCATTGCACGCTGCTCGCCTTCACGCTGAACACCTGCGCGTACACCACGGAGATTTTCGCGGGCGCGATCAAGGCCACGCCGTACGGCGAAATCGAAGCGGCGCGCGCGTATGGCATGTCGTCGTTCACGCTGTACCGGCGCGTGATCCTGCCGTCGGCGCTGCGCCGCGCGTTGCCGTACTACAGCAACGAAGTGATTCTGATGCTGCACGCCACGACCGTCGCCTTCACCGCGACCGTGCCGGACATTCTGAAGATCGCGCGCGACGTGAACTCGGCGACGTATCAGTCGTTCAACGCGTTCGGCATTGCCGCCCTGCTCTATCTGTGCATTTCTTTCGCGCTCGTGTGGCTGTTCCGCCGCGCCGAGCGCCGCTGGCTCGCTTACCTGCGGCCGCAAGGCAAATAAGCGGGCACACGCCCCGCGGTTAAGCACGCCCAAGGACCCCGATGAACAACACGAAGCAAAAGCTTTTCGTCGACGAACTTCATAAACAGTACGGCGATAACGAAGTCCTCAAAGGTGTTTCGCTGAAGGCGAACGCCGGCGACGTCATCAGCGTGATCGGCTCGTCCGGTTCGGGCAAGAGCACGATGCTCCGCTGCATCAACTTTCTCGAACAGCCGAACGCCGGCCGCATCTTCGTGGACGGCGAAGAAGTCCGCACGCAAAAGAACAACCAGGGCGCGCTGCGCGTGTCCGACCCGAAACAGTTGCAGCGCGTGCGCACCAAACTGTCGATGGTGTTTCAGCACTTCAACTTGTGGTCGCATATGAACGTGCTCGAGAACATCATCGAGGCGCCCGTGCATGTGCTCGGCCTAAAGCGCAAGGAAGCCGAAGACCGCGCGCGCGAATATCTCGAGAAAGTGGGCCTCGCGCCGCGTCTCGAGAAGCAGTATCCGTCGCATCTGTCGGGCGGTCAGCAGCAGCGCGTGGCGATCGCGCGCGCATTGGCGATGCATCCCGACGTGATGTTGTTCGACGAACCGACTTCCGCGCTCGATCCCGAACTCGTCGGCGAAGTGCTCAAGGTCATGCAGACGCTCGCCGAGGAAGGCCGCACCATGATCGTCGTCACGCACGAAATGGCGTTTGCGCGAAACGTGTCGAACCACGTCATGTTCCTGCACCAGGGGCGCGTCGAAGAAGAAGGCCGCCCCGACGATGTGTTCAAAAACACGCGCAGTGAGCGCCTGAAGCAGTTCCTGTCCGGCAGTCTGAAATAGCAATGCGGTAGCAAAACATATCGCACAGCCTGGTATTTGAGATTTGGCGATGACTCATCGCAACGCCTCATGACCGGGCTGTAGTCGAAGTACTTTTTACAAGGCGCTTACGAGCGCCTTTTTTGTTTCGGTCACCTGTGTAATCCGCGCTTTTCGGCCGCGAAACCGTCGCGTGGACGCCTCCCAACGCGTCTTTTCGCCCCTACCCTGCCGTATCCGAAGCGTCAATAGTGGCAATCCTTAATCTTGCCCCCGTCGATCCGTGATTTCCTTGTCGCATAAGGGCTTTAGCCGTTTTGACACAGGCGGCAATGGGTCTTTGCCCACATCGGTATTGCAATTTGGAGACACAGGTCAACGCCGGTACTAATTTCTTCTCACACTCAAGTGTATTTTTGATAAATTAGTAACCAAAGTAGCAAAACTAAGTTCATTAAAAGTAGTTTTACTTCAAAGCACAGAGGAGAACCGGTCGGCGAGGGATCGGCATGACGACCAGACAGCCCCAAGGCTGCACGTCAGGATAGGAGACCAATCCGCCCGCTAATCTCCCTGGTACCGATTTCTGTTCGGCGCAACTCGCGTCCGAACACCATTCGCAGTACTGGGTTTCACTTTTTGACAGGGTATGGAGGAGAAGATGAAGAAAGCTTTGCTCGCCGCTGCGCTGATGTCGGCCGGGGTTGTTGCACATGCCCAAAGCAGCGTAACGCTGTATGGCCGCCTGGACGCAGGTCTCGAATACATCAGCGGCCTGCCGAACGCCAACTATACCGGTTCAACCTCGCGCTTTCGCGCGGAAAGTGGTGACTGGGGCACGAGCCTGTGGGGCATGAAGGGCGTCGAGGACATCGGCGGCGGCAATAAGGTCCTGTTCCAGTTGGAAGGCTCGTTCAACACGATGAACGGTCAGGGTCCTGGCGGCGGCGGTCTCTTCAATCGCTGGGCAACGGTCGGTCTGTCGAACAGCGCATACGGTACGTTGACGATGGGCCGCATGCTCTTCATCTCGAACGGCGTGTGGGACTTCGACCCGTTCGGTCAGTCGAACTGGTCGTCGGCGTCGCTGGTGCGTGGCCGCAACTGGCCGCAATCGAGCAACAACATCGCTTACCAGTCGCCGAAGTTCTACGGCTTTGACGTGTACGGTCAGTACGCGCTGTCGAACGCGACGAACTGGAACGGTAACGGCACGACGCCGCAAGGCCGCGAAGCCGGTCTGCAAGTGACGTACACCTCGTCGCTGTTCCAGTTGCGCGGCATGTACGACGAAATCCGCAACAGCACCAACGGCAACTTCACGGACCCGTTCACGGCATCGCGCGAGTACACGGCTGCGTTCAACGTGTTCCTCGGTCAGTTCAAGATCCAGGGCGCGTATCAGGCAGTGCGCACGTCCGCGGCTGCCAGCGCGGTAAACGCTGCGCCGACCTCGCTCGATCACGAATGGGGCGGTGTGACGTGGCAAGCCACGCCGGCTGCAGCACTGATCGCGGCTGTGTATCACGTGAACGCGAACAAGGGCGGCGGCAACGCAACGATCTACACGATCGGCGGTTCGTACAACCTGTCCAAGCGCACGCTGCTGGACATCCAGGTCGCGACCGTGCGCAACAGCAAGTCGGCTAACTTCGGTCTGGATGCGAACAACGCAGGCCGTGGCGGCAACATCACCGCTTCGGACGGCACGGTCTCGTACAACGAGAACCCGCTGCCGGGCCACAGCCAGACCGGCGTGTACGCAGGCATTCAACACTCGTTCTAATCGAACGGTGTTCCCCGAAGGCGGCGCCTTCGGGGCTTAGAAGTTCTTCAAGAGAATCTTTTTCACGCTGCTGCGAGAGGCGCGTATCGGTGCGATGTCCGAAAGGGTATCGCACCGTTTTTTATTGGCGCGAAGGCTTCGCGAGTTCTGTCGACGTTGCGCAAAGTCTCCTGCTCGCGCCGGCGCACCGCTTCGGTGCGCGAGCGGCTTAGACGGCCGCTTCGTTTTCTTCGCCGGTACGGATGCGAATCACGCGCTCCACGTCCGCGACGAAAATCTTGCCGTCGCCGATCTTGCCCGTGCGCGCCGCGCCGATGATCGCGTCGATCACCTGATCGCACTGGTTGTCCGCGACGACGACCTCGATCTTCACCTTCGGCAGAAAGTCGACCACATACTCTGCACCACGATAGAGCTCGGTATGGCCTTTCTGCCGGCCAAATCCTTTGACCTCGGTGACGGTCAGACCCGTGAGGCCGACTTCAGCGAGCGCCTCGCGCACTTCGTCGAGTTTGAACGGTTTGATGACTGCGGTGATGCGCTTCATGGCGAACCTCGTCTCGTGACTGGAAGAGTGAAAGGGAAATGGATGATTTTTATTCTACGCCGCGCCGGATGCCTTGCGGCAGTCCGGCGTGCGTCGCAATGCCCGCGGCTCCGATTCATTCCACCGGTTCGGTGTAGCGCGACGTGATCGGATAGCGCCAGTCGCGGCCGAACGCGCGATGCGTGACGCGAATGCCGATCGGCGCCTGGCGGCGCTTGTACTCGTTGATCTTGATGAGCCGCGTGACACGCTTCACGTCGTCGGCCGCATAACCCGCGGCGATGATTTCGGCGAGCGAGCGGTCCTCTTCCATGTACATGCGCATGATCGCGTCGAGCACGTCATAGGGCGGCAAGCTGTCCTGGTCGGTCTGGTTCTCGCGCAATTCCGCGGACGGCGCGCGCGTCAGAATGCGCTCGGGAATCACGTTCTGCGTGCCGAAGGCCGTGGCCTGATTACGGTAGTGGCACAGCCGATAAACGAGCGTCTTCGCGATGTCCTTGATCACCGCAAAGCCGCCGGCCATGTCGCCGTAAAGCGTGCAGTAGCCCACCGCCATCTCGCTCTTGTTGCCGGTCGTGAGAACGATCGAGCCGAACTTGTTCGACAGCGCCATCAACAGCGTGCCGCGGATGCGGGCCTGGATGTTTTCCTCGGCGGCGTCTTCCGGGCGTCCTTCGAATTCTTGCGCGAGCGAACTGCGGAACGCATCGAACATCGGCGCGATCGCAATTTCGTCGTAGCGCACCCCGACGCGGCGGGCCATCTCGGCGGCGTCGGTGGTGGAGATGTCGGCCGTGTAGCGCGAGGGCATCATCACCGCGCGCACACGATCCGCGCCGAGCGCGTCGCACGCGACCGCCAGCACGAGCGCTGAATCGACGCCGCCCGAGAGGCCGATCAGTGCGCCTGGGAAACCGTTCTTGTTGACGTAGTCGCGCACGCCCATCACGAGCGCCGCATAGACCTGTGCTTCGAGCGAAAGCTCGGGGGCGATGGCGGAGTTGGCGCGGGTTGCGCTGCCGACGAGCTGCGCGTCGCCATGACCGCGCAACGGCACCGCGTTTTCAAACTCGACAAACGCCGTCGCTTCCTCGAACTGCGGCATCTTCGCGACCAGTTCGCCTTGCGCGTCGAGCACGAACGAGCCGCCGTCGAACACCAGTTCGTCCTGCGCGCCGACCATGTTCACGTAGACCATCGGCAGTCCCGTCTCGCGAATCCGCGCACGCAGGATGTCGAAGCGCACCGCTTCCTTGTTCAGGTGAAACGGCGAGCCGTTCGGGATCAGCAGCACTTGCGCGCCCGCGGCTTTGGCCATTTGCGCGGCCGACGCATGCCACGCGTCTTCGCAGATCACCACGCCGTACTTCACGCCGTCGAGTTCGAAGACGAACGGCTGCGCGTCGGACGCGAAGTAGCGCTTCTCGTCGAACACTTCCGTATTGGGCAAATCCTGCTTGCGATACGTGCCGGCGATCCGGCCGTCCACCACCAGCGACGCCGCGTTGAACGTGTCGACCGGCGGCACGCCGCGCTGGATCGGCGCGTTTGCATTACCATGACCACTCGCCGCGCTGTTGGCAACACTGTCGGCAGCGTCGCGCAACGGATGACCGACGATCACATGCAAGCCGGCGAACTGCTTCAGTTGTTGCGCGAGGTCCGCCAACGCAGCAGCGCTCGCGGTATAAAACGCGGGGCGCAGCAGCAGATCTTCGGGCGGATAGCCGGACAGCGCGAGTTCGGGCGCGACCAGCAGCTTCGCGCCGGCGCTGTGCGCGTCACGCGCGGCGGCGACGATCTTCGCGACGTTGCCGGCGAAGTCGCCGACGGTGACATTGATTTGAGCAAGAGCGATTCGTGTCTTCATGGCAGGATCGACGGGCAAGCGAAAGGCTTGCGGAGGGCTTGCAAATAAAGCGGCTTGTTGTGGGCTCGACGGAACGGACAACTCGGATAAACGAACGACGCAGTACGTGCTTGACGCACCGCGTCGCTCATTGGGACAGTCACACAGATTGAATCAGGAACGCTTTGATTATCGCACGGGCATTCTGGCGTCGCCCTCCGAGGTGGACGCCGCCGAATGGAACGCCCTCCTCGCGCAGCAGACGCAACCCACGCCGTTTCTGCGGCATGAGTTCCTGAGCGCGCTGCACGCGACCCGTTGCGCAGTCGCGGACACCGGCTGGGCGCCGCAATTCGTCACGCTGACCGACCCGCTCACGGGCAAGCTCGCCGCGGCCGCGCCGGTTTATCTGAAGGGCCACTCATACGGCGAGTACGTGTTCGACTGGGCCTGGGCCGACGCCTATAAGCGCAACGGCTTGCCCTACTACCCGAAGCTGCTGTGCGCCGTGCCGTTCACGCCGGTGCAAGGCAACCGCCTGCTCGCCGCCGATTCGCACGCGTTGCGCCACCTTGCTGCGACGTTGATGGCGTTCGCCGAGCAGGCCGACGTGTCGTCGCTGCATGTGCTCTTTCCGACCGAAACCGAAGCCAACGCGCTCACCGAGATGGGCATGATGCAGCGCGAAGGCGTGCAGTTTCACTGGTTGAACGACGGCTATCGCGACTTCGACGATTTTCTTTCGACGCTCGAACAGAAGAAGCGCAAGAACATCCGCGCGGAACGCCGCAAAGTCCACGACGCCGGCATCACGATGCGCCGTATTCGCGGCGAAGACATTCAGGACGCGGACTGGCGCTTCTTCAGCAAGTGCTATCGGCAGACTTACCGCGAGCACTTTTCGACGCCGTATCTGAACCTCGATTTTTTCCGCATGATCGGCGCGTCGATGCCGGAGAATCTGCTGCTCGTGATCGCCGAGTACGAAGGCAAGCCGATCGCGAGTTCGCTCGTCGTGTATCAGCGCGATGCGAAAACCGGCGGCACGCTGTACGGCCGTTACTGGGGCGCGCTCGAACATGTGCCCTGTCTGCACTTCGAGACCGCGTACTATCAGCCGCTCGAGTTCTGCATCGAAGAAAAACTCGGCGCATTCGAAGGCGGCGCGCAAGGCGAACACAAGATGGCGCGCGGCTTCCTGCCCACAGTGACGCGCTCCGCGCACTGGCTCGCGCATCCCGCTTTCGCCGATGCGGTCGGCCATTTCCTCGACAACGAAAAGAACAGCATCCACGCTTATGTGGACGAGCTGCGCGAACACAATCCGTTCAAAGGCTGACGCGTCCGTGGCGTGGTTTCTCTATCTGCTCGAATGCTCGGACGGCAGCGTCTACACCGGCATTGCGACCGACGTCGACGCGCGTTTCGAAAAGCACGTCAGCGGCGCCGGCGCGCGCTATACGCGCTCGCGCAAGCCGGTGCGCGTGCTGGCATCGTTCGAACTGGCGGATCGTTCGAGCGCGTCGCGCGCCGAGTATTGGGTGAAGCGCTTGACGCCCGCGCAGAAGCGGACGCTGGCGGCGGGTGGGCGGACGCTCGAGTCGGTGATGCCGGAGCCTGAGCCGGCTCTGGATGATGATGAAGTCGAAGGCGACGCGGCGTGAACGGCGTGCGTTCGCTGAGCAGTTGGCGGTGACTGTGCCACCGTCAGCCACGCTTCATTAACGCCCAATCACCCCCGCGCTTCGCGCATCCGCTCCGTCAGCAAGCGCTGCATCAACGCAAGCTCGCCCACTGCATCCGCTTCGAGCGATGTCAAACGTTCGCGCGCCGGCAACTCATGCCGCAGCGGCACGATCGCGCGATTCAGCGACGCCTCGATGTCCGCGCTCACCGCCTCCACCCACGCGCGAAGCTCGGCGTGCACATCGTGAGCTTCACGCCGGTTCGCGCTCAAGCGCAACTGCGTCGCCGTGCCCGCCATCTTGCGCAGCACGCTCAGCACCGTCAGCGTGACCGTGTCGACCATCGAGTGCTCCAGCTTTTCGAGGCGAATCCGTGCGATCGCCTCTTCGGCGTTATTGCTGCCGAGGCCCGCCGCCCTGCGCAGGCGCTCCATATCCTTTTCCGTGCGACGCGGCGATTCGAGCGCGGCAAGCAGATACGCCAGATTGGCGCGCACGGCGTCGCCGAGATACGCGCGGTAATCGGTTTTCTCGCGCGTCGGCCATAGATAGAACGTGGCGAACAGCGCGAGCACGCAGCCGAGCACATTGTTGCCGAGCCGCGTGAGCGCATACGCGATCTCGCTCGCGCCGGGCGTCGCGAAGTCGGCCACGAGCACGAACGTCGGCGTGAGGAACAACACGAACAAGCTGTAGCTGACGGGGCGCAAGGCCATCGTCGCCATCACCAGCGGAAAGACTGCGAGCGAAATGCCGAGCGGCGAATGAATCGCATAGCCGATGCCCGCCGCCAGCACACCGCCGACAATGCTGCCCGCCGCGCGCTCGATGCTGCGCGGCCAGGTCGCGGCAATCGAAGGTTGCAAGATCAGCAGCGTCGCCATGGTCGCCCAATAGCCGAACGGCAAGCCGAGCACGCGGATCACGACAAAGCCCGCGGTCGTCGTGACGCCGACGCGCGCCGCATGGCGCAAGCCGACCGACTCCAGCGACAGGTTTGCCTTCAGCGTCGACCAGACCCGCGCCAACGTGATCGCGACACTCCCTAAGAAATGCGGCGGCGCCTGTACCGGCGTGAAGTCGACGAGTTCGAAGTCGGACTTCAGCTTGACCGGCTCCATCAGCGCGGTTTCAAGACGCCGCGCGAGCCGGCGCAAGCGCAACTGCAATTTCACGAGATGCGTCCAGCGCGCTTCGTTCGCATCGGCGCCGATGTTGCGCAGCGTCTCGCCCAGCGCCGTGAGCAAACGTGCCGCGCGTCTGATGTGGCGAGCGTGGTGTTCGTCGCCGGGCATTTTTTCGCACGCGCCGGAGACGGCGATCAGATACGCGAACAACGCCTCGCCTTCCGTCAGCAAGCCGAGCAGCGCGTCGTAGGTCTCGCGGGCGGCGGTTCGCGTCGGCGGCACGCGCGCCAGCGCCTTGCGCGAGCGCTCGAGCGCCGCGCGCGCATCGGCGCGAAACTGCGCGGCATGCGTCGCCCACTCGCGCGGCGTGCTGCGCTGCTGCAGCAGACGAGCGCTGTCGAACGCAATATCCGCGAGCCGCAGATACACCGTGCGTAACGAAGCGCGGCTTGCGCCAAACGGCTGAATGCGCCACACGGTCAGGCTCAACGCGACCGCGAACAGGCAGCCGATCAGATAGACGCCGAGAAACGCGAGCCCTTCGCGGACGTCGTGCATCGGCCGGTCGACCATGACGACGCAGGCGGTCGCGGCGAGAATCGTCACTTGCGAGGTCGCCGCGCCCCAGATGCGGCCGAACGCGCCAAGGCTCGTGAAGACGAGGACTGCGAGCGCGGCAACCACCGTGCCGCTCGCCGACGCGAAAGCGGTGAGCCCGCCGCATGCGGTGGAGAGCAGCGCGAAGCCCATCATCGATGCAAAGCGGGCGCGGTTTGAACCGGCGGCATCGGCGAGACAGGTCCAGAATGCGCCGATCGCGGCCCACGCGAAGACCGGATCGTGCAGCAAGTTGCCGAGCGCGAGCATCGCCGTCGATGCGCACGCGGCGCGCAAGCCTTCGGAGAGACTGGCCTCGCTGGCGGAGAACGACACCATCCACACCGGCCGCTTGCGATAGATCGCCGTGGCGATCGCATACAGCCGGTTCGACCAGCGAGGCAAGGAACGCGGCGTAGTGGACTTGCGGTTCGTCATCCGGACAGTGGGCTCCTGAGGCGGCGTGTGGCTGGGCAATGGCAGATTGGGCCGCGGTCGGGACAATCCGCCGCGGTCACAAATCATAAGGGTTTATACCTGGATATAAAAATGGCTTCGGTTCATCCGCGCGATGCAGTTGGGCTATACGAGCGTGCCGCGAGTGCAATTGCCAATAAAAAACCGCGCGGCCCGTTCGGGCTCGCGCGGTTTTGCGCACCTGGCTGGCGTCTGGCGTCTTACTTGGCGGGCCGATGATTCGATCTCATCGACGCGCTAAAGCCATTTACTTCTTGTAGTTCGCCACGCCTTCGCTGATTTCCTTGTGCGCGGCTTCCATGTCGGCCCAGCCTTCGACCTTCACCCACTTGCCCTTCTCCAGCGCCTTGTATTGCTCGAAGAAGTGCTTGATCTGGTCCTTGAGGTAGGCCGGCACGTCGTCGATCGACTTCAGGCTTGCGGTCATCGGGCAGATCTTGTCGTGCGGCACGGCAATCAGCTTCGCGTCCACGCCCGATTCGTCGGTCATTTGCAGCATGCCGAGCGCGCGGGCGCGAACCACCGAGCCTGCCAGCAGCGGGAACGGCGTGATCACCAGCACGTCGACCGGGTCGCCGTCGCCCGACAGCGTTTGCGGAATGAAGCCGTAGTTGGCCGGATAGCGCATGCCGGTGCTGATGAAACGGTCGACGACGAGCAGGCCCAGGTCCTTGTCGGCTTCGTACTTCACCGGGTCGCTTTGCGCCGGGATTTCGATGATGACGTTGAAATCTTGCGGAAGGTCTTTCCCTGCGGGGACGTTATTGAAGCTCATGAGCGCTCTCTGGTCAGATGGAATTCGGAGCACGGCATGCGGCGCGTGGCCCGAGGCGATGCATGATGAAACTCGCCCCGAACGCGAGCGCTGCGGCCGGACAGTGCGGAATGCGCCATTATAGCCAATCGGCCGATGGCATCCGTCGGCGGATCGGCGCGATAATCATCAGGCGTCGCTCGATTGTGCCTCTCGTTTATGAACACCGCGTAACGGCGTTCGTTCAGCGTTCCGTCGAACTTCTGTGGAACGTGCGCCGGTTGCGGACATGTCAAGGAGTCTGCATGGAAGAAGCCCGACACTTCATCGGCGGCGAGTGGGCCGCTGCTTCAGGCGGCGAGACCATCGCCGTGCTCGATCCCTCGGACGGCCAGCCGTTCACGCAACTCGCGCGCGGCACCGCGGCGGACATCGACGCCGCCGTGCACGCCGCGCGCCGCGCGTTCGAAGGTGCATGGGGCGCGGCGAGCGCGGCCGAACGCGGACGCGTGCTGTACCGGCTGTCGATGCTCGTCGCCGCGCATCAGGAAGAACTGGCGCAGCTCGAAGCACGCGATACCGGCAAGCCGCTCAAGCAGGCGCGCGCCGATTCGGCTGCGCTCGTGCGCTACTTCGAGTTCTACGCGGGCGCGGCCGACAAGCTGCATGGCGAGACGCTGCCCTACCAGGCCGGCTACACGGTGATGACGATCCGCGAGCCGCACGGCGTGACCGGCCACATCGTGCCGTGGAATTATCCGATGCAGATTTTCGGGCGCAGCGTGGGCGCGGCGCTCGCGGCGGGCAATGCGTGCGTCGTCAAACCCGCCGAAGATGCGTGCCTTTCGGTGCTGCGCGTCGCCGAACTGGCGGCCGAAGCGGGCCTGCCCGCGGGCGCGCTCAATGTCGTCACCGGTTATGGACACGACGCGGGAGCGGCGCTCGCGCGTCATCCGGGCATCGATCATATTTCGTTCACCGGCTCGCCGGAGACCGGCAAGCTCGTCACGCAAATGGCCGCAGAGAACCACGTGCCCGTCACGCTCGAGCTTGGCGGCAAGTCCCCGCAAATCGTTTTCGCCGATGCGGACCTCGACGCCGCGCTGCCCGTGCTCGTTTCCGCGATCGTGCAGAACGCCGGGCAAACCTGTTCGGCGGGCAGCCGCGTGCTGATCGACCGCGCGATTTACGAGCCGCTGCTCGACCGGCTGAGCGGCGCGTTCAACGCGCTGCGCGTCGGTCCGTCGCATGCGGATCTGGATTGCGGGCCGCTCATCAACGCGAAACAGCAGCAGCGTGTGTGGGACTTTCTCTCCGACGCGCAGCATGACGGCATCGCGATGGCCGCGCACGGCGAAGTGATTCCCGAGGCGCCGGAAAGCGGCTTCTATCAGGCGCCCACGTTGTTGCGCGACGTGCCCGCGAGCCACCGCCTTGCCCGCGACGAAGTGTTCGGCCCCGTGCTCGCCGCCATGTCCTTCAGCGACGAAGACGAAGCGCTCGCGCTCGCCAACGGCACGCAATACGGCCTGGTGGCCGGCATCTGGACACGCGACGGCGCGCGCCAGATGCGTCTCGCGCGGCGTCTGCGCTCGGGCCAGGTGTTCATCAACAACTATGGCGCGGGCGGCGGCGTCGAGTTGCCGTTCGGCGGCGTCAAACATTCGGGCCACGGACGCGAGAAAGGATTCGAGGCGCTGTATGGCTTTACGGTGCTGAAGACGATTGCGATCCGGCACGGGTAGTTCGTGTCTCTGCATGCCCCGACTTACGCATCAACATCTACGACAAACAATGGAGACATCATGCGGTTGACAGGTAAAACGGCCATCGTCACGGGTGGCGGCTCGGGTTTCGGCGAAGGCATCGCGAAGACCTACGCGCGCGAAGGCGCGAACGTCGTCGTCAACGATCTCAACGGCCCCGCCGCCGAGCGCGTCGCGAGCGAAATCGCGCTGGCGGGCGGCAAGGCGATTGCCGTGGCGGGCAACGTCGCGCAACGCGAGGACTGGCAAAAGCTGCGCGAGGCGGCGCTCGAAGACTTCGGCAGCGTGCAGATCGTCGTCAACAATGCGGGCACCACGCATCGCAACAAGCCGGTGCTCGAAGTGACCGAAGCCGAGTTCGACCGCGTGTACGCGGTGAACGTCAAGAGCATCTACTGGAGCGTGCAGGAGTTCGTGCCGTACTTCCGCGAGCAAGGCGGCGGCAGCTTCATCAATATCGCGTCGACGGCGGGCGTGCGGCCGCGCCCCGGACTCGTCTGGTACAACGGCAGCAAGGGCGCGGTGATCATCGCGAGCAAGTCGCTGGCGGTGGAACTCGGGCCGGACCGCATCCGCGTGAACTGCGTGAATCCGGTGATCGGCGAAACGGCTTTGCTGTCCGAATTCATGGGCGTCGAAGATACGCCTGAGAACCGCAAGCGCTTTCTCGCGGGCATTCCGCTGGGACGCTTTTCGACGCCGCAGGACATTGCGAACGCCGCGCTCTATCTGGCTTCGGACGAAGCGGAGTTCATCACCGGCGTGTGTCTGGAAGTGGATGGCGGGCGCTGCGTGTAGTCGTGGCTCTGGCGTTGGGTTTGGCGTTGGTGGCGTTGCCCTGAGCAAGCGCCGTTCACATACGGCGCTTGCCGGGCTCAGTGTTTTCCCCCGGTATCTAATTGACGTGCGAGCCGCGCCGCACGGCTAGAATCGATCGACGCGGCACTTCAATTCCACAAGAAAAGAGGAGACACCATGGCTAGTCCCGCAGATCCGCTCCACCATCCCGGCGCGGGAGCGCCGCCTTCCACTTTCGAAGAGGCGACCTATCGCAAGGTCAACTGGCGGCTCGCGCCGCTTCTGATGCTCTGCTACGTGGTCGCGTATCTCGACCGCGTGAACGTTGGCTTCGCGAAGCTGCAAATGACGAGCGACCTCGGCCTGAGCGATGCGGTTTATGGCTTTGGCGCAGGCATTTTCTTTGTCGGCTACTTTTTCTTCGAGATCCCAAGCAATGTGATTTTGCACAAGGTGGGCGCGCGCGTGTGGATTGCGCGGATCATGGTGTCGTGGGGCGTGATCTCCATGCTGACCATGTTCGTCACCACGCCGACCATGTTCTACGTGATGCGCTTTCTGCTCGGTATTGCCGAAGCGGGTTTCTTTCCCGGCATCATTCTGTATCTCACCTACTGGTATCCGTCGCATCGGCGCGGACGCATGACGACGTGGTTCATGACGGCGATTGCGCTCTCGGGAGTGATCGGCGGGCCGGTGTCGGGCTATATCCTGAAGACGTTCAATGGCGTGAACGGTTGGCACGGCTGGCAGTGGCTGTTTCTGCTCGAAGGGCTGCCGTCGGTGCTGGTGGGCATTCTGGTTTTCGTCGCACTCGACGATCGTATTTCGAAGGCCAAGTGGCTGACCGACGAAGAAAAAGAACTGCTGCAGCGCCACGTTTCCGCGGAAGAAGCGACCAAGCACGACATGCCGATTCGCCAGGTGCTGACGAGCGGCCGCGTGCTGATGCTTAGCCTCACTTACTTTTCGTTCGTGATGGGTTTGTATGGCGTGAGCTTCTGGCTGCCGACGATCATCAAGGCGACTGGCGTGACGGATGCGTTCGCGATCGGCCTGCTCTCCGCGATTCCGTTTGCGGCGGCGGTGGTGGCGATGGTGCTGGTTGCGCGCAGCGCGGACCGCATGCGCGAGCGTCGCTGGCATATTGCGTTACCGGCGTTTGCGGGCGCCGTTGGACTGGTGCTTTCGGTGGTGTACACGCACAACACCGTGCTCGCGATGGCTTCTCTCACGCTTGCGACGATGGGCATTCTCACTACGTTGCCGCTGTTCTGGAGTTTGCCGACGGCGATTCTTGCGGGAACGGGTGCCGCGGCCGGGATTGCGATGATTAATTCGATTGGCAATCTTGCGGGGTTTTTGAGTCCGTATGCGGTGGGATGGTTGAAGCAGGCGACTGCGGCTAATGATTCGGGGATGTATATGCTCGCGGCGTTTCTGGTTCTTGGGGGACTGCTGGCGATTAGTGTGCCCGCGAGGATGGTTAATCGGTGAGTTTAAGTGAGTTGCCGATGTTGAAGCCCCAGCGGCGTTGTGCCGCTGGGGCTTTATGCTGTTACAAACGCGATGTCGTCGAGTTCACGGTATTGCCCCCGACGAACCATAGGTCTCTGTACGTTTACCTTGGTTTATACGCTTTCGAGGGCGCACATGAGATACGGCAAAGAGTTTTTCGACCTGCAACTTCGCTTTGCGCGCGTGGTCGCTGCGCTGGCAGCGATACCGTTGGAGCAAGCACTTCTCGACTATACAAACTTGTACGTGCGCTTCGGGCTGGGCAGAGCGTTCGATCAGGACCACCCGACGTGGCGCCGATATATACAAGGATTAAGCCAAACCACGCACGCGAGCGACTGGACATATAGCTTTTATCTCGCCCATGCGCAGGCAGGCAGAGAGACACCGTTGGTGGCGACATTCGGCTGCTTTTCGTATGCAACACCGGATAGCCAATCCATACGCTTGCACTTTCAGAACACCGATACCGCGACCGTCTCGCCGTTGAGCATTGATCGGCTGCCGATGCGGCTTTCCGAACTTCGGGCGCTATTCGATCACGTACGCAGATACGAACCAGAGGCCGAAAGCGTACTCGGGACTTCATGGCTCTATAACCTCCGGGCCTATCAGCGACTCTTTCCGGAAGCGTATATCGCAAGCGCTACGGTTGCGGACAACCGCTTTCGTAACATGTCCTTATGGGGCCAATTTCTCGACCGCAACGGAGGATTGAAAGTTGGCTTTACTGAGGACTTTTTGCGCAGGCTTTCGAAGACAACGACAGTGAGAGAACTCGCATCCTGCTTTCCGCTTCAAGCATTGGCTGTCAGCGCGCCGATCACTCAATTTCATACGTTCTACGACAGCGCAATGTGATCGTCACCGACCGCGTCAACGTTGTCATCGAAATCGGCGAGCCCAACGGTAGCCTCATTTCGCGAATCGCCAATCACGCCCATGAGCCACGTGCGCAGCGCCACCACCTTCGCGCAGTTGGCGAGATCATGCGGCGAGACGAGATAAAACGCGCGGTCGGTTATGACCGACTTGCCAAACGGCGCGATAAGGCGGCCCGCGCGCAAGTCGTCCTCCACGTAAGCACGCCGGCCGATGCACACGCCGTGACCCTCTACCGCGGCTTGCACGGCCATCAGCGCGAGATCGAAAGTCAGCCGCGCGCCCCCGCGCAAATTGGTTGGCAGCTTGGCCGCGTCGAGCCAGATGCTCCAATCGTTGCTTGTCACGCCGCTCACCTGCAATAGCGTGTGATGAGCGAGATTGTCGACGCTCGTCAATGGATGACTGCCCGTCAGCAGCTTTGGACTGCATACCGGGAAGATCTCGTCGTCCATCAGCCGGTCCACGCGCAGCCCTTTCCATTCGCCGCTGCCGTAACGAATTGCCGCGTCCGCGCCACCGGCCACGAAATCGATCAAGTCAGTCGAAGCGCTCAGGCGAATGTCGATATCGGGATGCTTAAGACGAAATGACCCCAAGCGTGGCAGCAGCCATTTAGATGCGAACGTGGCAAGCGTGGAAATGGTGAGCGTACTCTTGTTGGAGCCTTCGAGCAGTTGCTCGGTGGAGAAGCGTAACTGCTCAAACGCGAGGCTCACTCCCTGCAAATAGACCTGCCCCGACGCAGTCAATTCGAGGCGCTCCTTGAAGCGATGAAACAGGCGGATGCCCAGTTCATCCTCGAGACGCCGTACCTGATGGCTAACCGCCGTCTGCGTCACATTCAGTTCGGAGGCCGCCTTGGTGAAGCTCATATGACGCGCGGCACATTCGAATACTTTCAAGCCGTTCAGTGAGGGAAGTTTCCCCGCCATTTTGCATTGCACCGTGTATAGCAGACCTGTAGACAGACCACGCTCGTTAAGCGGTCGATTCGGCATCTCGCTGCCGTCATGACAATTTCTCATATCGTAGCAGGCGAGATGTCGTTTGCCAGGAGACCAGCTTGTTGCGATGCTTCGCGCTCGATCTGACCGCAACAGAAGGACCTAACTCATGAAACTCTATTTCGCCGCCAATGCGTGCTCTCTGTCGCCGCATATCGTTCTGCGCGAACTCGGCCTGCCGTTCGAACTGGTCCGCGTCAACAACAAGACGAAGCAGACGTCCGACGGCCGCAGTTTCCTCGACGTGAACCCGAAGGGCTATGTCGCCGCGCTCGTACTCGACAACGGCGAAGTGCTCACCGAAGGGCCGGCGATTCTTCAGTACCTGGCGGACCTGAAGCCGGAGAAGATGCTCGCGCCGGCGAACGGCACCTGGGAACGTGTGCGACTCCAGGAAACGCTGAACTTCATCACGTCGGAAATTCACGCTGGCTGCGCCCCGCTGTTTAGCAGCGAGATTCCTGGGAGCGTGAAGGACATCGTCAAAGAGAAGTTCTATAAGCGCCTCGACAATCTCGACGCCACGCTTTCGCGCAAAGACTACTTGCACGACGAGTTCGGCGTGGCCGACGCCTATCTGTACACGGTGCTGTCGTGGCTGCCGATATTCTCGATAGACATCAAGCGCTGGCCGGCACTCGCACGCTTTCAGGACCGCATTGGCGCACGCCGTTCAACTCGAGCCGCGTTGGCAGCCGAGGAAGCCGCGCCCGCGGTCTAAAGCTACGCGAGAGCGACAGTATCGCGATCGATCTGCAAATAGCTTGCGCTCTACGATGATGCCTGTTAGAACGTCGGCGATTTCCTATATGAGCGCGGATACAGCGTCCGATCCCAAGCGCGGCATAGAAGGATTGATGACCAGTAGTACCGAGAGAGAGATAAAAATGCAGCTTCAGTCAAACTACGCCAAGACGTTTAGATGCGTTCGGCAGAATGAAAGGCGCTTGCCTTATGACATTGGTTATCACCTCATTCAGCGCGACGACGGTACCTTCATCTATGGCTTTGAAATCGTACAGGAGAAGGGCAATGGTCGCCTCGCAAGCGGCGCGACTACGCTTGACTTCCGGGGATCGCTCGAAGAGGCGGAACGATACCTCGTAAACAAGCTGGAGCTGATAGTCGAGGGTTTGCCGGAGTCGTGGGAATCGGACCGATACAAGAACCGCAAGGAAACGGACGAGAGTGCGGTCAAGCATGCCTGGTTGATACGAAGTATCTTTGGTTATTGGCCCAACTTTCACGATGCCGAGGTACTTGAAGTAACCCTGCGCCGGGTGAATGCGAACGGAGCATGGCATACCGATATGGAGCTCGTAATCCGTCATAGTGGACAGGACAATCCGGCATGGAACGGGCATCATGCGCCTTGCAGGATTACATTCTTTCTTGAGGAAGTAGAGGGAAGCGGGTTCACAACTGAAAACGTGTCTGATCCGTCGTGGATTTATGATTTGCGGTTTTCTCACTGCGACGATGGTCGCATCCAGGTCGACCTGAATCCGTCGACAGGTTTGGACATTCTGCTTTACTGCCGTGCTGCAACCGTGACACGTATCGAGCCGTAAGTCATCTCGTCCCCGGGACTTTCCTGCTACCCGCCGCACGGCTCTTCACATGATCGATGAACGCGCGCAGCTTCGGCATGATCTGCCGGCGGCTCGGATAGTAGAGAAACACGCCCGGCATCATCGGTGCGAACCGCTCCAGCACAGCTACCAGTTTCCCGGTTCGCAGTCCTTCAGCGACCATCGGCTCAGGCAGTTGGGCAAGGCCTATGCCTTCGACGGCCGCGCCGAGCATCGTGGGGAAATCATGGGCGATGAAAGGGCCGCTTACGGCGATCTCGATCGCGTTGCCGTCGTCGTTGAATGACCACGGCGCCAGCGCGCCGCCGGACCTGCGCCATCGCAAGCACGCGTGCTGACGCAGATCGTCCGTGTGCTCGGGCCGGCTGCGCGCCGCGAAGTATGCAGGGCTGCCGACGACAACAAAACGAAACGGCGGCGTCAACGGCACCGCGACCATGTCGGCGTCGACGAACTGACCGAGCCGTATGCCGGCGTCGAACCCTTCGCTTGCAAGGTCGATCAGCTCGTTGCTTGCGGCGATCTCCACTTCGATCTCGGGATAAGCCTCGCAGAAAGTTGCGATCAAGGGTTCGAGGAGGATCGGCACCACCGCGCGCGGCACTGAAAGACGCAGCAATCCGGTGGGCCGCTGCCCGAGGCCACGCGCAACCTCGCTGGCGGCGACAAGCTCCTCGAAGGCGGGCTTCGCGCGCGCAAGAAATTGTTCGCCGGCTTCAGTCAGTCCGACGCTGCGCGTAGTCCGCATGAAGAGCGCTGCGCCAATGCGTTCTTCCAGTACACGCACCGCCTGGCTGATGGCCGACGGCGTCACGCCGAGTTCCGCGGCTGCCCGGCGAAAACTGCGATGCCGGGCAACGCTCAGAAACGCCTCCACGCCATCCAGCGCGCCCTGCCTGACTGTGAAGATCTGCTTCATAGCCCGTCAACATTGTGAGGAATAGTCGCTCGCGAGTGACGATGGTACACCTATGTCTGTCGACGAGCAGTCGCGCCAACGCCGGCTCGCAAGCCTTCGACAACCCGCCAGGACCGTGGAGAAACCTGCAATGAACGATGCACTGGATGACGTGCGCGGTCACTATCGCGCGACCGGCCTGACCGGGCGGCTGAAGGTCGCCCTCAGTGCCTTTGGACCGGAGGATCAGCCGCTAACACCGCAGCAATTGGCCGCCCTCGACCAGTTTCACACACGCGGTCTTGCCGCCACCGCCGAGCTTGCCGGATTGGCCCGGATCACCGCGGATATGTCGGTGCTGGACGTCGGTTCGGGCGTCGGCGGGCCGGCCCGTTTTCTGGCCGCTACGTATGGTTGCCGCGTGACAGGTATCGATCTCAGCGAGCCGTTCGTGGATGCCGCACGTTATCTCACGCAGCGAACGGGGCAAAGCGAACAGGTGTCGTTCCATACGGCGAGCGCGCTGGAACTTCCCTTCGAAGACGCCCAATTCGACGCCGTATTCCTGCAGCACGTGGCGATGAACATCACCGATCGCGCACGGCTTTACCGGGAGATCGAACGCGTGCTGAAGCCAGGCGGCAGGTTTGCGACGTTCGACGTCGTCGTTGCAAACGGCGGCGAACCACACTACCCCGTGCCTTGGGCACGAACGCCGGCAACAAGTTTTCTCCTGACCGCCGATGCAACGCGCGAGGCGATCGAGCAAGCAGGTCTTCGCACGCTGGCATGGCAAGACGACACCGACACTGCAAAGGCCTGGTTTGCAGAGCTGCGTGCGTCAGGGCCGCCGCCCTCGCCCAATCTCGGCGTGGTGATGGGTCCGGACTTCGCGCAGCTTACGACCAACCTTGGGCGAAATATCCTGGAAGGCCGACTCGGCATACTGACAGCGGTGTTCGAGGCGGCATCCGCGAAGACTGCGCATCACCTGGAGAATGGTCAATGACCGCCGTCCGCGTTCCCGTCGATAGCGTCTCGCCGGGTCCAGCGTGGCGCAGCCTGCTTTGGCTCGTCCCGTTGGTCGCGCTATGGATCGCGTTGATCTATTGGCAGCCGATTATCCCGACCAGCGGCGTTCCGACCACAGTTCATCAGTTGAGTGCTCATGCGCTGATTGCACTAGGTTTGTGGCTCGGCCTCGAAAGCACAGACCTCACGCCGGCCCAACGCCGTGCCACCTGGCTCGCGGTCATGATCCCAGACACGCTTTGGTTCGCTGTCGTCTGGAGCGCGGCGATCAATGGCGCTTTCCGCGCAGGCGTCTCACCATTGCCGTTGTTGCCGTTGGCGATCTTCCTGCCGGTGATGATCGGCGCACCGCTGTTGCTGTTGTCGAAGCGGGTGGGACGCGTGCTCGATGCGATGCCGGCCAGTTGGCTCGTCGCTCTTCAGCTTTACCGCGTATTCGGCAGTTGGGCGCTCGCTGCCTGGCTGCATGGACTGCTGCCAGGCGTCTTCGCGTTGCCGGCGGGAATTGGCGATGTGTTGACCGGCCTGTTCGCCGTGCCGGTGGCAATCGCCGTGGCGAGCGGTGCGAGTCGAGGGCGGAACGCTGCGATCGCCTGGAACCTCTTCGGCCTCGCCGACTTCGCCGTCGCGATTACTTTGGGGATGCTCACCTCGCCCGGCCCGTTGCAGTTGATCCATCCGGCTATGCCGAGCATCGGCGCGGGCGCTTATCCCGACGTGCTGACACCTGCGTTTGTAGTGCCGGGCTCGATCCTGTTGCACGCGCTGTCGCTGCGTCAGTTGATCCGGCGACGCGCCCGCTGATTTGCATCATGGACTTCAATGCGCGAGACAACATCTGACAGGAGGCAACATGCCACCGGAACGCATGTTTCCGCGTTCTTTTTGCTGCTGCGCCCTCAGCGTAAGGCGGCTCGCAGTTACTCGTCTTTCTGCAAGTCATGACATTGCCGAGGCATTTTCGGTCCGAATCAGCATGGCGCCAATCAACGAATCGCTAAAGAAAATTCGCGTTTTACCGAAATCCAATAAGAACGTTTTTTATCGATGCGGAAATTCATGAACTTGCGATTGAAATCCTGGCTACTGGCCCTCGCACTGAGCGCTGCCTGTGCCGGTATCGTGGCCTACGTCAATCTCATGCTCGTCAACCCAGGGCATGCCCAGCCGCTATGGCTGATGCAGCTGCATATAGTCTGTTCGTTCGTCGGGGCACTAGCCGGTACCCGTTTCGTGCAAGGGACGCCAGCCGCACTGCAGGGACCCACCTCGCGAGCCACGATCGCGCAGGGCGTCGTCGCCGATAACAGAACAGTTACCGTGAATTTCATCGTCCCCGGAAAGAGTGCCTTCTTCTCGACGGGCCGCTGCTTCATGATTCTCTGCTTTGTACTGTGCTTCATGGTGCAGTTCGTCACCGTCGGTGAGCCGTCCGACGACGCGCTGCGCTCGCCGAGCGCCCCGGGTCAGCAAATGCGGAAGCTGAGCACGTGAGGCCGATTGGTAAGCCGCGCGAGGAATTGCCGGCGGCAACGGCGGACGTTCCCCGCAGGTCCCGGCTTCAAACGCTCGCTGTCTCCTTGCTCGCATTGGGCATCGCGTCGATCTGCTTCGGACTCTTCGGCCTGATCCAGGCGTTCGACGTTTTTGACGTTGCGATTGCGTTCAAGGTGTGGTTTTTGCGCGCCGTTGTCGCGCTTGTAATCGGCGTGATTGCCGTGCATTTCGGCGGTAAGTGTGTGGAAGCGCTTTAGGGGTGAGCTTAGCGAGCCGCTAGTTCTACTACGTTGAACGACTAGAACACCGCCAAGTCATCCGGTCGAAGTGTGCTCCGTTCTCGGAGTTGGAAAGAGACTCCAACGTTGAGCGATGTACTCCTGGCCGCCACCACTCCCGCAAACACTACCTACCGGCAATTCCAACTCCCCACACGCCATCCACTCACCTCGCCCGCAACGCATCCACAACATTCATCCGCGACGCGCGCAACGCGGGCAAAAAGCCGCCGACCAGCCCCATCGTCACCGAGAACGCCAATGTCTTCCCGACAATAGCGGGCGTCAGGATGAAGCGGAACGACAGGTCCGCGAAGGTCTGGAAGTTGGTTGTCGAGAACGACGCGAACTGCATGAACGCTGCGCAGCCAAGCCCCGCCAGTCCGCCGACGAGCCCCAGCAGCATCGCTTCGATGAGGAACGCCGCGAGCACGTTCGCGCGCTTGAAGCCGAGCGCGCGCAACGTGCCGATCTCGGCCACGCGATTCGCTACGGACGCATACATCGTGATCATCGCGCCGATCATCGCGGCAATCGAAAAAATGGCCGACAGCGTGAAGCCGAGTATGTTGAGGAACGTCGACAGCGCCTTCGACTGGTCGCTGTAAAAAGTTCGCTCGCGTTTCGCGTCGTCGGCGAGGCGCGGGTCGACGTCGATATCGCTCCTGAAGCGCTCAAACTGATCGCTCTCTGAAAGCCGCACGACCATCGACGAATAACTCGTCCGGCGAAACGCCTGCATTAGCTGATCGGCATCGCCCCAGATCTCTGAATCGAAGCCGCTGCCGCCTGCGTCGAAGGTGCCGACCACGGTCCACTCGCGCTGCGCGAAACGCAAGTGCTCGCCGGGCTGCGTGCGCGCGAAGCCCTTCGCAATGCTGCTGCCGACCACAATCTCCGACGAACCCGGCGTGAAGAAGCGCCCCGATGCGAGCCGCACCTGCGGCCGCAAGCCGATGCCCGCCTGCGACACACCGCGGATCACCACGTTCGACGGCTTGCCCGAGCCGATTTTCGCTAGCGAGATCAGCACGACCGACTCTTTCGACGCGAGCCTTCGTCCGTCGCCGCCGATCGCGACGGCCGGATGCATCTCGATCACGTTGGCCTGATTGCGGTCGATCGCGCTCTGCACTTCCGTCTCCGCGCCCTTGCGGATCACGACGACGTTGTCCTCTTCGCCCGTCGAGACGAGCGTTTTCTTGAGGCCCGCGTCGAGCATCAGCACCGTCGAGAACACGAATACGACGAGCGCGAGTCCGCCCGCCGTGAGCGCCGTCGTCAGCCGGCGGGTCCACAGGTTGCGAGCAATATATGAAAGCGGAATGGCCACGATGCGCTACCCGATGGCCCGCAGGCCTTCGACGATCCGCACGCGCGCCGCCTGGATCGCCGGAATGATCGCCGCCGCCACGCCGACGACACCCGCACACGCCGCCTGCAACAGCACGGTGTCGCGTGACACGTGGAAGACGGGGAATACACCGCCCGTTGCCTGCCGGAAGATACTGGCGGCGGGCGGCGTCAGCAGCATGCCGAGCCCGCCGCCCGCGATGCACAGCGTCAACGACTCGCCGAACATCAGCAGCGCGAGAAAGCCCGGCCCGAAGCCGAGCGCCTTGAGCGTCGCGTATTCGACGGTGCGCTCGCGGGCGCTCATCGCCATCGCATTCGCCATCACGGCCATGATGATGACGATCACCACATACGACACGACGCGGATCGCCGCGATGATCTGATTCGACATCGCGACGAAGCCGAGCTGGAACGCCTGCTCGGTTTCGGTCAGCGTTTCGGCGAGGGAGTTTCTGAACACGTCGTCGACGTTGCGCGAGATCGCGGCGGCCTCCTCGGGAACAGCAATGCCCAGCACGTAAACACCGACCTGATCCGCGCGCCGCCCCGGCATTTTGCGCACCGATTCGTTCAGATAGTCCCAATGAAAAATGAGTTGCCGCGTGATGGTGGATTCGTCGCGGCCATCCATGATGCCGCGCACGACAAACTCCCAGGTGCCCGGATAGATCGTGCCTTTGATCGGGATGACGTCGCCGACCTTGAAGCCAAACTGCGTCGCGAGTTGCCGGCCGACGAGACAGCCCTTGCGGTCGCGTACGTAATCGCTGCGCTGTTGAGCGGGCACGATCAGCTCGGGATAGAGGTCCAGATAGTTGTCGGACACGGCGAACTGCGCGAAGAAGTTCTTCGGCTCGCGATACACGCCGCCGAACCAGCTCGAGCGCGCAACCAGCGTCACGCCTTCCACACCGCGAATGCGGTTCTCGTAGCTGAGCGGCAGCGAGAACGTCAGCGAAATGGCGTTGCGCGTGACGAGGCGCGCATTCGATGCGGCCGCGGCGCCCGCATACCATGCATCGACTACCGTATTGAGGAGCCCGTATGCGAGCACCGCGATGGTGAGCCCGAGCACCGTCAACGCAGTGCGCAGCTTGTGACGCAGCGCGTTGCGCGTAATCAGCTTCAGCGCGTGCATGACAGGCTGCCGTCGCGCCGATCAGCGTGTGTCGCCATCGGTCAGCTCCCCTTTGTCCAGATGCACGAGCGCATTCGCGGCGCCTGCGGCATGCGCGTCGTGCGTGACCATGATGATGGTCTTGCCCAGTTCGCGGTTCAGACGTTGCAGCATCGCGAGCACTTCTTCCGCCGATGTGCGATCGAGGTCGCCGGTCGGTTCGTCGGCGACGATCAGCGTCGGATCGGTGATGACTGCGCGGGCAATCGCGACGCGCTGCTGCTGTCCGCCCGACAGCTCCGACGGATAGTGATGCGCGCGGTTCGCGAGATTGACCATCTCGAGCACCAGCTCGACGCGCTCGCGCCGCTCCTTGCGCGTGAGTCTCGTGAGCATCAGCGGCAACTCGATGTTCTCGAACGCTGTCAGCACCGGCATCAGGTTGTAGAACTGGAAGATAAAGCCGACGTTGGCCGCGCGCCAGTCGGCCAGCGCCGCTTCCGACAGTTGTGTGATATCGAGCCCGCCCACGCGCAGCACGCCGCCATCGGGCCGGTCGATGCCCGCAATCAGGTTGAGCAGCGTGCTCTTGCCTGAGCCCGACGGCCCCATCAATGCGATGAAGTCGCCTTCTTCTATCGAAAGCGTGATGTTCGACAGCACCGGCACCGTCTGCACGCCGCGCCGGTACGACTTCACGAGGTGCGATATCTCGACGAGCGGCGCAGCGCCATTCGCGCGGTTCATAGCTGGCTGCCCGCTCATGTTATGGCTTCGCCACGTTGACTTTCGCGCCGTCCGTCAACTGCGCGTCGGGCGCACGCACCAGCACGTCGCCGGCGCGCACGCCGTCGAGTGCGATCAGGTCGCCGAGTTTCGCGCCCGTCGTGACCGGCACCTGATGCACGGTCTCGTCCTTGACGACGAAGACGACGCTGCGTCCGTCGCGCTGAACGACGGCAGCCGGCTGCGCCGCGACGACGGGCCGCCGGTCCTGCGGCGGCACCGGCTTTGACAGGAAAGCGATCTTTGCGCTCATGTCCGGCAGCACGCGTGGGTCGCGATCGACGAAGCGCACCTTGACGAGCACCGTCGCCTTCGAGCGGTCGACGGTCGGCACGATGCGCGATACGCGGCCTGCGAGACGCAGTTCGGGGAGCGCGTCGAGCTGGATCTCGCAAGGCGCGTCGACGGCGATCTTCGCGATGTTCGACTCCGCGACATCCGCCTCGACTTCGAGCGTGTCCATGTCGGCGATGGTGACGACGGCCCCTTTGCTGTCGGACGCCTGAGAAAACGGCGTGATGTTGTCGCCGACGTTCGCATGCTTCTCGATCACCACGCCGTTGAACGGCGCGCGAATCACCGTCTGATCGACAGCGACCTGTGCGGCCTGCGCGTTCGCCTGCGCCGACACGATGGCCGCGCGGCTGTTGTCGATCGACGCCTGCGCCTTGTCGTAGCGCGCGAGGTCGGCGTCGTACTGCGTCGCGGGCATCGCGCCGCTCGGCACCAGAATCTTAGAGCGGCGCAGGTTGAGTTCAGCGTTTTTCAGTTCGGCGACCTGCAGCGCGAGGTTCGCTTGTGCGACCTTCACCTGCGCCCTTGCCTGCGCCAGCGACGCCTCGACGTCCGCACTTTCCAGCCTGGCGATGACTTCATCCTTTTTCACATGCGTGCCTTCGAGCACCCCGAGCCATTCGAGCCGCCCTTGCGCCTTCGACGCCAGGGCCGCCTTGCGTTGCGGCACGACGTAGCCCGTCGCGTTCAGCAAGGTGTAGCTCTGCGACGGATAAGCGGAGACGACCGACGTGGTTTGCACGGTGCGCGGGCTGGCGAAGCGCAAGCCCACGACGAGCGCGCCCACGACGATCAGCGCGGCCACCCCGTAGCCGGTCCAGTTGCGCCGACGGCGTGCGGTCACCGGCGCGCGGTCGATTTTGAGTCGTTTGAGATCGTGTTCAGCCAATTTTTTTATCGGTTCGCCGGGCAGCGCTCGTGCTGCCCCGGCTACTCGCGCTATGGACGGGGAGTCAGTATAGCGCTGCGTCTGGTGTGGCAGCCTGCGGGTGGGGGACGGCGGCTCAAAACGACGATGCGCTGCGCGGCGGAGAAAGACTACGCGCCGCATTTCCCCTTCGGATGGCCGCTGCCTATCATTCTTTAGAAGGCCGAAGTGGCGGCATTGACTCGCGGATAACGTAGGAAGAATCTGCGCCCGATGCAGGCTCTCACGCGCCGCATCCTGCGGCGCCTGCTGCGATGACGGCTTGCCACTGGCCGGCATCGTCGCGAGTCAAGTGGAGGTCCGCAATGAAATTCATTGTGCAGTGGAAGGGGCTACCGACGGCACAGCAATCGGCGATCGAACGTTTCATGAAGACGGGAGGCGCGCTGCCGCCCGATGGCATCACGATGCTCGGCCGTTGGCACGCAATCGGCGAGTTGAGCGGGTGCGCGATCGTCGAGGCCGACAGCACGGCCCCCCTGGCGGCGTGGGTGCTGCAGTTTGGCGATATCTTTACGTTCACCATTTCGCCCGCTGTCACCGACGACGAACTCGGGAAGGCGTTGGCGGCGTTTCAGGCGGGGAGGTAAGGCTGGCGGAACAGGGGCGTTAATCGGAATACCGATGCGCTTCTGTTTTTGTGTTCCAGGCTAGGGTCGGGCGCTGCCGATCGTCGTGCCCTCCACTCCACTCGGCCGTAGAATTGCTTAGCCCCCGCAGCGAGGGGTGCAACGCGCTGATTTGGGTCAAGCTTGACGCAGTCACGCAAAGCCGCTGCTCAATCCAGCACGCATCGACAGTGACCAGTCACCCCGTGCAATGTCTCCCCCAACCAAACTTCCATCGCTAACCGTCGGCTACCGAACGACACTTCCCCGCTCTCCGCACTGGCATACAACCCCACCCAGCCGCCAGTAAAGGCACACCGTTCCATGGCACGGTCGATGCATCAACGACGCCGTCAAGAGTCGTCTATTGACCAACATCGGGCCGTACGAGGTGCGTCATGTCCAGTGCTCAGCAACAAGCCAGTCGCGGAACCCACCACGGCTTGCGCGTCTTCTCCTGGCTGCGCGCCTTAAGGTTGATTTTCGGCGCGCCCAAAGCGTATTTGCCTTACGTGCTTCCGTGGCTGCTGGGAAGTCTCACTGTCGCGTTCTGCTATCTCGTCGTGCAAGGCGTGCTCAGGCAACAACTGCTGGTGCCGCCCGTGGCCACGCCGCCGTCTCTGGCCGAGCGCGGCTACACATCCAGTTTCCTCGCCGAAAAGATCATGTCTGAGATGCGGGTGATCGGGCGCGATGCCGGTTCCATTCCCCACGACGCGCTGACCGTGAGCGAAGCGCAGCCCGACATCCAGATTCCCGGTCAGGACCTGTCCTATGCGACGACCGTGCGCTTTCTAAAAGAGGTCGTCGACCGGAAGGATGTGGTCGTTCATATCGGCATCACAAAGCTCGGCGATGCCGCCGACTCCTACATGGCTCACGTGCAGATCGAAGGCGGTGTGTTTCAGTCGCGCCAGGCCGAGGTGACGTTCGCGGGACGCGACATCGACAGATTCGTGCGCGACATTGCCTCGCAGGCGATGCGGCTTGCCGAGCCGAACATACTGGCCAGCCATCTGTTCACCGAAGTGCAGAAAACGAAATGCTCGCTTGCGCAATGCAATTACAGCGAGATCGTCGGCATCTACGATGAAGTGCTTGCGCTGCCCGCTTCGAAGCAGAGCGAATGGGCTGAGGCCGGCAAGGCGTGGCTGCTCGTGAGCCAGGGCCTCGCGAAAGACGCCGAAGCGCAGAGCCGCGAGGCGCTGCGCCGCTATGAGGGCTCGGCGATTCTGCGGGCCAGTCTTGGGATTGCGCTCGAGCAGCAGCACCGAATCGACGACGCGCTGGAACAACTCCAGGCCGGCGCAAAAAAATCATCGCGCACCGCCGAGAACCTGCGTCTCTTGGGCGACGTCATGTTGCACGCGCATCGTTATCCGGAAGCACTGAAGGCTTTCAGGGAAGCCGATCGTATGCAGCCGGACTCGGTCAACACGTTGCACGACTGGGGTGAGGCGCTTATCGCGGTCGGGCGTCACAACGATGCGATTGCGAAGTTCTCTCAGGCCGTATCGCTTCGCCCGGATCTCGCGCCGTCGTATGCGGGATGGGGCCGTGCGCTCGAACTAAGTGGCGAGATGAGCGAAGCGGCGCGCCGGTATGCGCAGGCATCGAAACTCGACAAGGATGTGCTCTCGCCGCACGAAGACCGTATCGCGCGGCTTAGCAAGGAGTATCAGGCGGTCACGCGTTCCGACACGCCGGCTCCGGATGCGACGAGCCGCCCACGTTTAAATCAGCCCGCAAGACGTCAGCTTGAGGCAACACAAAACCCGATCGCGATGTTGACGGCTTAGTGCAAAGGCATCCTCTTCAGCAGTATCACGTAGCAGGCACGGAGACAGTAGATGAACAGCTTCGACGATGCGTTCAGGGCTCTGATCGGAAGCGAAGGAGGATATTCCTTCCATCCCGCGGACCCGGGCGGCGAAACGATGTGGGGCGTGACGGCACGCGTGGCGCGTAGCTCCGGTTATGCCGGCGCGATGAAGGACCTGCCGCTTGAAACCGCCAGGCAGATCGCCAAGGAAAAATACTGGGACCCGCTGCATCTGGATGAACTCGATCCGCGGGTCGCCTTCCAGATATTCGATGCGAACTATAACGGCGGTCTCGTCGTGTTGTGGATGCAGAAGGCGTCCGGCGCTCAGGAAGACGGCAAGTTCGGCCCGGACACGCTGGACGCCGTCAAGAGCGCGGACCCGATGAGGTTTGTCCTGCGATTCGTGGCGTATCGGCTGCGGTATCTGCGAAGCCTGCATACGTGGCCCACTTTCAGCCGCGGATGGACGGACCGTATGGCAACCAACCTTCTCCTTGGAGCTGCATGATGGACTGGTCAAAAGTAGCGTCGAGCATCGGCAGCACGGCCCCTTTGCTTGCGGGCCTGATAGGCGGCCCGAGAGGGTTGGGCGTGACTGCCGCCGCCGCCATCATCTCGCATACGCTTGGCATACCAAACGATCCGCACGCGATCGAAACCGCGCTAAACGACCCGACGGCACTCGACAAGCTCAGACAGACCGAGCGCGCCAACGCGGTGCAGTTGCAGCAGTTGATGGTGACTGCGGCGCAGGCCCATCTCGCGCATGAGACCGACATGGCACGCATCCAGGCTGGCGATCGGGCCGACGCGCGCGCGACGGGAATTGCCAACAAGGATTGGGTGCCCAAGGCGCTCGCGATGGTGGTGACCGGCGGCTTCTTCGGCATCCTGCTGCTGATGGCCCTGAAGGAATTGCCTCACGAGAACCGCGATCTGGTGAACGTGGTGATCGGCGCGCTCGGCACGGCGTGGATCAGCATCATCGGCTATTACTTCGGTACGTCGGCGGGTTCGATGAGAAAGACGGAACTGCTCGCGAAGCCGAGTGTGCCGATCACTGCGGATAGTGCTGTTATGTTGAGGGAACCGGCGGCGGCGCCTCATCCGCATGCTGGGGGGAGTGCGCCGCATGTCGAGATGTTTCCGGCGTTTGTGCCGGGGGGACAGGGGCCGGTTTTTACTGGTTGAGCGTGAGGCGAAGGTGCGATGGTTGGTGTGTGCGGTTAGGAGTTGCGCTGGCGCGTGCGGTGAGAGGAAGCCTGATATTCGCGGTTATCGATGTGGGAATAGCGGGCAATGTGCGGGCGGCGGGCCGACGATAATGCCCGAATGTCGGGCAAGGCAAAGGCAAAGGCAAAGGCAAAGGCAAAGGCAAAGGCAAAGGCAAAGGCAAAGGCAAAGGCAAAGGCAAAAATGGTGCCGGCGGCCGTGGGTTCATGGATGGCAGTTGAAGTTCGGAAACCGCCGTTGAGGTGATGCCGGAGCGAACGTAGGTTGAGGGGCGCATGGAGGAGAGCGCGTCGGAGGGAGGCCGGCCATCACCTGCCGTTCACATGCCTCGACGGTTGGACGTCCTGACGTTAGCTTTGCTGCAGAAACAGACAACCGCACGAACGGAGAGCGGGCGGTTGTCGACGGTCGCGGTTGGTACCGCCAGCCGTCCCTCGACTGTGACCCGCCTGTGCACTGGTATCAACTCAACCGGGTACGCTCGACGTTTGACGAGGCAGTATATGAGGAGGCGCTGCGAACCGCGCCGTGAGATTCCTTCGACCCGACTTAGCGCGACTGCCTACTGAAGCTCGGGATATCTTGACTGCGGCCTCCGGACATGCGCTCGAAGGGCGACTCAAACATCTCCGTGTCGCTCAGATATAACATAACCAAAACTTCGCCTAGGCGACCCGGCATCGTGCTCTCGTACACCTCGAAGTTCTCTGTATCGTCATTTGCGAACCATGCCGCTGCCTCCTGCTTTCCAGAGCATTGCCTTGACGTGACGCCATTTAGGATGTCGTAAGCAAAGCTGTCGTCGTCAAGCGTCTGTACAAGGCGCCAGCGCCGTGGAACATGGGGGGCAAAAGCGCACCAACGAAAACCCCGCGTGTCATAGCACGCGACTATTACTGGAAGAGAGTCGACTTCAGCCATCCGGACAATAGCGGCCGCGACGCTTACGTCGAAAGCCTGAGCGACTTCTCCGATGTGCCTGAATGTCGGGATTTTCTCTCCCGACCGGATAGCAGGGTCGAACAGATAGCGCGGCATCAGCAAATGTGCGGCATAGCTATCAGCTTCCTTCTCCAGTGGCGCATCCGACGCTAGGTTTGCGCTTTGGTCATCGACACGGCAGCGGAACGACGTCCCGCGGTGCATATTCCAATGCCCGAGTTCGTGCGCAACGGAAAATCGCTCGCGTCCGCGATTTCCTGACGGCCGGATGGTCGCGATTGCCTGGTTCTTGACCCCCACGAGCGTTGCCTCACAACCATCAAGCTGTTCATACCGAACGTCCATGCCCGCGTCGCAGGCGATGGCTTCGACGTCAAGCTCCGATGGTGAGGAAATGCCAAACTCGGAGACGAGTGCCTCGGCGCGCTGGCCGGGGGTCAATTAGCGTCTCCTTGTCCATCTTGAAGCTGCTTAAGCTGCGCGTAGAGTCGTCGAGTGTCCGCATCGGACATCTCGCTGAGTTGTCTGGCGGCGAGAGTGAATCGACCATCGTTCGCTGTGGCTGCCTCGCGTATGTAGGCCTTCATCTCATCTAGCGACGCTGACGGCTCTGAGGCTACCGAGCCGTGTTGGCTCTGGAGGCGTGCTTTGGCGGCGGCCAATCGTTTGCGCCCGGCATCTCGATTCGCGGCCGCTACTCGGTCGGCGGCACGCTGCTTCACCGCGTCTATATCCTGGCCTTCGAGCACTTCCTCGTCGGACATCGACATCAGCTCATACATGTACGACTCGAGAAAGCCCGATGAGAACTGGGGCTTGCGCGATGCGCTCATCCGTTCCTCCTTTCGTCTTCCATCGTTTCAAGCTTCCTGATTAGCCGCTTACGGGCGGCCTCGTATTGATTCTTGTCCATTTGAAGTGCTTCGGCAGCTTCTTTGCCGCGCCTACCCGCGGCCCATTCCCACGCGACCAGTGCAGCCTCCGCATCATCCGCGAGCAGCATCTCGACCCGAGCCGCTTGCTCAGCGTCGGACGTCGCGACCTCGGGGGTAAGAGTCTGAATCGGCTCGACGTTGCCGACTAGCAGTTCGGTCGCTTCCATGACGTCGCTACTCTCGACGACGGTATTTCCGTCGATTGGACCGTTCGTTTCGCGCTTGCGGGCGTTACTGGCCAAGCTGTCCAGCACGGATGCGATAGCCGGAACCGCCGTATATCCACGGTGCCAGACTCGCTCCCCGCCGAGCAGCTTTGCATAAGCCTCGTGAAGCAGATCCTCATGCGACGCGGCACCGATTCCAGCGAACGCCCGCTTGGCGATCCGTTCCACGCGGACGCAATCGGCCGCCGACATTTTTTCCAGTTCCTGCTTGACTTCCGCCGGACTCAGCCGGTCGTCAGCGTCGAGAGCTTCTCTCATAGCACCCGAACTCCCCTTAACGGTGAAGACTCTCCGGGCGCGTTCTACGGACGCCGCCGAAGAAAAATTTTTGTTGAGACGTCCGCACGACCGTTCTGGAGAGTCTTACCGATTATGGGCGAAGTAATCCGCGCTTCGCCGCTCCAGATGAGCGAGGACAATCCGATGATAGTAGAACGCAAGACGCGCGACATCAATCGTTACCTGTCGCATCTGCCGGAAGGCAAAAAATACTACCTCGGCGTGCGCATGCGCCCCGAGCACGCTCGCCGTCTGGAAGCTTTGGGGTTTGCAAGCCCGCTGGTCGTCGGCGAGCGTCTGCTACCCCCGGCGCGCGGCGCAGCAAGCCGCCGAAACGCCAGCGGCTTCGACATCGTGCATCGCGACCAGCCGATGGAGACTGCGTACCGTCAGATTAGCTGGACTTATACGCAGCGGCACGGCAACCGCGAGGTGGATGTGACGGAAGTCAAAGATGTTGCGTACTACCGCTACCCGCGCACCAAGGTTCCGCCGTATTCCGTCGAGTTAGTTGTCTCGGCTGACCCCGGTGGGGCGCACTGCATTGTTGCCGGCCCGTTCGAACGCACGAATGCGCAGGCCACTGCTGCCACGAACACCGCCAACATGTTGTTTGAGCACTTCGGCTCGTTCGAGGTGCTCGACACGTCGATGAGCCCGTCGGTCAATGCGCCGGTGCGCCGCCTCAACTGGAAGCTCTTGCCGCCCGGTAAGAACCCGTGGAAGTCGGCGTGGCCGTCGCTCGAGACCGTCATCGAAAAGGGGCGCGGTAAGAGTCGAGAGGTTGTCGCGGCGCGCTTTAAGGAGGTAGGCAAATACCACCCCGAATTCATCGCTATCGGCTTGGGCGGATTCGACGACTACGTCGTGTTCGGATTCCAGAGCATGGGCATTTGCGTCCTGGAAAGTCGCTTCACTAACAACGCCACCTACGTTCTCGCGCATGCAGACTGGGAAGTTATCTCGCAAATGACGAAGGCGCAGATTTTATCCGAGTCGGCGCACCAAGACCGGCTGATTCACGACCGCAACTGGTTTGACGCTCTGGCAGCGTTGTTGGCGCGCCCTTCGGCAAACGCGGCGTAATAGGGTGGCGCTGCGGCGCCTGGCGAGGCAAGTTGGACCGAACCAGCCAGAACTAATCGAGAACATTGAGAACACGATGACGGATAAAAGGTCTCCAGACGAGCAGCAGAAGTTGTTGCTCGAAATCATCAAGCGCTTCGACGGGTACATCAACGCGACAAATTCGAAAATCGCCGTTGTGTTGTCGTATTGCATGGCCTACATCGGTGGGTTGGGGTTCAAGCTAGTCGACGTTTCGGACAAACATGACCATGACTGTGCGTGGTGGTTGCTGCTCCTTGTATCGGGACTGTCGGTAATTGCCACTCTCGTGGCTGCACAGTTTGCGTATCGAGCACTCAAGCCTCAAACCCCCGCAGGCCGCGCACTTCACGAGAAGCCATCGGTCTTATTTTTTGGTGACGTCGCGTCTCACGCAGGCGGCCGCGATGGGTACGGCGCGTATCTCGCATCGCTTGCGACGGAGGAGATCGTGACAGACCTCTCGTCACAGGCACACGTCCTAGCGACAATTGCGACATCGAAGTTTCGCCTGCTTAGTAGTGGCATCACGTGGCTCGTTCGCGTCCAGTTGCCGTCGTTCGGCGTCGTGCTGGTCATGTTGATTACCGCGCTTTCGAAGGCGGGCTGAATCCTTCTCATTTTGAGGCTACATTATGCGCAAAGATGTTGAGCAGTTTCGCGGCAGCTTCGGCCGCCTGTATGAGGGCAGCAAATCGAAGACATTAACCAAGCAGTCTTCACTCGTGATGGACAGCGTAGATCGGCCGGTGTTTGAAGCGTACGCGGATGCTGCCATGCTTCCTGCTATCCAAGAAGAATACGCAGTTCAACGGCCGATTCGGGAATGGTTCGGGAAGTCGCCTGCGGTCAACAATGGCACTATTGGACCACACCCGGAATTTGCTCACCTTCAAGGTACGGATGAGACTGAGTTGCATCACATCACCACGATGTTCGTCGACATCGCAAACTCGACGCGTCTTTCGCTCCGCTACGACCTAGAGATGGTTCGGCACATCAAGAATTCAATTCTTCGTGCAGCGTCCGAGGTCGTGCGCTCAATGGACGGGCACGTGCACCGCTTCATGGGTGATGCACTGATGGCGTACTTCGGTGATCGGCTGCAGACGAAAGAGTCCTCCGCGATGGCTGCGCTGTCCTGTGCGGCGATGCTGCAAGTGCTGATGACGCAGTCTGTCGTTCCTGACCTTCTGCGACACGGCATCGACGCGAGCGACATCGGCTTTCGTGTCGGGGTCGACTTCGGTGGTGATAAAGAGGTCCTCTGGTCCTCGTACGGCTACTCGGTCGTCAACGAAGTCACGGCGACTTCGTTCTTTGTTGACGCATCTGCAAAGCTACAGGGCATGGCGTCGAAAGACAGCGCCATGCTCGGCCACAACCTGCTTAAGTTTCTGGACGTCCCCGAAGTGATGACCGCGATTAAGTACAAGACGCGTGCAGGGAAGCAGGAAGCAGTGGAATATCTGTCGCCCAACTACATCCGTCCGGACGGCACCCCGAACAACTATCGCATCCGCGAACTGAATTTCGGAAAATTCGCGAAACTGCTTCCGTTGCCTACCGAGCTAAAAGAACTGGTCGTAGGCGGTGTGAAGTCGCACGGCGGAATCACGTTCTCTGCTTATTTGCTGAACGATGGCGCCGCGTCAGTCCGCTATCCGTCGATTTCCGCATGCCTCCAAAAAGGGCGGTCGCTGCGCTTCGAATTGCGAGCCGAACCTGGTGCGCTAGATGGTATGAGACTGCCGTTGACCGTTAAGTTCGTGAAGCAGAATCACGGTGTCGAGGCCACTCACGCGGTGCAGACCACCCCTGAAACTATTCAACTCGACATGAAGCCCACGACGGACGCATACCGCAATCCGAGGCCCACTGTTGCACACATCGACCGCGACACAGCGTACCGTGGTCTCCATACCGTTTCCGTCGAACTGCTCGACGCGCGCGCCGAACTGGCCTTCGCAGATGTCATTGGTGTGCATATCGCATAAGCCATCGTGATTGATGGATAAGGGGTAGTGTTTCGATATGCACGTGCTGCCTTTTTTGTAGTGCGCCTCGCCGCGAGGAGAGCGCAACTTCGCGTGTGATTAAGTCTCCGTAGCGGCGGCCCTAATTGTGGGCGCCTTCAGCTTAACGACTAGTGGAAATCAAATATGTCTATCGAAATTGGCATCGCAAAAGCGAGTCATTGGTTGGCATCGAAGGCTGGTGAAGCGGCCGTCGAGCATTTCAAAGAGAAAATCAAAGCGAGGGTTCTGGGCCGGTGGACCGAGTACCGAGCGCAAAGATTCACGGAGCGGTTGGTCGAAGAGGTGAGAAAAGAACAAGACATCAAAGGCCTATCAGCCGATCTGAACGATGTACTGGAAATGCTTGTGGAAGGCGAATCTCAGAGCGCATTGCTATACGACTCGTATCGACGGGTCGCGTTGTGTGCGAGTCGAGACGTCGGCCCGAAGGTCATCGGCATACTAACTGCAGCGCTCCTGCTTGACGATAAACAAGCAACTGCCGAAGACGAGCAAGTATTCTTGGCATCCGAGACGTTGCATGACCGCGACTTTTCTGATTTTGTGCAATGGTTCCTGAGCGCGTCCGAAATTAAGCGCAGTCCAAGGCCTCCGTTACCAGCCATACCTGCGATTCAGAGCGCTGTCGCTGTGGCTAGAGTAAGGTCATCATTGACGAGAGGAGTCTTTTCAAGCGGCGACACGCCGATAAATCTGTTTAACGATGTCGGCCCGTTTGCGCCGAAGCTCGAACGTGTTGGCCTCTTAATGGAGTTTTCACATCCGCGGGCCGCAAGCACAAGTGAAGTTGAGCACTTTGTAACAGCGAGCATGGGAGCTTTCCGTCTATATGTCTTAGCACAACGAGCACTAGCGACCCCGGGATAAATTGAACACGCTTGTTCAATTCACAATATCTAACAGAGTTGACCACTGACGATTTGTATTCGGCGACTGCTTGGGTTACCGACCGGACATCGCGCCATGGATCACAGAGGTCTGCTCAGGATCGATCACGGAAATTCAGCACCGGTCGGCTACCGCGCCTTGTGGCGCCGACTTCTTAATTTCTTGGCCGGGCCATCAGTCGTCCGTCGTCCGTCGCGTCGGTCAGACTTTCCTGATGCGGCTACAGCCGCTGTGGATGTCGAGCAACGCGCAGACTACAAGCGATACGATTTGGCGTGGCTAACCGCCTGGGCTAGCGGCCCGATCCACTTTGCCAGAATTGACTACCGGTCAGCCTCTGCTATTGACGAGCCCTGTTTTCCGCATCTTTAAGAGCGGCCGCTGCGAAAACGATTGCATCGAAGTCGTCAGATCCACGCCTTGTGCCAAACGTTTTGAGTGTGCGAGTGACACACTGTATTAACTCGTCAGAAGTGCTTGCCGGTGCTCCTCGCCGCAAAAGCAATTCCTTTACTGCATTTCTCCAGAAATCAAGTTCAGCCGAATAATCGGATATTCTTGACAATAACAGCACCCTTATCCTTGACTGCATTCCTTTAAGATCATCCAATTCTTTACGAAGTTTACTGGAAGTCTCGCGCAATTTGACCGAATTTTCATTTGCCTCATCCAACTTCTTGTGAAGTGATTCGTTCATTTTATTGAAATAATATCCCAGCGCGACGGCAATGGCCGCATAAATAGCGGCCACCATCAATCCATACGTTATGGAGCGGTGCAGCTTTGATTCTGGCACTCCATCTGCAGACGAAAAACCAATGTCATCAGCGTTGATTATTCGAACCAACGGCGCTTCCGTGACGTCGCGGAGCACTACAAACAGATTCGTCCTCGCTCTGGGTTCTAGGCCGTCTATTCGAATCGAGCGCGTTAAATTACCGGCTGAATCGCTGGCGCTCGTGATCTGCACTGGAGCGTCGCGAACTATGCTTGCAACGCCCACGTCCTCGGGAACCTGCATCAACAGTCCGCTAATCGATTTGCCAGAGAAGTTTTCCAGAGCCAATGGCAAAACTACCTTACCATTGAGCATGACTGGTCGACCCATCGTTGCGAGACCTTGATCACCCGAATAGTAGCTGATGCCCGCATTTATTATCAGCGTCACAATGAATGTAACGATGCCTGACCAAAACGTAGCTGGCAACTTCATCATTGCTGTTCCTTTTATTTACAAGTTCTCGTTTAGAATAAGAAACTAACGTTCATTCTATTGTCGGCCGATTGCCTCTTGCTGAAGGCGACGTTGCTTCGTCCGCCCAACCTTTTCGTACTATCGGACACAGAATAGGTGCTGTCACTCTCGATTTTGATGCGCACGGCGGAAAACGCTCCCAGCTTATAGCCTCAACAACCTTTGCGTAGTCGCACATAGCCTAAGTTATGAGGCTTGCAAGGTCGATTCCTGCAGTATTTTGCCCCGCTGGCATGAAAACCTGACACGGCTGCGGCCGAGGCGCAAATGCCAGCAGATCAGATATGCGGCAGAGCGTGACAGTTGGACTCTCGGAACGGCCGTTGCCGTTGGAGCAACGCGAATGACGGTAACGAGTCGATCTCTGCCCCTGACAACTCTTCGACCTGTTATTGGCTAACCGGCGACCGGATGCAAACCTCGGCTAACGACAACGGACCTACTCGCCGCCGGGTTACTTTTGCAGCAAACGGTAACCAACGGCAGAACCAGCCCCCCTCCCTCACCCCCCATTTAACATTCCGAAGCATTCCCCCAACTCCCCCAAATTCAAGACAGTCCCACTCCCCTATAATCACCAAGTCGCCGGAAAACAACCTGCGACCAGGTTTAGCAGCCTGAACGTTGAAACCCGCACGCCTGCCTAGGCAGGCCGTGCGTCTACTGCTGCACGTCTATAATTCAATGGGCGGGCCGTGGTGGGGGAGCCGCAAGGCTCGCCGGTTTTGGTTTCAACGCCGGTCTGCTAACCCCGCCACGTGCCCGCTCACCCTTCCTCAAAAAAGCGCGTGTCCGGGCGATCCAAAGCAGCACCAGGGAGATCGCACCATGACCAAGCCCATCAAGAACCACACACCTTCGCGCCCACCCGTCGACGCACTCCAGTACGAAAAACTCGCCCTATCCGCGTTCGACCTCTGCGACCGGCAGGTAGCTCAACTGGACACCTTGATCACACTTGCGTCGTCGATAGTTAGAAATCCTGCCGTTTCGCGCGACGAAAGACAGCGCCGTCAAAAGCTCATCGAACTGTTGCTCGACACAGCAGAGCAGTATCAGCAGGAACTCGAATGCGACCGCGAGTTGTTCCAGGTGATCGCACTCGATGCGAAGGGCGTCCCGCGCAGCCGCATCACCGCGCATCATGCAACGAAGCTGCTCGCCGAAGCATCGCAGAGAGCAAACGCCTCTTCGACTGCCGCGGACGAAAGCACATCGCGCGGCAAAAACGCGTCCACGAAACGCGCCGCCTCCGTGACCGCAAACATCACGCAACCACCCGCAGCCGCACCACACTAAGTAACGGCCGCAACCCGCGCAAACCACAAACCAACCGCACAAGCAACAAAAAACAAAACGCAAAAAAAAATGGCCGCAGCACCCGCTGCGGCCATCATCCAAAAACCCAAAACCCAACTCAAACAATATTCATAGCCAACGCACTTTCGCGATAATGCAGGCTCGCCTTCTCCGCATCGCCAAGCTGCTCATGCAAGCGAGCCAACGCGCGATGCGACCGGATCTTCAGCGTCTCGTTATCGGCGAGCTTCAGCGCACGCTCCAGGAACGACTGCGCCTTGCCCCACAACTGCTGATGCAGACACAAGCGCCCCAACGCGAACAACAAGTCCGCATCGTCCGGACGATCCTTCTGCCAGCCCTCGGCCTTCTGAATTAGCGGCAACGCGTCGCCGCCCGCCGTATCCGGATAACGACGCAACAAGCGCGCGTCCCAATTCTGCGCGAGCGCTTCCTCGACAATCTTGCGCGCTTCCTGCGGACGATTCAGCGCCACCAGCAGTTCGGCGGCGAGATCGGCGAGACGCGGCGAATGGCGCTCGGTCGGCGCCAGCGAATTCCATAGTTCGAGCAGCGCATCGGCGTTATGCCGACGATCGCGCAGCAAATTCTCCGCTGCGAGTTGCCGCAAACGGACGGCCACCGCCGGATGAATCGCCTCGCGCTTTTCCAGCGTCTTGACGAGCTTGAGCACTTCGCCCCAGTTCTTCAATTGCTGTTGCGCGCGCAACATGATCTGCTGCGCGTGAATGCGCCGCCCGCCCTGCGATTGCATTTCCTTGAGCGCGGCCAACGCGCCGTCGGCGTCGCGGCCGTCGGCGCGCATGTCGGCGGTGGCCATCAGACGCGCGTCCTGCCAGTCGGCCTCGTCGATCTGCGCGAGCCATTCGTCGCGCCGCGCATATTCATGCATGCGATGCGCCGCCGCCGCCGCGATCAGGCCAGCCGCGCCCTTGTTGTCGCCATTCGCGAGCGCGTCTTTCGCGGCCTTTTCCGCGCGCGAAAAACGCCCCGCGTACAGATTGCCGATCGCGTCACGCAGCGCGGCGTGCGCCTTCGCGACACGCGAGCGCGCACGATACGCGGCCACGCGCTGCGGCATGCGCCAGATATTGCGCACGATGCGCAACAACGCATACAGCAGAATGAACAGCACCACGAGCCCGACCACGAACAGATTCAGCGACATGTCGATGCGGTACGGCGGATACACCAGCAGCACCTGTCCCATGTCGAAGCGCCCGACCACCGCCAGCACGACCGCGATGGTGAACAGCAACGCGAGCCATAGAAGTCCCCGGATCGCCATGATTAACCTCGGCTCCGGTATTGATTGACCGCCTGCAGGCTCGTATTCAGATTCGGCAATTCGACGGCGGCCGAACCGGCTTCCACCTGCTTGACGAGATCGGCCACGTTTTGCGTTTTCTTCGACGACGCATCGAAGTAGCGCGTCAGCGCCGTTTGCGCAGCCTGCAGGTCGGACTTGAGCGTCGTCTGGTTGCGCGACAGGAGCGCGAGCCGCGCGGACAACAGACGCAGCTTCACGTTCTCACGCACGAAGTAGCCCTGATCGGGCGCGACCATCATCGCGTCCGCATTGTCGATGCGGCGCACCTGCACGAGGCTCGTCAACTGCTGGCCGATGCCGGTCGTCACCTCGCGCCACCACACTTTCCAGCGCGGCTCGCCAGTGGCCGCCGCGACCTTTGCCGTGTCGGCCCACGTCGCCGCTTGCGGCGTCGCGTGCGCGATCGGCGCCTCGCCGGAAAGCGGCAGACTGTCGATCTGATCGACCGCGTTGTCGAGCTTGATCGCGAGACCCGTGAGGTCGGTGGAAGGCGCGGCCTTCAGCTTGTCGATGTCCTGCGCAATCGCCTTGCGCACCGCAACCGCCTGCGTGCTGTCCGACGCGGCGAGCCGCGTGTCGGCGCTTTGCAGCGCGAAGAGCGCAAGCTGCGTGTTGCCGGTCAACTGCAACTGCTGACTCGCGGCCGACAGCATCTGACCCACTTCGGCGAGCGTCCAGTCGTCGCGATTGCGCGCGAGATCCGCGTATTGCTGTTGCAGCGCCTGCTGCCCGGCCTGCGCGTCGGCGAGCTTGCCTTCCAGTTGCGCGACCTGCGAGTCCGACTGACGCACCGTGGCGAGCGCCTGCTCGGTCTTGATGCGCAACTCGTTGGCTTGCGTGTCGTTCGCCTGCTGACGTTGCGTAAGCTGCTGCTCGGTGCGCTCCAGCTTGCGGTTGAGCGCATAGCCGCCCACGCCCGCGGCGCAAGCCAGAACCACGACGACAAACCACAACAGCGGTCCGCTCGCGCTGCGGCGCTTTTGCGCTTCGTAGGGCGTGAAGGGTTGGTTCGGCGGCAAGCTTGCGGTCGCGGCCGGCTGGGGTGAAGCGTTCGTGGATGCGTTCGTTTCAGTCATGCGTGATTGAGCCGGTGAATGAGCCGGATTGGACGATACCGGTTGAACTACGGTCGGCAGGGCGGCGAGCAAGGCTTGGGCGATGCGCTCGTCGCCCGCGCCGGACACCGTAATCCTATCAAAACCCAATGCCCGCGCGGTCTGCGCGATACGGGGATGCGGCGCGACGATCGTCGCGCGCTTGAGCTGCGCGATTTCGTCGGCGGTGAGATGTTCTTGCGCGAGTTCGTGCAGGTTGCGCACGCCTTCGGAACTGGTCAGAAGCCATGCGTGCGGTTCGCCCGCCAGCAGTCGATGCACGCGCGCCCAAGCCGCGATAGACGGCTCGGGCACGAGGCGCCGATACGCGGCGACCGTTTCGACTTCGGCGCCGGCTTCGCGCAGGCGGTCGGCGAGCCACTCGCGGCCGCCGTCGCCGCGCACGATCAGCACGCGCTTGCCTTCGAGATTCGCCTCGCCGAGCGCTGCGTCGATCGCGGCGAAGAGGCCTTCGGAATCAAAGCGGCCGTTGTCTTCGTCGGCGTCCGACGCCGGGCTGATGACCTGGTGCGCCGGCGCATTCACGCCGTGACGCGCGAGCGCGCGCACGCTGCCCGGCCCGACCACGCCGACCGGCAATGCATGCGGCCAGATCGCGCCGCTTCGGGCGAACGCGTGATCGATTGCGTTCGGCGACACGAATACGACGAGCGCATAACGTTCGAGCGAGCCGAGCGCGGCGCGCAACGGCGCGTCGTCTTCGACCGGGGCGATGTCGATCAGTGGAAAGTCGAGCGTGACGGCACCGGCCGCGGCAAGCCGCTCAATCAGTTCGCTCGACTGACCGGCCGGTCGCGTAATGACGACCGTGAACGCCGCCTTGCCGGCAGCCGGCGATGATGCCGACGCGTTGCCCGAAGTGTCGGTATGGGCGGCCATCAGTCGCCGGATACCGCGCTGTCCGCGGCGCCGTTGCCGGACGATGCCGCGGCGCCATCCACCGCGCTCGCCGTGCTCAACGCGCGGACGATGTCCATCGCGCCTTGCTGTTCGAGCGCGCTCGCCACTTCGCGGCCCAATGCGATGGCGCGTTCCGTGGTCGGCGCGGGTGCCGACGCCTGCGCGCTCAGCACGCGTTGACCGTCGGGCGTGGCGACGATGCCGCGCAGATGCAGCGCGCCGTCATGCCATGTCGCGTACGCGGCGAGCGGCACTTCGCAACTGCCGCCGAGCACGCGCGACACCATGCGCTCCGCCTCGACGGCCGCAGCCGTGTGTTCGTGATGCAGCGGCGCGAGCCACGCCGCGAGTTCCGCGCGGTCGGCGCGAATCTCGATGCCGAGTGCGCCCTGCCCGGCGGCGGGCAAGCTGTCTTCCGGATCGAGCAGCGCGCGGATGCGGCCTTCGAGACCGAGACGCTTCAGCCCCGCCGCCGCGAGAATGATCGCCGCGTAATCGCCGCGGTCGAGCTTGGCGAGACGCGTGTCCAGATTGCCGCGCAGCGGCCGCACTTCGAGATGCGGATAGCGCATGCGCAACATCGCTTCGCGGCGCAGGCTCGATGTGCCGACCACGGCGCCGGCCGGCAGCGCGGCGAGCGAGTCGTAATCGTTCGAGACGAGCGCATCGCGCGGGTCTTCACGCTCCATGATCGTGGATAGTGCAAAGCCCGCGGGCAATTCCATCGGCACGTCTTTCAGCGAATGCACGGCGAGGTCGGCGCGGCCATCGGCGAGCGCGGCTTCCAGTTCCTTGACGAAGAGACCCTTACCACCCACCTTCGACAGCGTACGATCGAGAATCTGATCGCCACGTGTCGTCATTCCGAGGATTTTTACGTCGCAAGATGGATATAATTTGTGCAGCGCACATCGCACATGCTCCGCCTGCCACATCGCAAGGCGGCTCTCTCGCGAAGCAATCACAAGCGTGTGGGGTGGCGCGGCAAACGTCTCGGTGTTCATTAGCTTGTCGATTGAATGACGGGATGGAATAACAAGGAATGTTAGCACGCGCTCTTGCGTTCTCCCCCTCGGTTCGCCCGCCTGCCGCCCTTACGGATCAAGGCTCGAGTAGAGGTGGAAGGGGCGCCGTGCCGACGCGGTATCGATGGAGGAGACGGGCGTCGCGCCATGCGCGGCTGCCCAGGACGTTGTGCGTGCGAAATACGGGCGACTTGCGGCTGTGGTGCGTTTGACTTTGCAGCAAGCTCTTCACGCACGGTCGTTCGCGCATCGCGGCGCCGCATGCGCGATGATTCAATGCGGCGCAACATGCGCCGTATGCGGACCTCGTCACGCGCGGCCATCCTCTCCGGCGTATCGCCATCGGTGCATACCGCTTCATGCAGTTCACGTTGCCGTTTCAGTGCAGTTCGAGTTCCGCAGTAGCAGTTCATCACTTAACAGACCCTGGCTTCCCTGAGGAAACCCATCGTGACGTCTTCCGGATCGGCGCGCTCCGCCCGCCGCAACACTGCATCGCCCAACGCTTCCACTGCCGACGTCGACGCGTCGACGGCTTCCGCCTCGTCCGCCGCGGACGCACACGCCACGCAGCCGGCCAAAGCCAAACGCGCGACGGCTGGCGCGAAGCCTGCGAAAGCCGCGAAGGCCGCCACCGCCGCGAACGCCGCCAAAGCCATCAAGGCCGAGAAAACCTCCGTGCCCGTCAAAGCGGAAAAGACCGTGAAGACATCGAAGGCGGGCAAAGCGAGCGAGGCCGCCTCCGCGATGAAGAACGGCAAAGCGAACGCGAAGGCGAAGACGAAGAGCAAAGCCGAAGACAACGCGGCGAACCTGCAAGCCGTGTCCTCGGAAAGCATCGTCATCGCCGCGCCCAAAACGAACGGCCGCACGCGCGACGACAAGGATCATCCGCTCTTCCAGGACATCCGCTATCTCGGCCGCCTGCTCGGCGACGTGCTGCGCGAACAGGAAGGCGACGCGGTGTTCGACGTCGTCGAAACGATCCGGCAGACGGCCGTGCGTTTTCGTCGCGAGGACGACAACGCCGCCGCGCAAACGCTCGACAAGAAACTGCGCTCGCTGAGCCCTGAGCAAACGGTGAGCGTGGTGCGCGCGTTCAGCTACTTCTCGCACCTCGCGAATATCGCCGAGGACCGTCACCGCAACCGCCGCCATCGTATTCACGCGCTGGCGGGCTCGGCTCCGCAGCCGGGCAGCATCGCCTATGCGCTGGAGCGGCTCGTCGAAGCGGGCGCCGCAGCAACGCCGGTGTTGCAGCAGTTTTTCAACAACGCGCTGATCGTGCCCGTGCTCACCGCGCACCCGACTGAAGTGCAGCGCAAGAGCATTCTCGATGCGGAGCACGACGTCGCGCGCCTGCTCGCCGAACGCGACCAGCAGTTGACCGACCGCGAACGCGCGCAGAACGAAACGATGTTGCGCGCGCGCGTCACGTCGCTGTGGCAAACGCGCATGCTGCGCGACTCGCGGCTGACCGTCGCGGACGAAATCGAGAACGCGCTGTCGTACTACCGCGCGACCTTCCTCGAGGAAATTCCCGCGCTCTACGCCGATGTCGAAGAAGCGCTGAAGGAGCACGGTCTCGAAGCGCGCCTGCCGCCGTTCTTCCAGATGGGTAGCTGGATCGGCGGCGACCGCGACGGCAATCCGAACGTCACCGCCGAAACGCTCGAGCACGCGATCTCGCGCCAGGCCGAGGTCATCTTCGAACACTATCTGGAGCAGGTGCACAAGCTAGGCGCGGAATTGTCGGTGTCGAATCTGCTGGCCGGCGCAAGCGATGAACTCAAAGCGCTTGCGGAAAACTCGCCGGACCGTTCGCCGCATCGCACGGACGAGCCGTATCGGCGCGCGCTGATCGGCATGTACACGCGGCTCGCGGCAAGCGCGCGCGTGCGTCTCGGCGAAGGCAGCGTGCCGCTGCGCAGCGCGGGACGCGGCGCGGCGCCGATTCGCGCCACGCCTTATGACGACGCCGCCGAATTCGCGCGCGACCTGCATGTGCTGATCGATTCGCTCGCCGAGCATCACGGTGCGCCGCTCGCCGCGCCGCGTCTCGCGCCGCTGGCGCGCGCGGCCGAAGTGTTCGGCTTCCACCTTGCGAGCATCGACTTGCGTCAGAGTTCGGACATCCACGAAGCAGTGATTGCCGAGCTGTTGAAGCGCGCGGGCGTCCACGACGACTACGCGGCGCTCGAAGAAAACGAGAAGCTCGACGTGCTGCTCACCGAACTCGCGCAGCCGCGTCCGTTGCGCCTGCCGTATGCCGACTACTCGGACCTCGTGAAAAGCGAACTCGGCGTGCTGGAGCAAGCCCGCGTCACGCGCGAGAAATTCGGCGCGCGCGCGGTGCGCAACTACATCATTTCGCACACGGAGACGGTCAGCGATCTCGTCGAAGTGATGCTGCTGCAAAAAGAAACCGGCCTGCTGCAAGGGCGGCTCGGCGACGCGAACGATCCGGCCAAAGCGGCGCTGATGGTGATTCCGCTCTTCGAGACGATTCCCGACTTGCGCAACGCGCCGCACATCATGCGCGATCTGCTTGCGCTGCCGGGCGTCGATTCGATCATCGAACATCAGGGCAACGAGCAGGAAGTGATGCTCGGCTATTCGGACAGCAACAAGGACGGCGGCTTCCTCACGTCGAACTGGGAGTTGTACCGCGCCGAACTCGCGCTCGTGTCGCTCTTTAACGAACGCGCCATCACGCTGCGCCTTTTCCACGGACGCGGCGGCACCGTCGGCCGTGGCGGCGGCCCGACCTATCAGGCGATTCTGTCGCAGCCGCCTGGCACCGTCGACGGCCAGATCCGTTTGACGGAGCAAGGCGAAGTGATCGCGAGCAAGTTCGGCAACCCGGACATCGGCCGGCGCAATCTGGAAACGGTAGTGGCCGCGACGCTCGAAGCGTCGCTGCTGCCGCACGGCAATGCGCCCGCCGAACTGCCTGCATTCGAGCAAACGATGCAGCAGTTGTCCGACGCGGCGATGGCGTCGTATCGCGCGCTCGTGTACGAAACGCCCGGCTTCAAGGAGTATTTCTTCGAGTCGACGCCGATCTCGGAGATCGCGGAGCTGAACATCGGCAGCCGTCCGGCGTCGCGCAAATTGCAAGACCCGAAGCAACGCAAGATCGAAGATTTGCGCGCGATTCCGTGGGGGTTTTCGTGGGGCCAATGCCGGCTGCTGCTGACGGGCTGGTACGGCTTCGGCAGCGCGGTCGCCGCCTTTCTCGACGGCGCGCCGAGCGACGCCGAACGTGGGCGCCGTCTTGCGCTGCTCAAGAAGATGCACAAGAGCTGGCCGTTTTTCTCGACGCTGCTGTCGAACATGGACATGGTGCTCGCCAAGACCGATCTCGCGGTGGCCTCGCGCTACGCGGCGCTCGTGTCCGACAAGAAGCTGCGCAAGCACGTGTTCGAGCGGATCGTCGCGGAATGGGAGCGCACGTCGAAGGTGTTGTCGGAGATCACCGGTAAGAGCGAGCGGCTCGCGGAAAATCCGCTGCTCGCGCGCTCGATCAAGAACCGCTTCCCGTATCTCGATCCGCTCAATCACTTGCAGGTGGAATTGCTCAAGCGCCATCGCTCGGGCGATACCAACGCGCGCGTGCGGCGCGGGATTCATTTGACGATCAACGGGATTGCGGCGGGCTTGCGGAATACGGGCTGAAGGTGTGCGGCGGCGTTTGAGAATTGAGAACGTTGCTGCCGTGCGATTGAAATAAAGCCGGGCGTCGACCGATTGCGGTCGCGTCCGGCTTTAGTTTTTTCAGCAAGCGGTCGTGCCGCGTTTAACTCGCGTCGATCATCAACGCGTCGAGCTTGAACGAGCCATCTTCCTTTACGTCGAAATACTGCCGCACCTCATCCGGCGAACCACGCCACAGCGACTGAATCGCCGCGACACGCGGCTCCGGCGTGCGCATACGCGCGATCCACGAACTGAATTCGAGGTCGATACGCCAGCGCTCGCGAATCGACGCCTTGAAGCCCGCGGCTTCGAACATCGCGATCCATTCGTCGGCACGGTAATCGCGAATATGCGAACCGTCGCGCAAGAGTTCGATTGCCTGAATGTGCGTATCGAGCAGCGGATGATCGATGCCCGCAATGTCGATGAACAGCACCCTGCCGCCCGGCTTCAGCACGCGCCGCACTTCGGCAAGCGCGGGCGCCACGTCGTGCCAGTGATGCGCGCTCATGCGGCTCACGACCCAGTCGAAGGTGTGATCGCCGAACGGCAGCTTTTCGGCGGCGCCTTGCTGCGTGCGGATATTCGCGAGACCGCGCTCCTTCGCCGCGCTTTCGACGATCGCGAGCATCGGCGCGGCGATGTCGTAGGCGACCACCTCTTGCGCATGCGGCGCGACGGCGAAGCTCGCGTGGCCCGCGCCGCAACCCATGTCCAGCACCGTCGCGCCCGGCGTCGCGGCGACCGCTTCGGCCAGCGTGCGCAGATCGGCGCCGGTGGCATGCGTCGGACTCGTCAAATAAGCGGCGGCGGTCGAGCCAAAGGCGTCGGCGACCTGATCGTGATGCTTCATGGATAGCTCCGGTTGTCAGCGTGGGATGTCGTGTCGTGTGAATCCGCGTGTAGCGCGCGGGCAGCGCGGCCTGCCGTTCGAGTCGCTACGCCGCTACAATAGAGCCCGCCGTGTACCGGTACAAGTTAAGCAATTATTCTGGTATCTATAACACCACCCCGCCACCCTCCTCACGCTCAGCAAGAACCGAATGACCCCGCCCTCTTCCGCCGACCAGCCGCCGCCGCTCGACGCCACGCCCGCCCGCGCGCTCGGCGACTTTATCCGCGCGCATCGCGAACGGCTGTCGCCGCAAGCGGTCGGCCTGCCGCCCGGCCCGCGCCGCCGCACGCCGGGCTTGCGCCGCGAGGAAGTCGCGCAACTGTGCGGCGTGAGCCCGACCTGGTACACATGGATCGAGCAAGGCCGTCCGGTTTCCGCTTCCGCCGATGCGCTCGCGCGCATCGCCGTCGCGTTGCAACTGTCGCGCGCCGAGCGCGCGTATCTGTTCGAGCTGGCGGCGCAGCGCGATCCGGCCGAACCCGATCCGGCCGCCGCCGACGCGCCCGCCACGCTGCTCGAAACCGTGCAACTGGTGAACGCGCCGGCCTACGTGCTGGACCGTCAATGGAATGCGCTGGCCTGGAACGAGCGCGCGGCGGCGCTTTTCGTCGGCTGGCTCGACGGCGCGCACGACCGCAATCTGCTGCGCTATACGTTCACGGAAGCGGCGGCGCGCGAACTGATCGTCGATTGGGAAACGCGCGCGCGGCGGCTTGCGGCTGAGTTTCGCGCGGACTCGATCCGTCATCTGAACGATGCGCCCACGCGCGCGCTGATCGATTCGCTGACCGCCGCGAGCGACGCGTTCGCGCGCTTCTGGGCGTCGCAGGATGTCGGCGGCCGCGAAGGTGGACGGCGCGAATTCAACCATCCGCGCGACGGGCGGCTCGTCTACGATCAGATCACGTTCAAGCCTGCGCATCGTGAGGATTTGAAGCTGGTGGTGCTGGTGCGGGAGTGAGCGGTTGTGGTTGCGTCGCGTTGCGTTGCGGGAGCTTCCGCTCGTATGAAATGGCAAGCGCCTGGCCGTTCAATCGTCGGCCACGCCTCGCGCCAGTGTTAAAATCGCTGTCTTTCTTCGCTTCGGCGACGCTGCGCATGGTCATGCCGCGCGCACTGTGCCGTCAGCCTTATCGCCGCTCGCTCAACCGCCAGGTAAGCACCGACTAAGCGCCACTTTAACCGCCGCATAACTGCCCAACACCATGACGTCCCAACTGCACAAAAAAGGCGAAGCCTGGTCGGCTCGCTTCTCGGAGCCGATGTCGGAGCTCGTCAAACGCTACACGTCGTCGGTTTTCTTCGACAAGCGTCTGGCGCTCGTCGACATCGAAGGGTCGCTTGCGCACGCCTCGATGCTGGCCGCGCAAAAGATCATCGCCGCCGACGACCTCGCCGCGATCCAACGCGGCATGGCGCAGATCAAGGGTGAAATCGAGCGCGGCGAGTTCGAGTGGCAACTCGACCTGGAAGACGTCCACCTGAACATCGAGGCGCGTCTGACCGCTCTCATCGGCGACGCCGGCAAGCGCCTGCACACGGGCCGCTCGCGTAACGACCAGGTCGCGACCGACATCCGCCTGTGGCTGCGCGGCGAGATCGACCGCATCGGCGGATTGCTGACGGAACTGCGCACCGCGCTGCTCGACATGGCGGAGAAGAACGCGTCGACCATCATGCCCGGCTTCACGCACTTGCAGGTCGCGCAGCCGGTCACGTTCGGCCATCATCTGCTCGCCTACGTCGAAATGTTTTCGCGCGACGCCGAGCGCATGCTCGACTGCCGCAAACGCGTGAACCGTCTGCCGCTCGGCGCGGCGGCACTCGCCGGCACGAGCTATCCGATCGACCGTCACGCGGTCGCGAAAACGCTCGGCTTCGACGGCATCTGCGCGAACTCGCTGGATGCCGTCTCCGACCGCGACTTCGCGATCGAATTCACGGCGGCGTCGGCGCTCGTGATGACGCACATCTCGCGCTTCTCCGAAGAACTCGTCTTGTGGATGAGCCCGCGCGTCGGCTTCATCGATCTGGCCGACCGCTTCTGCACCGGTTCGTCGATCATGCCGCAGAAGAAGAACCCGGACGTCCCCGAACTCGCGCGCGGCAAGACCGGCCGCGTGAACGGCCATCTGATGGCGCTGCTCACGCTGATGAAAGGCCAGCCGCTCGCGTACAACAAGGACAATCAGGAAGACAAGGAACCGCTGTTCGATACCGTCGACACAGTGGCCGACACGCTGCGTATCTTCGCTGAAATGGTCGCGGGCATTTCGGTGAAGCCGCAAGCGATGCGCGACGCCGCGTTGCAAGGCTTCTCGACGGCAACCGATCTGGCCGACTATCTGGTCAAGCGCGGCCTGGCGTTTCGCGACGCGCACGAAGCCGTTGCGCTCGCCGTGCGGATCTGCGCGGATCGCGGCATCGACCTCGCAGACCTGACGCTCGAGGAAATGCGCGCCGAGTTGCCGAACGTCGCGCATCTGATCGGCGACGACGTGTTCTCGTATCTCACGCTCGAAGGCTCGGTCGCGAGCCGCAATCATCCGGGCGGCACGGCGCCGGAGCAGGTGCTGGCGGCGGTCCAGGCGGCACGGCAAGCGTTGAAGTAAAACGCGGAGCGCGCCGTTCTGCGGCGTGCAAATGCATGGCAGATCGCGAAGGCGAACTCGTTAGCGAGTTCGCCTTTTTTATGCGCGCGTGCGTGCTCAGCAAGGGCGAACGCGGATTGAAACCGCGCGGTTTTTGACTACCATCGAAACAGGTTCCGCTCTCTTTCGTGGTTCATCATGCTTACCCGCACGCGCTTCCTTCATCTTCTGACTGAATGCGGCGCTTGCCGCGGTTCGTCATCATGGCCGACGCGGCGCGGCACGGCGCTCGCGGCGTTGCTCGCGCTCGCCGCCGCCGGCTGCACGATCACGCCGCCGCCCCGCGCGGTCGTCCCGACGCCGCCCGCCGCGGTCAACAGCGCGACGCTCGATCAATACCGCGAGGCCGTCGCGCGGCGCATCGTCGAGCGCAATCCTTCGTATGTGCTGCGCGGCAAGCCTCAGGCGATGCTGCGCTCGCTCGTCGTGGTGTCGTTCACGGTCGACCGCAATGGACATGTGGTGGACTCGTCGGTGTATCGCACGAATGGCGACGACGAAGCCGAAGGCACCGCGCTCGCCAGCTTGCGGCGCGCGTCGCCGCTGCCCTTGCCGCCGGGCAAGCTGCTGAACGGCCGCGGCCAGCTCGAACTGTTCGAAGACTGGCTTTTCAACGACGACGGCAAGTTCCAGTTGCGCGAGCTCGCCTCGCCGCAGGCGCTGACCATCGACTGAACGCGGCCTGGCCGATCGGCCAGCCGCCTTGCTGCGCAAGCGCCGCGCTCGCTATAATTTTCCGATTCCCGCGCCGGAGCACTCCGGCACGGCTCAGGCCGCCTGCTCATCCGCGGGCGTGCTAGCAGCCGATCCTGGCGGCGCCGCGCCATCCGCGCGCGCCGTGCAAGCGCTTTGTGCTTGATGTCGTGGCGTGCTGTGGCGTGTGTTGCACGCGGCGCGGCGCGAGCCTCTATCATCGACACGAGCGCGCCACCACCTCAACAAAGATGCCGACTGATCTTGCCGCTGTCCGCGACTGACGGCGGTCGACCGCGCCACAGCCAGGCGCAGGCAACCGGCATCAAGAAACATGGAGACCCTGCATGTCCACATCGCCGATTTCCGCGGCCAAGCCCAATGCGGCCGGGCAGACCAACAGCGCGCGGATCATCTTCGCGAGCTTCATCGGCACCGCGATCGAGTTCTACGATTTCTACGTCTATGCGACCGCCGCGGCGCTCGTCATCGGCCCGGTGTTTTTCCCGCACGGCTCGGCGACGGCGCAGGCGTTGTCCGCCTTCGTCACGTTCGGCATTGCCTTCGTCGCGCGGCCAATCGGCTCGTTCCTGTTCGGGCATTTCGGCGACCGCATCGGCCGCAAGTCGACGCTCGTCGCCTCGCTGCTCGTGATGGGCGTGTCGACCACGCTGATCGGCTTCGTGCCGGGCTACGACTCGATCGGCAGCCTTGCGCCGATCCTGCTGTGCATCTTGCGCTTCGGCCAGGGCATCGGCCTCGGCGGAGAATGGGGCGGCGCGGCGCTGCTCGCCACCGAAAACGCGCCGGCCGGCAAGCGCGGCTGGTTCGGCATGTTCCCGCAACTCGGGCCGTCGATCGGCTTTCTCGCGTCGAACGGCCTCTTCTTCGCGCTCGCGATGTCGCTCACCGACGAGCAGTTCCGTAGCTGGGGCTGGCGCGTGCCGTTCCTCGTCAGCGCAGTGCTGGTGGCGCTCGGCCTTTACGTGCGACTGAAGATCGCCGAGACGCCGGCCTTCCAGGCCGCCATCGAGCGGCAGGAGCGCGTGAAGGTGCCGATCGCCACGCTGCTGTCGCGGCATTGGCTGCCCACCTTGCTCGGCGCGCTCGCGATGGTGGTCTGCTACACGCTGTTCTACAACGCGACGACGTTCTCGCTGTCGTATGGCGTGTCGGTGCTGCACATTCCGCGGCAGACGTTCCTCGGGCTGCTGTGCGTCGCCGTCGTGTTCATGGCGCTCGCCACGCCGCTGTCGGCATGGGCAAGCGACCGCTATGGCCGCAAGCCGGTGCTGATCGTCGGCATCGTCGCGGCTGTGTTGTCGGGCTTTACGATGGCGCCGCTTCTCGGCAGCGGGCAAACGTCGCTCGTGCTGCTGTTCCTCGTGATCGAACTGTTCCTGATGGGCGTGACCTTCGCGCCGATGGGCGCGCTCCTGCCCGAGCTTTTCCCGACCAACGTGCGTTATACCGGCGCGGGCGTGTCGTATAACCTCGGCGGGATTCTGGGCGCGTCGGTGGCGCCGTATATCGCGCAAATGCTGGCCGCGCGCGGCGGCTTGCCGTGGGTCGGCGCGTATGTGTCGATTGCCGCGGCCGTCAGCATGATCGGCGTGCTGTGCATGCGCGAAACGCGCGACTCCCGGATGATGTGACGCGAGCGGTCCGCGAAGCGGCGCGCTTGAGCGGCTGATCGCTCAGGCGGCTGCCTCGCGGCGCTTTGCTTTGCTTCGCTGGGTGAATCCTCTGTCTTGCGCGTCTTTTTGACTTGCCTATACTCGAATTCAAATAACCCCATCGCAAGCAGGGAGGCCCGCATGAATTTCCATCTTCACAATGCGGATGTCGTGATGATCATCGCGCTCGCGCTTCTGTGTTCGTTGCTGCTCGCGCTGCGCTTCAAGCCGGCCAGCTGGAAAGGCATTGTCGTCGAGGCGCTGGCGGCGAACGCGGCTGCCATTACGGCCGTGCTCGCGTTCGAAATGCTGATCGCCTGACGGTCCGCCGCGCTCTTGCCTGAGGGTGCTTCGCGACGGGCCGCCCGTTGAGTCGGCTCAGCCGTCTTAGCGGTAGTAATAGCCGTGATGATGGTAATAGCCGCCACCGCCACCACCACCGCCGTAGTAATAGCCCGGCGCAGGAGCGACGATGCAGCCGCCCAGCATGCTTGCGAGCACGGTGCCGGCGATCAGGGTGAGGATCAAGCGTTTCATGTCGTTCTCCGTCGAATCAGATTATTCGAGCTCAAGCCCCGAATGACTCGATTGAACACGACGCGCGCCTGCCTGAACGTTGCCAGTTGTAAGGGAAGATCACGCCGGTGTTACAGGTTCGCCGACGCCGGCGGGCTTTGCGAAGCGCTTTCCACCAAGCGCCGACATTCTCGAAACAACCGACGAAAACACCGCCTATACTGACTTGCATGTGCCAAGCGCCGACGCCGCCTTGCAGGCGTTGCGCCGCGGCGTGGCAAAGATGAGAGCGAGCCCGCCGCCACACGGCTGGCAACCGGCCCATGTGGGCGCATTGGTGGCACAAACCGGCACGAACCGGCGCGAGCCCCACGCGCAACCGGCGTGACGGCCAACGAAAAGCGACAGATTTAACAACCGTGTAATGCGGCAACACGGCGTGTAATCCGCATCCTCTTCGCCCGACGTTCCCCGACGCGGGCGTTTCAGGGCGTCACGTGACAGGGCCGGTTCGCATAGGCACTCTGCGCGTGACGCCCTTTTCTTTTGAGCAAACGATTGCGCGGCCAAAGCCAACCGCGCTCAAGCCGCCGCCGAGCCCTGCTGTGCGGCGAGAGTCTGCGTTGGCCGCGAATGGAATAGTCTTTGCTGAACCGGGGAAAGGCCGTCCAGCGGATTAACAACGGCGTCCTGCAGCGCTCGCCTTACAACATGCCTTTTCACTCTATTTCAGCAGGCTTTCATACGTTTTAGAGCCATCCGCGGGCTTTATACTTTCCCCTTTGCTTCCCAGATACTCATGCCACGAGCGCAACCTTTTCTTTCTTCCGGGATTCTGCGTCGAGGCAAGCGCCTTTGGCGTCAATACGGCATTTTCTGGCTCGGCGCGATCGCGGTCGGACTCGTCGCGGTGCTTTACGCGCGGCTGATCGACTGGGGTTATGACGAATTCCGCGCGGTGCAGCGCGAGCATGTGTGGGCGCCGCTCATCATCACGCCCGCCGTGGCCGCGCTCGCCGTGTGGCTGACGCGCAAGTTTTTCCGCGGCGCCGAGGGTAGCGGCATCCCGCAGGTGATCGCCACGCTTCATGCGAAGCCCGGCGAATATGGCGCGCGGCTGCTGTCGTTTCGCATCCTGCTCGGCAAGATCGCCGTGTCGTTTCTGGCGATTCTCGGCGGCTTCACGATCGGCCGCGAAGGTCCGACGGTGCAAGTGGGCGCGGCGCTCATGTTCAATCTGCGCAGGCTTTATCCGCGCTCGAATGCGCTGATCGAGCGGCAACTCGTGCTGGCCGGCGCGGCAGCGGGTTTGTCGGCGGCTTTCAACACGCCGCTTGCGGGCATCGTGTTCGCCATCGAGGAACTGACGCGCAGTTTCGAAGCGCGCGCGAGCGGCGTGCTGATTACGGCGATCATCATCGCCGGCGTGATCGCGCTCGGCCTGAACGGCAACTACACGTACTTCGGCACGATTCAGATCGGCGCGCACTTTCCGAATCTGCTCGCGCTCGCGGTGCTGCTGACGGCCATCGTCACCGGCATTGCGGGCGGCGTGTTCGGCTGGCTGCTGCTGAACACCGCGCGCTGGATTCCCGCGCCGCTGCGCCGGCTGCACGGCGAGCGGCCCGTCGTGTTTGCGGCGTTGTGCGGCCTGGTGATAGCGGTGGTCGGCATCGTGTCGGGCGGCACCACGTTCGGCAGCGGCTACGCGGAAGCGCGCGGCCTGCTCGACGGACACGAACAGCTCTCCGTGTTCTATCCGTTTCTCAAGATGATCTCGATGGTCGGCTCGTACCTGCCCGGCATTCCGGGCGGCATCTTCGCGCCGTCGCTGTCGATCGGCGCGGGCTTCGGCAATCTGCTGCACATGGTGTTCGGCTCGATGCAACTGCCGATGCTGATCGCGCTCGCGATGGTCGGCTATCTCGCGGCCGTCACGCAATCGCCGATCACGTCGTTTGTCATCGTGATGGAGATGATCAACGGTCACGCGCTCGTGATTTCGCTGATGGCCACCGCGCTGATCGCGAGCCGCGTGTCGCGCATGTTCGCCCCAGCGCTTTACGAGGCGCTTTCGGAGCGCTATCTGGCGCCGCTGCCGCGTCCGGCACCCGCTCCGGTGCCGGAAGTGCCGGAAGTAGATGCGCCGGAGGCGGCGGCGGCGAGCGGAGCTGAGGCTTCTGGTGAGGCGTCGGGGGATGCTTCGGCCGATGTGTCGGCTGATGCGTCGATTAATGCGGCCGGTGAGGCGCCCGGCAAACACACCGACTAAAGACGGCTCGACCACGAATCGTCGGTAAGCGGCGTTCGCGCGTCGCTTCATTCGCGACGCGCGTCGACATGCGCGCTGCCAGAAAATCCTGTCACGCCACGCAAAGACCGACGACCCGATCGCCCCCCCCCCCGCACCACGCGTCTGCCGCCAGGAATTCAGCGATCCCGAGATTGACGCCACCGCCGCGCCCTACCACCTTCGCGCAATCTCCATCTTGATCTAGAGCAACCAAAGTCTGTCGCCAGCTAACAAGCTGACGTCGCGTCGTCACGTCCGCTCGTCAGAAACACGACCCCTTAGACGCCCGCTTGCAAGTTTGCAAACTATGCACTGACTTTTAGGACTGGTCCGATAAATCAGTCTACCTAATTACTTAATAATCTGTCCGCCCTTACGGGAAGCTTAGCGACTCAACCTCGGGATTCGGCAGCCAAGACCGAAAAATCGCCGGCGCCGGCGCGTGTTCCGGTTCGGTGCGCTATGTGTCGTTCATCAACCTACCTCGGTCAACACCCTGGAGTACATCTCAATGAAAAAAATCGCATTCCCCCTGATCGTCGCGGCAATGGGTCTCGTTGCTTCAGCAGCGCACGCTGCACCTGCCAGCAACGGCGGCGTCCTGACCATCACCGGCCAGTTGACGGCGAACACCTGCACGGTGAGCGGCAATGGTCAGGGCAACAACTTCGCGGTCACGCTGCCGACGCTGTCTGCCGCGACGCTGTCCGCCGCGGGTTCGACGGCAGGCTCGACGGGTTTTAACATCGCTCTGAGCGCCTGCACGCCGTCGACGGGCACCGTCCACACGTTCTGGGAATACGGCGCGAACACGCTGGCCGACGGCAACCTGCGCAACAACGGCACCGCCGCCAACGTGGAAGTGCAACTGGTCGACTACAACGGCACGCAAAAGGTCCTCGACGTCAGCAAGGCCGACGGCGCGCAGAACGCACAAACCGCCACGATCACGGGCGGCAGCGCAAACCTGCAATATGCGGCGCAATACGTATCCCCGGCCGGCGGCGCCACCGCCGGCAGCGTGACGACCAATGTCACGTACTCGATGATCTATCAGTAATCAACATGCTCTGAACGACAACTTCGCGTTACGTCGTTTTTTAGTATGACTAAGCACATGCGGCGTTATCCGCGCCGCGTGTCGCTACAGCCGATGAGGCCTGTATGCGATTGCTTATCTGTCCTTTCAGGCATTGACTCGCTGTGGGAGCGCCGATGTCCTGGCGCGCGGCGCCGCGCAATCTTCGCGGCGCCATTTCACCGAAGTCCGTTTTTCAGGTTGAGCGTTATGAATATCCGCAAACTCCTTGGCAGCGCAATGACCGCTAGCGTGCTCGCACTGGGCGCACTGCTGCCCTTCTCGGCGCATGCTTCTGTCGTCATTGCCGGTACGCGTGTCGTCTATAACGCGACGGACAGCGAAGTCACGCTGAAGCTCTCGAATGTCGGTAAGTCCCCCGCCCTCGCGCAGGTGTGGCTCGACAAGGGCGACCCGAAAGTCGACCCGAGCAAGCTCGACCTCCCTTTCGTGCTGACGCCGCCGCTTGCTCGCATCGATCCGGACAAGTCGCAGACCATCCGCATTGCCTATACCGGTGAAGCGATGCCCAGCGACCGCGAAACCCTTTTGTGGTTCAACTTGCTGGAAGTCCCACCCAAGCCCGCAGCGGCAGAGGTTGGAGCGAACTATGTGCAGCTCGCGTTCCGTTCGCGCCTGAAATTCTTCTTCCGTCCGGCCGGCCTGCAAGGCAAGGCCGACGACGCACCGGCCAAGCTCGTATGGCGCCTCGGCACGCATGACGGCAAGCCGGCCCTGCTGGTCTCGAATCCCACGCCGTTTCACGTCACGATCATCGAGGCCCTCGTCGGCGAAGGCCCGAATCCGGCGAAGTTCGACGAAGGCGGCATGGTTGATCCTGGGGGCGAGCTTGCACTGCCGCTGTCGGCTACGCCTGCTGCCGGCAAGGTCTCATTCACGACGCTCAACGACTACGGCGGTCCCATGAAACACGAGGCGACGCTGCAATAAAGCCGTGGCCTGCCAGAGCGCGGGTGAAACGGATCGACGCTGCGAAGGAATCCGAACTTTCGTCAGCCGGACGGGGTGCGTCGGGTCGAAATGACCCTGGCGCGCAAACAGGATCAATTGTCGCGGTCAGCGGGTGCGTGCCGATGTGTTGACAGTCGGCCGGGCGCCCTGTTGCCCGCGATTCCGGCACCACCATGAACAATAGCAATTCGAAATCCAGTTCCCGGCGCGCTCAGGCCGAGCCGTTATCCTTGAGCCGGGCTAGCATGGCCGTTCTGCTGGCATTTACCGCCGCACGCGCGCATGCCGATGGCCTGTCAATCGGAAAGACCCCTCCGTCGCTGGCGTCCCTGCTTCCCGCGGAAGCCGGGCGCACGCCGCAATCGCTGCCCGACCCCACGATGACTCCCGCGCCGGACTCCGCGGATGCCGCCCCACGCGCCGTCGACGTGGCGCAAGCCGGGGCATCGTCGGACATGCAGGCGGGCCGTCGCCCTGCTTCGCCCGATAGCGGAGCCGTCAACACCGCGCATCCGGCGAGGGCCTCGCGGCTCCCGCCCAGCGAGATCACCGCTTCTACTTCCACTTCCACTTCCGCCGCCGCGCCCCAGGCCGTCGAGTTCAACTCGCAGTTCCTGACCGGCAGCGGCGCGGCCAACGTCGATATTTCGCGGTTCGACCAGGGCAACGTCGCGTTGCCGGGACACTACCGGGCGGCGCTCTATGTGAACGGCGTCTGGATTGGCGTAGCGGATGTTAACCTGCGTGAACTGAACGGCCAGAAACGCAACGTCCAGCCGACGTTCGACCGCGACCTGCTTACGCGCGCGGGCGTGGACCTGACGCGTCTCACCGACGCTGCACGCGCGAAGCTCGACAGCGCAGCGAATCAAGGCGCCGCGGCGCTGCTGCCGGACCTCATCCCGCAAGCGACGGCGAGTTTCGACGCGGGCGAGCAGCGCCTCGACGTGACCATTCCGCAGGCCATGATGAGCCGCAACGCACGCGGCTGGGTCGACCCCAAGTTCTGGGACGACGGCGTGCCGGCCGCGACGCTTCAGTACAACGCCAACCTGTATCACACGAACGGCAGCGGCCTGTCGACCACGCAGGGCTATCTCGGCATCAACGCGGGCGTGAACGTCGGCGCGTGGCGCTTCCGCTATAACGGCAACGTCACGAGCGGTAACATGTCGGGCACGCATCTGCAAAGCATGCAGACGTACCTGCAACGCTCGTTCGAACCCATCAAGAGCCAGTTGACGATCGGCGATTCGTACACCGACGGTACGATCTTCGACAGCTTCGGTGTGCGCGGCGTCCAGCTCACCACCGACGACCGCATGTATCCCGAGTCGCAGCGCGGCTATGCGCCGACTGTGCGCGGCATCGCGAACAGCAATGCGAAGGTCGAGGTCAAGCAGAACGGCAACATCATCTACACGACCACGGTCGCGCCGGGGCCGTTCGAGATCAACGATCTTTATCCCACTGGCTATGGCGGCGACCTCCAGGTCGTCGTGACGGAAGCCGATGGCAGCCAGCATGCGTCGGCAGTTCCGTATGCGGCGCCGGTGAACGCGCTGCGCGAGGGTCGCTGGCGCTATAGCACGGCGCTCGGACAGTACCGCAACACGAGTCTGCGGAACCATCCGGTTGTGTTCGAGGCCGGTGTGCAGCATGGCCTGAACAATTTCGTCACGTTGTATGGCGGGACGATCGTCGCGGAGAATTACGTCTCCGGCGCGATTGGTGCGGCACTGGATACGCCGATCGGCGCGTTCGCGGCCGACCTGACGCAGGCCAACTCGAACTTCAGGAACATTCCGGGCCGCAACGGACAAAGTTTGCGGATTTCGTATTCGCGCGTCATCGCGCCTACGGACACGAGCGTCACGCTCGCCGCTTATCGCTACTCGACCAGCGGCTTCCTGAGCGTGCAGGACGCGATGAATCTGCGCGACCTGGCGCTGCGCGGCATCCCCAATACGAACGGCGGCATCCAGAAAGGACGGCTTCAGCTCACGCTGAACCAGAACCTGAAGTCCTGGGGCTCCATCTACGCTTCCGGCTTCACGCAGAACTACTGGAACAAGCCGAATCGCGATACGTCGTTCCAGGTTGGCTACAACACGAACGTCGGGCGGGTGGGCGTGGGCGTGTCGGCGTCGCGGGAACTCGACATCAACACCACGCGCTGGAACAACCGCGTGATGCTGAACCTCAACATTCCGCTCGACATCGGTTCGAAAGTCGCCAACACGACGACGAGCTTCGCCCACGACTCGCGCGACAACAGCAATCAGATTCAGGAAGCGTTCACGGGCGCAGCCGGCGTCGACAACGAGTTCAATTACGGCGTCTCGACGGGCTACGACTCGGCGAGCGGCAACGGCGGCAGCATCAACGCGAATGCGGGCTATCTGAGCCGGTACACGCAGGTGCGCGGCAACGCCGGCTATTCAGGCGGCTACACCCAGGCCGGCGCAGGACTCTCCGGCACGATCGTCGCCTATCCGGGCGGCGTGGTGCTCTCGCCGCAGACGGGCGACACACTCGCGGTCATCGAAGCGAAGGACGCCGTGGGCGCACGCGTCGCGACCGCGCCAGGCGTACGTGTCGATGACAACGGACTCGCTGTCGTGGCCGGCATGCAGCCGTACTCGCTGAACACGGTCGAGATCGACACCAAGGGCCTGCCGATGGGCGTCGATCTGAAGAGCACCGAACAGCACTTCGCGCCGACAGCGGGTGCCGTCGTGCGCGTGAAGTTCGACACCGAGAATCGCGGCCAGGCGACGTTGCTGCGCCTGAGCCGCCCGAATGGCGATCCGGTGCCGTTCGGCGCCGACGTGCTTGACGACAAGGGCAGCAACGTCGGCACCGTTACGCAGGGTAGCCGCGCGATGTTCTACACCAAGGCAGTGACAGGCGAGTTGCTCGTCAAGTGGGGCCAGGGCGTTGGGCAGTCGTGCAAGATCAGCTACGGACTGCCCGTCGCGCAGAAAGACAAGCCGGCGGCAACGGTGTTCTCGGACGCGAGCTGCAATTGAACGAACGCGAACAATCGACGGCCTGGCGAAAGCCCGCTCGGAGCGATGACAGTGTCATCGCGACCGACGCGGCTTGCCATTGAGCGACCATAGACAAGGTATTGTATGAACGCTTTTAAGAGATTCCTTTCCCGATCCAGACGCTTGCATCTGACGATGTCGTGTCTGATGGGACTTCTATGCGGCGCAGTAACGCCGCTGGCCCACGCCGATAGTTGTTCAGGAGGCGGGCAGACTATCACCCTGCCATTCCCGTCCACTCTGACCGCACCCAGGGATGCCGTGGTCGGCGCCGTCATCTCGCCGTGGGTGTCCACGCCGTGGCAAACCTTCTCGTGCAGTTCGACGAAGATCCAGGCCGCTACCTTTATTACGGCGTCGTTGCTGATGTCGTCGAACACCGGTTATTCCGTGTCGTACTCTGGTTACACATTTCCGGTGTACGCCACCAACTATCCGGGCATTGGCATTGCGGTCGGTTGGCAGGACATGCAGGGAGGATCCGTTGTAACCAACGACGGGCCCATCAACCCAAGCGTAAATAACGGCTATGGCTACAACGGCAGTACATCGGTGCGAGGCCTGATATACGCCGCCTTCGTCAAGACCGGCCCGATCAGCGGGGGAACGCTCGCCGGGCAATCGGTCGGGCAACTGACACCGGGTACGTGGTCCTACGTGACGACGCCTCCGACTAATGTGTCGGTTATGTACTCTCAGTCTGACACGGCCGTATTCCCGACGCTTAACGTGGTGAACGCCTCGTGCACCACCCCGGACGTCTCCATACCGCTCGGCACGTTTCCCACGACAGGCTTCACTGCGATCGGCCGAACGACCACTACCGCCAACTTCAGCATCAGTCTGAACAACTGCCCCGCCGGCATGAATTCGATCAAATACCGGATCGATCCGACGACGACCGTGCTGAACAGTTCGCAGTCGGTGGTGGCGCTCGACAGCACTTCGTCGGCCACAGGCGTCGGCGTGCAACTGCTCAACAGCGCCGGCTCGGCCGCGTTCCCGCTCAGCAGTCTGCAGACGTTCAGCGGCTATAGCTCGAGCACGGGCGGCAGCTATACGATTCCGCTGGCCGCACGTTACTACCAGACGAGCGCCACGGTTACGCCTGGTCCGGCCAATACGTCAATGACCGTGACCATGCAATATCAGTGATTCCGCAGGCAGACAGGCGCGGCAACGCCGACGCAACGAACCGGACCTATGCAACGGTCCGGCTCATTGCACGTTTTGCAGCGACTCGACGCCCCGCAGGGCCGCATTTGCCAAACGACGCAGCGGCCCCTTCCACCCTCAAATTGAACAACCCGACCATGCGAAAGATTTTGATGCTCCTGGCCGCTTCCGCCGTGATCGCCGCGATGGGCGCGGGGTCCGCCGGGTCCGCCCTCGCGGCGGACGCGAACCTGAAGTTCACCGGTCTGATCACGCAGCCGTCCTGCACCGTGGATAGCTCGACGGCCAATCAGACCATCAGTCTGGGCAGCGCGCCGATCATGAATTTTCCGGCGATCGGAAGCACCGGCAACCCGACCGCATTCAGTCTGAACCTGCTGAATTGCTCGCCGGGCACGGCGGTGACGATGTCGGTGGCGGGAACGATAGATACGGCTGCGAGCGTGTTGCAGAACACCGGTACTGCCACGCAGGTGGGCGTGCAGATTCTGAAGGCGGCCAGCGTGGGCGCGACGACGGGTACGCCCGTCACGCTCAACAGTACGAGTTCGCTCGGCACGGTCGACAACACGAACACGATGACCGTTCCGTTCGTCGCGCAGTTCTACCGGCTCGGTACCTTGACGGCCGGCTCGGTGACGACAACCGCAACGGTCAACTTCACGTACAACTGATCGGCTGCGTCAGGTCAATCAGAAGGATCAGCAGGCGCGCGAGCCGCGCGCCAGTTCCTGCAAACCCGTCAGGTCTGCGGGATCTCGATCTTGACCTCGAGCACCTCGAGGTCGTCCTGACGCTCGAGGCTCACGCGGATGTCGTCATCCGAGATCCTCACGTACTTCGAAATCACGGCCACCAGTTCGCGTTGCAACGCAGGCAGATAATCGGCGGGAGCATGACCGCCGGCGCGCTCGTGCGCGATGATCAACTGCAGGCGTTCCTTCGCTACCGACGCGGATTTCTTCTTCTCGCCCAGCAAAAACGAAAGAATCGACATAACGTGCGCTCCCCTTACTTGGTGCCGAAGAGGCGCTGCAGCAGCCCGGGCTTCTGGTAATCGGTAAAGCGAAGCGATTTCTGCTCGCCGAGAAAACGCGATACGACGTCTTTGTAGGCTTCCGCCACGTCGGTGCCGTCGAGGTGCACGGCCGGCAGGCCCTGGTTCGACGCGTGCAGCACCGCTTCCGATTCCGGAATCACGCCGATCAGGTCAATACGCAAGATTTCCTGGATGTCCGTCAACGACAGCATCTCGCCTTCGCTCACACGCTTCGGGTTGTAGCGCGTGATGAGGAGATGCTCCTTGATCGGCTCCTTGCCTTCAATTGCCCGCTTGGTCTTCGACGACAGAATGCCGAGGATGCGGTCCGAGTCGCGCACCGACGACACTTCCGGGTTCGTCACGATCAGCGCTTCGTCGGCGAAATGCATCGCGAGCAGCGCGCCCGATTCGATACCGGCCGGCGAGTCGCACACGATGAACTCGAAGTCCATCGCGATCAGATCGTTGATGACCTTCTCGACGCCTTCCATGGTCAGCGCGTCTTTGTCACGCGTCTGCGAAGCCGGCAGGATGAACAGGTTCTCGCACTTCTTGTCCTTGATCAGCGCCTGGTTCAGATTCGCTTCGCCCTGAATCACGTTGATCAGGTCGTACACGACGCGGCGCTCGCAGCCCATGATGAGATCGAGATTGCGCAGGCCGACGTCGAAGTCGATCACGGCGGTCTTGCTGCCCCGCAACGCGAGGGCCGATGCAAAACTCGCGCTCGTGGTCGTCTTGCCCACGCCACCCTTGCCCGATGTCACCACAATGATTTTTGCCATTACCCTTACCTTGTGTTCGTCAAATTCGTCAATTATGTGCGGCCATATTTCGAGCAGAACGCCGCGCGCCGCAAAGCTCCAGGACGGCGCGATTCACAGCGTGCTTTCCGCGTTCAAGTGAGCCGCAATGGTTCGATCATCAACTTTTCTTCTTCGAGCCAGATCTGCACCGGTTTGCCGAGTACATCGGCCGGCAGCGGGTTCTCGGTCGTTCGATAGATGCCCGCGATCGAGATCAGTTCCGGTTCGAGACACGTACAGAAAATGCGCGCGTCGTGGTTGCCCTGCACGCCGGCGAGCGCGCGGCCGCGCAACGGCGCATAGATATGGATATTGCCTTCCGCGATGACTTCCGCGCCGTAGCTGACCAGCCCGAGCACGACGAGATCGCCCTTTGCGTAGATGCGCTGGCCGGAACGCAGCGGCTTTTCGACCACCATCGTTTGCGAAGACGTGGCAAGACGCACCGGCTCGGCGGCGGGCGCAGGTTCGAGCGATGCGCTTGCCGTCGCGCCCGATGCTGCGTTCGTGGCTGCCGTGCTTGCTGCGCTTGCTGCGTTTACCGTGCTTGCTGCGCCGTTCGCGGCTTCGCCCGAATCCGCTGTGGACGTGCTCGCCGATTCTTCGTCAGCGGGCTTCGCGGCCGCGCCGCGGCGGTCGCGCGCTTCGAGGAGCGGCAACGCCGATTCCGTCGCCCACGACTGCTGCGTGTCAGCGACCACACCGACCGGACGCATGCGCACGCTGTCGAGCAGTTGCGCAATCTCGGCGAGCGGCACGCGCTCGTTCTCCGCGAGACGGCGCACGTCGATCGCGACGACGTCGTTAGCGAAAAATTCGGGGGTCGCCTCGAAGCGCCGGGTCAGCTCGGCACGCATGGCATCGAGGTCGGTTGTCTTGACCACAAAGAGGAGCGTGTCGACGGAACCGCTGCGAAGTTCGAAAAAGGGCGATTTCTTGGGCGACATAGCGTTCGGCAAAAAATTTTGCGTATTTTACAGGCGTCCACGCGTGCGGCGAGATTTTTTGCCCGCGCGCGCGGCGATATGCGCGTGTTGTGCGTGTTGTGCGGACAGGAACGATCACGCCGCGCCGCGCAAGAACGGGCGAGGCAGGACATCTGTGGGGATACGGCTGCGGATGCGAGCAGGGAAGCAACAGAACCGCGCAACGGAAACGCACAACAGAAGCGCGCAAGAGATCCGGCACGGGCGGCAAACTGCTGCGCCGCTCGGCGGATCACGAGTCAACTGCGGTGGACGTGGACGGCACGTGGCGAACCAGCAGACTTTCGACCTGTTCCGGCGCGCGCGTGACGCGCCGATGTTCGCCGGTCGGTCCGAAACCGAGCGCTTCGTAAAAGCGCATGGCGGTGCGATTCGAGTCGGCGACCCATGCGTAAATTTCGGCGGCGCCTTCGTTGGCGAGCCAGCCGCTAGCGGTGTCGACCAGCAACTCTCCGCCACGCAGATGACGAACCGCCGGCGCCACCCACAACTCGCAAACGAATGCGCGGCGCTCGGGAGTCTCTTCGAAATGCGCCTCGATGAGTCCCGCCGGATGACCCTCGGTATAGAGAATAAAAGTGCTGACGGTAAGAGAAACCGCGTGCTTCGCGGCGATGACGTCAAAGCTGGCGGCGTCCGCGGACAAGGCGTCCTCTAGCGTCGCGCCGAAGGCATAAGGCGCCTCTCGCAGCGACGCAGTACGGAGTTCGCGAAAAACAGCGCCCTGATCAGCGGCGATACGGCGAACGGTCAATGACGGACTCATGCAGACGAAAACCCCTTGAAGCCTTAAGGCGTAGCTTTAACCGAACCGGCGCGCGAGTCAAATCATTCTTTGCCGGGGGATCTTATCGCGTGAGCCGGTTCTGGCAAAGCGCGCATCGAGTTCTCAGCATTTGCCGCGCCCGGTGTCTCTGAGCTCGGCCCACTCGCGATGGAAGCGTTTCGGGCTAAGGCGCCTCGTAGCTGCCGGTGCCGTCCGGCCAGGGTGTGAGGAGTTCGTAGCCGTCGTCGGTGACGGCGATCATGTGTTCCCATTGCGCCGACAGCGAGCGGTCTTTCGTGACCACGGTCCAGCCATCGCGCAAGACGGTGGTGCCGGCGCGGCCTGCGTTGATCATCGGCTCGATGGTGAAGACCATGCCGGGCTTCAGACGCACGCCCTGCCCCGGCTGACCGTAATGCAGAACCTGCGGGTCCTCGTGATAGACGTTGCCGATGCCGTGGCCGCAATAGTCGCGCACGATCGAAAAGCCGTCGCGCTGCGCGACCTTCTGAATCGCATGGCCGATGTCGCCGAGCGTCGCGCCCGGCTTCACTTCGCGGATGCCCGCGAGCATCGCTTCATACGTCGTGTCGATCAGTTGACGCGCGACCGTGCTCGGCTCGCCGACGCAATACATGCGGCTCGTGTCGCCGAAATAGCCGTCCTTGATGATCGCGACGTCGATGTTGATGATGTCGCCGTCCTTGAGCACTTCGTTGCGGCTCGGAATGCCATGGCAGACCACCTGATTCACGGACGTGCATACCGTCTTCGGAAAACCCAGATAGCCGACGTTCGCCGGAATCGACTTTTGCGTATTGACGATGTAGTCGTTGCACAGTGCGTCCAGCTCGTCGGTGGAGACACCGGCCTTCACGTGCTCGCCGATCATGGCCAGCACGTCGGCCGCGAGGCGGCCTGAAATACGCAGCCTGGCGATGTCTTCGGGAGTCTTGTAGGTAATGGCCATGAATTCGGTCGATGGGTTCGAAGGTAGGTCGATATTCAATCGAACGGCCAATTGTACAGAGGATCGCGGAGGGGTCGGGGGAATGGGGGGTAGCGGGCGTTTGTATCGCGAGCGTGGGGGATTAAACGGGCAACGCTTGGTGAGCACTCGAAGATTGCCGAGAAACTCTTCGCTCGCTTGTTGCGTAGCGCGCGGACGTGATCGCCGCGCTATCGTTCGATGTACTCAGAAGAAGGATGGGACAGGCTCCACACTGTGCTTAGATACGAAGCGAAGATTTCGTAGTCAACATGGAGCACTCACCGATCCTTTAGCGCTATCAAGACCTCACGGTGCTCGGAGATTACCAGGCGTGCGGAACGCAGTACGTCCGACTTCTCTCTTTCTGTGGCCACGCTCACCGAAGCCTTCGGACGCACCATCACTCGCGGCGCCAACTGAACGCCATACAGCTCTGTAATACGTTTTTTCTCGGCCATGAGATGCAACTCAATCAAGAGACTTAGCACTTGGGCAATACAAACGAAAACAGGCCCCGAAGGGCCTGTTTTCTAAATCTGGCGGAAAGGGTGAGATTCGAACTCACGGTACCCCTAAAGGTACACCGGATTTCGAGTCCGGCGCATTCGACCACTCTGCCACCTTTCCGGGTTTTCCAACTAGCCGCTGCCGTATGACGCTGGCGCGGTTTTGTCAGATCCAAGCGGGTCGCTGCTTGGGAGAGAAAGATTATAGAACAGTGAATCTGGATTTCCAAGTCCCTCGCCGAAAAAATTTCAGAGGGACGTACGCGAATCGTACAACACGACTCAAGCGGCCGGCACTTCCAGCCGCTCCACGCCGCCCAGGTACGGCCGCAGTGCAGCCGGCACCGTCACCGAGCCGTCGGCGTTCTGGAAATTCTCCAGCACCGCCACGAGCGTGCGGCCGACCGCGAGCCCCGAGCCGTTCAACGTATGCACGAGTTCCGGCTTGCCCTGCGCGTTCCGATAACGCGCCTGCATCCGGCGAGCCTGGAACGACTCGGTGTTCGAGCAGCTCGAGATCTCGCGATACGTATTTTGCGCCGGCAACCACACCTCGAGGTCGTAAGTCTTGGTGGCCGAAAAGCCCATGTCGCCGGTGCACAACGTGATCACGCGATACGGCAGCTCGAGCTTCTGCAGAATCGTCTCAGCGTGCCCGACCATCTGTTCCAGCGCGTCATAAGACGTTTCCGGCGCCACGATCTGCACCATCTCCACCTTGTCGAACTGATGCTGACGAATCATGCCGCGCGTATCGCGCCCATACGAGCCCGCTTCCGAACGGAAGCACGGCGAATGCGCGGTCAGCTTGATCGGCAGCGCATTACCTTCGACGATGCTGTCGCGCACCGTGTTCGTCAGCGAAATTTCCGACGTCGAAATCAGATATTGCGTGACCGTGTTTTCGCCGCCGCCCTTCTCGACGCGGAACATGTCGTCCGCGAATTTGGGCAATTGGCCGGTGCCGTACAGAATCTCCGGATTCACGATGTACGGCGTGTAAATCTCCGTATAACCGTGCTGCTGCGTATGCGTGTCGATCATGAACTGCGCAAGCGCGCGATGCAGCCGCGCTATCTGCCCACGCAGCATCGTGAAGCGCGCGCCCGAGAGCTTCGCGCCGGTCTCGAAATCGAGGCCGAGCGGCGCGCCCACATCCACGTGATCCTTCACTTCGAAATCGAACTGACGCGGCGTGCCCCAGCGGCGCACTTCGACGTTCTCCGCCTCGTCGCGGCCAACGGGCACGCTCTCATGCGGAAGATTCGGCACGCCGAGCAGAAGATCCGACAGCCGCTTCTGAATATCGTCCAGCTTTGCCGCCGACGCCTTCATCTCGTCGCCGATGCCGCCGACTTCCGCCATCACCGCCGACGTGTCCTCGCCCCGCCCTTTCATCGCGCCGATCTGCTTGGACAGGCTGTTGCGGCGCGCCTGCATTTCTTCGGTGCGGGTCTGGGTATCGCGGCGTTCCGCTTCGAGCGCGGTGAACGCCGCGACGTCGAGGCTATAGCCGCGGTCGGCGAGGCGTTTCGCGACGCCGTCGAGGTCTTTGCGCAGCAACTGGATGTCGAGCATGGGATGGGGCGGGTATTCGTTGTATGAAGGTGGGATTTTAGCGCACCGGCGCGCCGCGCCGGAGACTCTCAGCCCTTCTTCGGCTTGTTCTCGCTGCGCCATTGCGCGTCGAGCTCGGCAAGACGCGCCATCTTGTCGCCGATCTTGCCTTCGAGACCGCGCGGCGTCGGCGTGTACCAGTGCGGATCGCGCATGTTCTCGGGCAGGTAGGTCTCGCCGGCCGCATAGGCATCCGGCTCGTCGTGCGCGTAGCGATACTCGTGGCCGTAGCCGAGTTCCTTCATCAGCTTGGTCGGCGCATTGCGCAGATGCACGGGCACGCCGCGCGACTTGTCCTTGCTGACGAAGCGCCGCGCCTCGTTATACGCGTTGTAGCCCGCATTCGACTTCGGCGCGACCGCCAGATAGATGATGGCCTGCGCAAGCGCAAGCTCGCCCTCGGGCGTGCCCAGGCGCTCGTAGGTTTCGGCGGCGTCGAGCGCGATGCGCGCGGCGCGCGGGTCGGCCAGACCGATGTCCTCCCACGCCATGCGCACGATGCGCCGCGCCAGATAACGCGGGTCCGCGCCGCCGTCGAGCATCCGGCAGAACCAGTAGAGCGCGCCGTCCGGACTGCTGCCGCGCACCGACTTATGCAGCGCGCTGATCTGGTCGTAAAACGCGTCGCCGCCCTTGTCGAAGCGGCGCAAATTTTCGGCGAGCGCGCTGCCGAGCAACGCGCCGTCAATCTCCGTCGTCTTCTGCTGCGCAGCGGCGCGCGCGACGATTTCCAGGTTGTTCAACAGCTTGCGGCCGTCGCCGTCGGCGGAACCGATCAACGCGTCGCGCGCTTCGTCGGTGAACGTGAGGCCGCCGAGTTCGCGCTGCGCCCGCTCGAGCAGTTCGCGCAACTCGTCCTCGTCGAGACTCTTGAGCACATAGACCGCGGCGCGCGACAGCAACGCGCTGTTCACCTCGAACGACGGATTCTCGGTCGTCGCGCCCACAAACACGAACAGCCCCGACTCGACATGCGGCAAGAACGCGTCTTGCTGACTCTTGTTAAAGCGATGCACCTCGTCGACGAACACCAGCGTCTGATGCCCGTTCGCGCGATGAATCTGCGCCGTCTCGACGGCCTCGCGAATGTCCTTCACGCCCGAGAGCACCGCCGACAGCGCGATGAACTGCGCGTGAAACGCGTCCGCCATGAGCCGCGCGAGCGTGGTCTTGCCGACGCCCGGCGGGCCCCAGAGGATCATCGAATGCGCCTCGCCGGATTCGAATGCGACCCGCAGCGGCTTGTTCGGACCGAGCAGATGCTTCTGGCCGATCACTTCGTCGATATTGCGAGGCCGCAGGCGTTCGGCGAGCGGGACATTGGCACGGGTTTCTTCGAACATGACGTTTTGGGGATAATCTCGGCTTTTCCGGACGCGGTTCGCGCGACGGTATCTGCGATGGTCGGAAGGCGGCGTGCTGCCGGACAAGCGCAAAGCCTGCACGAGAAACGCGCGGGCAACGTCCTGCATTATGACAGTGACGGAGCGTCGGCGAGCGCGGCGTGTCGTCTACCGAATGCGAACACGAGCGCGAACGCGCAGGCAAACCAAAGCAACAGACACACACTCACGGACAACACCCGATGGCACAAGACCCGCTCACCGGCGACGCCGGTTCCACCTACGCACCGCTTACGCCGGTGCCCGACGCGCGCCGCGCATTCCGCACCGGCGACGCCTTCGCGCTCTGGTTCTCGCTCGGCATCGGCCTGCTGGTCGCGCAAGCCGGCGCGCTGCTCGTGCCGGGCTTGTCGCTGCCGCACGCGCTCCTGGCGATTGTGATCGGCAGCGCGATCGGCGTGGTGCTCCTCGCGCTCGCGGGCGTGATCGGCACCGACACGGGGCTCGCCGCGATGTCGTCGCTGCGTCCGACGCTCGGTGTGCGCGGCGCGTCGGTGCCCGCAGTGCTGAACGCGGTGCAACTGGTCGGCTGGGGCGCGTTCGAAGTGATCGTGATGCGCGATTCCGCCGACGCCCTCGCGAAGCAGGCGTTCGGTTTCTCGATGCCGCTCGTCTGGACCGTCGTGTTCGGCTTGCTCGCGACGCTGCTTGCGATCAGCGGACCGCTGTCGTTCGTGCGGCGCTTTTTGCGCACGTGGGGCATCTGGCTGCTGCTCGCGGGCGCGGCGTGGCTCACATGGAATCTGCTCGCTCAGCACGACTTGAGCGCGATGATGCGCCGCCCCGGCACGGGCGAAATGCCGTTCGGCGGCGCCATCGATCTGGTGGTCGCGATGCCGCTCTCATGGCTGCCGCTGATCGCCGATTACACGCGCTTTGGCCGCCGCGCCGGCGACACGTTCCGCGGCACGCTGCTCGGCTACGGCATCGCGAACATATGGTTCTATGCGCTGGGCGCGATCTACGGTCTCGCCGCGGGCGGCGGCGACGCGCTCCTCACGAGCGCACTCGCGCAAGCCGGCGGCGGCCTCGCGCTCTTGCTGATCCTGATCGACGAAGTGGACAACGCATTCGCCGACATTCATTCGGCAGCCGTGTCGACCGGCACGTTCTGGGCGCGCGGCAGCGTGCCGCTGCTGTCGGCTGCGTTCGGCGCGCTCTGCACGTTGATCGCGCTGCTCGTGCCGATGGCGAAATACCAGAACTTCCTGTTGCTGATCGGCTCGGTGTTCGCGCCGCTCTTCGGCGTGGTGCTGGTCGATCACTTCATCGTGCGCAAGCGCCGCATTGAAGCCGCCGTGCTCGCCGACGTGCGCGGCCGCTACGGCTTTTCGGGCGGCTGGCATCTGAGCGCGTTCATCGCGTGGGCGATCGGCATTGCCTCCTATCAGGCGATCAACCAGTGGCTGCCGAACCTTGGCGCGACGTTGCCCTCGCTGGTGATCGGCGCGGCGTGTTATCTCGCGTTCGTGTCGACGCGCAAGACTGCTTACGCGTAAGCGCTCGCTGCACTTCTAAATGCAGAAAAGGCCCGCAAATGCAGGCCTTTTCGTTGCTGACGGCGCGCCGCAAGAGCTACGTGGCGAATGGATTCACCGAGCCGCGGCAGTCCGGTATTCGACGCCCGGCAGCACGCACAGCAACTCGAACGCGAGGTTCGCGCCGAGCAGCGCCGTGGTGCCGAACGGATCATACGGCGGCGCCACCTCCACAAGATCGCAACCGACGATATTCAGGCCGTGTGCGCCGCGAATGATTTCGAGCGCCTGCGGCACCGTCAGCCCCGCGATTTCAGGCGTGCCGGTGCCGGGTGCAAAGGCCGGATCGATCCCGTCGATGTCGAACGTGATGTACACCGGACCATCGCCCATGCGTTCGCGCACGCGCGCCATCAGCGGCGCAAGCGACTGGTTCCAGCACGCTTCCGCCTGCACGACCTCGAAGCCCTGATCGCGGCACCAGTCGAAATCTTCCGCCGCGTAACCGGTGCCGCGCAGACCGATCTGCACGACACGCTCGCAATCGAGCAGGCCCTCTTCGACCGCGCGGCGAAACGGCGTGCCGTGCGCGATTTTCTCGCCCATCATCGTGTCGTTGACGTCGGCGTGAGCATCGACGTGAATCAGCCCGACCTTGCCGTGCTTGCGATGGATCGCGCGCAGGATCGGCAACGCGATCGTGTGATCGCCGCCGAGCGTGATCGGCTTGCAATCGTGCTGAAGGATCTCGTCGTAGGCGGTTTCGATCCGCGCGATCGAGTCGTGCAGGTTGTACGGATTGATCGCGACGTCGCCGAGATCGGCGACTCGCAGCGAATCGAACGGCGCGGCGCGCGTCGCCATGTTGTACGGGCGCAGCAGCACGGATTCGCTGCGGATCTGGCGCGGCCCGAAACGCGCGCCCGTGCGGTTGGACGTGCCGAGATCGAACGGCACGCCGACGAAGCAGGCGTCGAATCCCGCCGCCGAGCCGACGTTCGGCAGGCGCATCATTGTCGCGATTCCGCCGCAGCGCGGCATCGCATTGCCGGACAGCGGCTGCGGCCGCTCGCCGGCTTCGGGAGAAATGAAGGAGGAAGTATTCATCGTGGCTCGGCAATGAAAAGTCCCGGCGGGCGGGAATCGGCGAAACCGGCACGGAACAGGTGTCTGGCAAGCGGCCAGAAGCTATTCAAGCCGGGCGAACTTACATTCTTGAGCAGTTCGGGTGAACGTCCAATAGCTGCTCAAAAACCTTCGCATTGATCCCGAGCGATGTATCCTGACGCATGTTCTCCCAACTCACCGACCTCGACCTGCGGCTCATCCGCGTCTTTCTGGCGATCGTCGATGCGGGCGGCGTCTCGCCGGCGCAAGCCACGCTCAACGTCGGTCAGTCGACCATCAGCACGCAACTGGCCACGCTCGAAACGCGCCTCGGCTACCGGCTATGCGAACGCGGCCGCAGCGGCTTTCGCCTGAGCGCGCGCGGCGCGCAATTCGTCGATGCCGCTCGCGCGCTGCTCGATGCCGTCGACAGCTTCGGCATGCAGGCGCGCAACGTCGGCCGCAAGCTGGTCGGCACGCTCGACATCGGCATGATCGGGCACACGCCGGTATCGGCGAGCGCGCGCATCAGCGAGGCGATTGGGCGCTTTCGCTCGCGCGATCAGTCGGTGCGGTTTTCGATTCTCGTGCGCTCGCCTGGCGAGCTCGAAGAGTTGCTGCTCAACGGGCGAATTCAGATCGGCATCGGCTATTTCTGGCATCGCGTGCCGTCGCTCGAATACACCGAAGTGTTCGCTGAAGACCAGTTCGCCTACTGCGCAAAAGAGCATCCGCTCTTTGCTCGCGCCGGTGAAGTCACGCCCGCGCAGGCCGCCGCGCATGAATGGGCGTGGCGCAGCTATCCGTTGCCGGAGGCTGAAAGTTCGACGGCCGGGCGCAACGTCACTGCCGTCGCCGACAACATGGAAGCGGTCGCGATGCTCGTGCTTTCAGGGCATCACCTCGGCTATTTACCGGGACATTTCGCGGCGCCGTTCGTCGAGCAAGGACTGCTCGCCGCGCTGAATCCGGCCGTCATGCGCTATCGCGTCGCGTTTCATATGGTCACGCGCGCACGGCAGCATCGAACGGATATTGTCGAAGCGTTTCTCGAGGACATGAAGGCCGCGCATGCAATCGAAGCCGAAAAATAGCGCGGCCCGTTTTGCATCGGCGATAAAAAAAACCGCGCATTCAGCGCGGCTTTCTTCGTCAACATTGAACGTGCAGCTTGAACGTGCAGCGGCAATTTAGCCGTTGATCACGTCCGCGCCCTTCGGCACGGTGAACTTGAACGCGTCAGCAGGCAGCGGCGGATTCTTCTGGATGTTCGAGAACGTCAGCAAGGTCACGTTGCCGAACACGTCGTGCAATTCCATGGCTTGCAGATTGCCGTCCTTGAAGCCGATGCCCACGCGCTGGAATTGCGTGTCCTTCGCTTTCGGCGTGAGTTCGAGCCAGTCGATGCCGGCCTTCACGCCCGCATCGCGCAGCGTGAAGTTCTTGTCGAGATCGTTGCTGCCGAACAGGATCGCCGCCGGGCTCGCGCCGAGCGCGCCGCCCAGGCTCCGCACTGTCACCTGGTTCAGGTCTTTGTCGTAGACGTAAAGCTTGTCGCCGTCCGCTTGCAGCAGTTGTGCGTAGGGCTTTTCGTATTGCCAGATGAACTTGCCCGGACGCGCGAACGTGAATGTTCCACTCGACGTGCTGTTCTTGCTGCCGCCCGTGGTGGAGAGCACGCCGCTTGCGCCGCTCGCCCCTTGCGCCTTGCCCGGCGCGCGCACTTCCTGCTGGACGAAGGTGCCGCGCGCCGAGTGAACTTGCGAGACGAACGTCTTCAACTGTTCGGTGCCGCTCGCGAACGCCTGCGAAGCGACCAGCACGGATGCGCCGATCGCCACCGTGCCCGCAGTGCGCGCAAGCGCGCGAGCCAAATGCGCAAAGCGGCCGACGCGGCCGGATTGTGCATGCTGCTGTGCGAATAGCTGCATATGTTTTTCTCCCTTGATCTGAATTCGTTGAGCGGCCGCGATGTTGGCGGCGCATCGTCATGAGCGGTGTTGCCGCGCAAGACTGCGGTTTTGCGCGAAGCTTAGGCAGGCAGCCTTAAGCGAGTCTTAGGAGCGAACCTTTGGAAACGAACGTTACAAGCGGTGAACAAGCGGCGAAGAAAGCGAAAAAGACAGAGCGGTAAAGGCAGCCGACAAAAACCCAACGCCTCACCGCAGCATGCCTTAATCAGCTTCACTTGGCCTCACTCCGCCTCGCGCGCCGGCGCGAGAATCTCGCGATTGCCGTTCGACGACATCGCCGACACCACGCCGGAGTTTTCCATCTGCTCGAGCAGGCGCGCCGCGCGGTTATAGCCGATGCGCAAATGCCGCTGCACCAGCGAGATCGACGCGCGCTTGTTCTTCAGCACGACGTCCACCGCCTGATCGTAAAGCGGGTCCGACTCGCCGTCGCCCGATCCGCTTCCTCCGGCGCCCGCCGAGCCTTCGTCGCCCTCGCCCGTCACGCCGCCTTCGAGAATGCCCTCGATATAGTTCGGCTCGCCCTGCTCCTTGAGCTTGTCGACAACGCGATGGACTTCCTCGTCCGACACGAACGCGCCGTGCACCCGTACCGGCAAGCCGCTGCCGGGCGGCAGATAAAGCATGTCGCCCATGCCGAGCAGCGATTCCGCGCCCTGCTGGTCGAGAATCGTGCGCGAGTCGATTTTCGACGACACCTGGAACGCCATGCGCGTCGGCACGTTGGCCTTGATCAGGCCGGTGATCACGTCGACCGACGGACGCTGCGTGGCGAGAATCAGATGGATGCCGGCCGCGCGCGCCTTCTGCGCGATTCGCGCGATCAGCTCCTCGACCTTCTTGCCGACCACCATCATCAGGTCCGCGAGTTCGTCGATCACGACGACGATGTTGGGCAGACGCGTGAGCGGTTCCGGCTCGTCCGGCGTGAGGCTGAACGGGTTCGGCAGCTTCTCGTCACGCTTCGCCGCTTCGTCGATCTTGTTGTTGTAGCCGGCGAGATTGCGCACGCCGAGCTTGCTCATCAGCTTGTAGCGCCGCTCCATTTCGGCGACCGCCCAGTTGAGCGCGTGGCCGGCCTGGCGCATGTCCGTCACGACCGGACACAGCAGATGCGGAATGCCTTCGTAGACGCTCATTTCGAGCATCTTCGGATCGATCAGGATCATGCGGACCTGGTCGGCGCTCGCCTTGTAGAGCAGCGACAAAATCATCGCGTTGATACCGACCGACTTGCCCGAACCGGTCGTGCCGGCCACCAGCAAGTGCGGCATTTTCGCGAGGTCCGCGCAAACGGGCTTGCCGCCGATGTCCTTGCCGAGACCCATGGTGAGCGGCGACGCGGCATCCGCATAAACCGCCGAGCCGAGAATCTCAGAGAGGCTCACGGTCTGGCGGCGTTGATTCGGCAACTCGAGCGCCATGAAATTCTTGCCCGGAATCGTTTCGACGACGCGAATTGACACGAGCGACAGCGAACGCGCGAGGTCTTTCGCCAGATTCACGATCTGGCTGCCCTTCACGCCGGTGGCCGGCTCGATCTCGTAACGCGTGACGACCGGGCCCGGATAGGCGGCGACCACGCTCACTTCAACGCCGAAGTCCTTGAGCTTTTTCTCGATCAGACGCGAAGTGAATTCGAGCGTATCGGCCGAAATGGTTTCCTGCGCGGCGGGCGCGGGATCGAGCAGCGAAATGGGCGGCAACGTGGAATCGCCCGGCAGATCGGTGAAAAGCGGCACCTGCCGTTCCTTCTCGACGCGCTCCGACTTGGCCGGCGTGACGACCGGCGGCACGATCACGACCGGCTCATGTTCCTCGATGCGCACGCGCCCCTTCTCGACCTTGCCCTCGCGCTTGACCGCGGCGGCTTCGCCGAGTTTGCGGTCCCGCCCGGCCTCGCGGCGCAGCTTCGCAAAGGTCACGGCGGAGATGATCGACTCGCCGACTTTCTCCGACACCGACAGCCACGAGAAACGGAAATACAGCGACAAGCCGATGCCCAGCACGATCAGCAGCGCGAGCGTGCCGCCCGTGAAGCCCAGCGCGTGCGACACACCGCGCGCGACCGCCTCGCCGATCACGCCGCCCGGCGCGCGCGGCAGTTGAACCTTGAGCGACCACATGCGCAGCGCCTCGATGCCGTCGCAGGCGAGCAGCACGAGCATGAACGCGAAGGCGTCCGCGAGCCAGGTCGTGTCGCGCGGCGCGTCTTCGTCCGGTTCGTCCTGACGGGTAATGCGCTTGTAGTTCGCGGAAATGTGCCGGCCGAGCAGCACGATCCACCAGTACGCGGAGAGGCCGAACAGCAGCAGCAGAATGTCCGAAGTCCACGCGCCCACGCGGCCCGCCCAGTTGGCGATGTGATCGACCTGCGCGGCGTGCGTCCAGCTCGGATCGCGGCGGCTGTAGCTGACGAGCGCCATCAGCAGGAACACGCCGAGCGCGACCTGCAGAATCCAGCGGATTTCGGTGAAGAGGCGCGACATGCGGTGCGGTAATGCCTGCGCGCTCGCGGAATAAGGAGCTTTTGCCATTGATCCTGTTGCTTGTGTGGCCGATGCGTCGCCGATGCGTGGCCGATGCGTGTTGCCAATTCTATTGCCGGGCCTCGGGTGAAGCCGTTCGCCGCGGCAGAGAGCCCGGCGCCGTCGACCCGAAAGACCCGAAACTTCGATCCGGCCTATTGTAAACGCAGTGCCCCGCATGAGGCTGTAAATGACGGTAACCTGGCCGATCGGCCACGCGCGCTGATCGCTTAGGCCCCGCGCCGGGCTATCGCCGCGATCGGAAAGCTTCATGGAGCAGGCCGCGGCCCCGCCCTTTATAATGCCCGACTGATACCCATCTACAGTTTCAGCCAAGTCGCGTTGCCCGCATGGGCGGGCAGCGCGCCGTAAAAGGATTCGATCATGCCCGCAACTTCCACGAAACACGCCAAGGTTCTGATTCTCGGTTCCGGCCCTGCCGGCTACACGGCAGCGGTCTACGCGGCGCGCGCCAACCTCGCGCCGGTGCTCGTCACGGGCCTCGCGCAAGGCGGCCAGTTGATGACCACGACCGACGTCGAAAACTGGCCCGCCGACGCCAACGGCGTGCAAGGCCCGGAACTGATGGCGCGCTTCCTGGAGCACGCTGAGCGCTTCAACACCGAAATCATCTTCGACCACATTCACACGGCGAAGCTCGACGAAAAGCCGATCCGCCTGATCGGCGATTCGGGCGAATACACGTGCGATTCGCTGATCATCTCGACGGGCGCGTCGGCGCAATATCTCGGCCTGCCGTCGGAAGAAGCGTTCATGGGCAAGGGCGTGTCGGCCTGCGCAACCTGCGACGGCTTCTTCTACAAGCAGCAGCATGTGGCCGTGGTCGGCGGCGGCAATACCGCGGTCGAAGAAGCGCTCTATCTGTCGGGCATCGCGAAGAAGGTCACGGTGATCCATCGCCGCGACAAGTTCCGCGCCGAGCCGATCCTGATCGACCGCCTGCTCGCGAAAGAGAAGGAAGGCGTGGTCGAGATCAAGTGGAACCATACGCTCGACGAAGTGACGGGAGACCAGTCCGGCGTGACCGGCGTGCGCATCAAGCACACGCAAACCGGCGAGACGACGGACATCGCGCTGCAGGGCCTGTTCGTCGCGATCGGTCACAAGCCGAACACGGACATCTTCGAAGGCCAACTGGAGATGAAGAACGGCTACATCATCACGAAGGGCGGCCTGAACGGCTTTGCCACCGCCACCAGCGTGCCGGGCGTGTTCGCGGCCGGCGACGTGCAGGACCACGTGTACCGTCAGGCAATCACGAGCGCAGGCACCGGCTGTATGGCCGCGCTCGACGCGCAGCGCTATCTGGAAACCATCAACGAGATGGCCGGCGAGCACGCGATGAGCCAGGAAGCCGAGCGTTGATCGGCAGCGCCTTCGTGCGAACGCAACGGTAAAATAGCGGCTGGGCGTTGCCCGGCCGCTCGCTGGATCAAAGGCCGCGGCTCATGAGCCGGCGGCCTTTTTTATTCGAAGCCGCACCAGGATCGCGCGAGGCGCCGCGCGACCGAATCGTTATCCGCGTCTACTACCGCCATGCCGAAGAACCACCCTCATCCGAACGAGCCGAAGCGCGTCCGCGCCCCGGCTGCAACGCCCGCGCGCGAACCGGCTGCGCCCGCCGCGACGCCGAAGATCGAACCGGCCGCGGGCCTCGCCGGCCTCGGCGCATTGCGCGACGCGTTGAAGGTCGACGCGCAAAAGCGCGAGCGCGAACGCGCCGCCGCGACGGCTGCACGGCGCGAAGCCTCGGCGGACGCCGATCTGTTTCGCCGCGAGATCGGCGAAGTCGCGCCGCTTGCCGTGCCGCCGCGCGCATCGTTGCCGCGCAATCCTCCGCCGCCGCTGCCCGTGCAAACCCTGCTCGATGAAGAAGCCGTGCTGCACGAAGCAATCTCCGACGAATTCGATCCCGAGGTGCTGCTCGAAACCGACGAGACGCTCTCCTATTGCCGCCCCGGCGTGAGCCAGGAAGTCGTGCGAAAACTGCGGCGCGGCGACTGGATCGTGCAGGCGCAAATCGATCTGCACGGCATGCGGCGCGAGGAAGCCCGCGAGGCGCTGGCTGAGTTCATCCGCGAGTCGGTCAAGCGCGGCTTGCGCTGCCTGCGCGTGATTCACGGCAAAGGCCTGGGATCGATCGGCAAGGAACCGGTGCTCAAGGGCAAAGTGCGCGCATGGCTCGTGCAGAAGAACGAAGTGATCGCGTTCTGCCAGGCGCGGCCGCACGACGGCGGCGCGGGCGCGGTCGTCGTGCTGCTTCAGCCGGGCGCCGCGCCGGCTCACGCCAGGCCGCTGACGGAGCCGCAGTGATCCATCCGAGACTCACACTCGCGCTCTCCCTCATGGAGGCGCTGGCCATCTTTGCGTACGCGATTTCCGGTTTTATCGAGGCGAGGACGCGCCGGCTCGACGCGGTCGGCACGTTCCTCGTCGCCATTGCCACGGCCTTCGGCGGCGGCACGTTGCGCGACGTGCTGCTCGAGCGCCGGCCGTTCTACTGGGTCGAGCATCAGGGCTATCTGATCGCGATCTTCGTGATGTCGCTGTTCGCGCCGACCTTGCTGAAAATGACCTCGCGCCTGCTGTCCGAGCGCGTGCTGCTGGTCGCCGATGCGATCGGCCTTGGCCTCTTCAGCATCGCGGGGACCTCGATTGCGCACGACGCGCAAATGCCCTGGTTCACGTCCGTGATGATGGGCGTGGCGACGGGCGTGTTCGGCGGCGTGATCCGCGACGTGCTCTGCAACGAGGTGCCGCTGATCCTGCGCGATTCGCGGCCTTACGCGACGTGCGCTTTCGTCGGCTGCTGGCTGTATGTGCTGCTGGACTACGTGAATTTCGACACCGTGTATAGCGTGCTGTTCGCCACGGGGTTCATTCTGCTGGCGCGGCTCGCGACGTTCCGCTTCAACGTGCGCCTGCCGCATTAGCGGTTTCTGGCGCGGCGTCGGCACGACTGGAACGGGGGCCGTTTGTCGATTTGCGCCGCGCTCGCTCGTCGTGATGTGAACGGCCTTGCCCGGCCGCGGCAGCCGTCCAACCGTCGAAGGTGATCACGATGAAGCTCAAGCTCTACGCACACCCTTTCTCCTCGTACTGCCAGAAGGCGCTCATCGCGCTGTACGAGAACAGCACGCCGTTCGAATTCCGCCTGCTCGCGCACGACGACCCGCAAATCATGGCCGAATTCGCCGAACTGTGGCCGATCAGGCGATTTCCCGTGCTGGTCGACGGCGAGCGCACGGTGACGGAGGCGAGCATCATCATCGAATATCTCGGCCTGCACTATCCGGGGCCGGTGGCGCTCGTGCCCGCCGACGCCCGCGCGGCGCTCGACGTGCGCAGCATGGACCGCTTCTTCGACAACTATATTTCGACGCCGCAACAGAAGATCGTGTTCGACAGCCTGCGTCCTGACGCCGAGCGCGACGTGCGCGGCGTGACGGAAGCGCGCGCGATGCTCGATACGGCCTACGCGTGGCTCGACAAAACAATGGCGGCGCGCGAATGGGCCGCGGGCGACACCTTCAGCCTCGCCGATTGCGCGGCGGCGCCGGCGCTTTTCTACGCCGACTGGAGCCACGCGATCGACCCGGCGTTCGCCCATGTGCGAGCTTACCGCGAGCGCTTGCTGGCGCGTCCGTCTTTCGCTCGCGCAGTCCACGAAGCGCGGCCCTACCGCCCGCTGTTCCCGCTCGGCGCACCGGATCGGGACTGAGCGACGGCTGAGCGCGGAACGAGCGGAGACTGAGCCGGATCAGCGGAGTCGCGCGCCAACCCCTTGCGACAACATTATTCCGAGCCTATACACTTCACGTCGAAACCAATTTCCGCTCATTACACATAAGAAGGCCAAACATGGACCGTTTTGAAGCGATGGAGATCTTTACGCGTGTGGTCGAGGCGAACAGCTTCACGAAAGTATCCGAATCGCTCGACTTGCCGCGCGCGAAAGTGAGCCGCACGATTCAGGCGCTGGAAGAGCATGTCGGCGTGCGCCTCCTGAACCGCTCGACGCGCCAGGTCAGCGTCACCGAAGACGGCGCGCTCTTTTACGATCGCTGCGTGCGCATCCTCGCGGAAGTCGCCGACGCGGAATCGTCGCTGTCGAACAAGCGTGAGAATCCGGTGGGCACGATCCGCGTCGACACGTCGGGCACGCTCGCTCGCGCGCTGCTGCTGCCCGCGCTCGACGACTTCTACCGGCGCTACCCTGAAATCGACGTGCGTCTGGGTCTCGCCGACCGCAACATCGACCTGATTCAGGACGCCGTGGATTGCGTGATCCGCATGGGCACGCCGGAAGAATCGAGCCTCGTCGCAAGGCGCATCGGCCATGCGCGTATCGTCACCTGCGCTTCGCCCGCATATTTGGAGAAGTACGGCACGCCGAGCACGCTCGATCAATTGAGCGAGCACCGCGCGGTCAACTACGTGTCGGCGCGTACGGGCAAGACCTTTCCGTTCGAATACGAAGTCAACGGCGAGACCGTGAAAGTCGCGATGAAAAGCGTGCTCGCGGTCAACGACGGCTCGGTCTACATTCGCGCGGGCGAACTCGGCCACGGCATCATTCAGCCGTCGCGCTTCATGGTCGCGCATCTGATCGAGCGCGGCGTGCTGAAGGAAATTCTCACTGACTACACGAGCCCCGGCACGCCGCTGTCGATCCTGTACGCGCATCGCCGCAATCTGAGCTCGCGGCTGCGCGCGTTCACCGAGTGGGTAACGGAAGTCGTACGCAACAATCCGGACCTGCGCATTCCGGAAGCCTGACTGGCGCCGCCGGGCCAGGCGAAGAATCGGCATAGGGGACGGCCATGAGGCCGTACCCCTGCCACACCACCCGGCATGCGGGTCCGCACCGGGCGGTTCGG
>NZ_JBFUPM010000079.1:0-1025 GCF_041355255.1 Paraburkholderia sp. RCC_158 | reverse complement strand
AATTCAACGCACTGCCGAACAACGGCTTCTGCGAAGCGATGGGCGCCATCTCGATCAGCAACGGTTACTACGGCGACGTGCGACTCGACGACATCAACATCGCGGTCGTGTTTCAATGGCCGGGGCCGATCCACGAAGGCAGGGGCAAGTGCCAACCGATCGTCGACGAACGGGCCAGCCCGGAGCAGCGCGAAGCCATTCTGAAAATCATGACGGGGCAGGACACTGAGCCGTTCGCCACGATGTTCTCCGTATTCGCGTCGACCCTCGAGCAGGCATTCGATCCGATCTTTACGAAGATCAACTTCGATGTCGATGTCGATACCAGACGCGGCCGGATTCATGTCGAGGGCGTATTCGACGTTGTCGGCGAGCCGATCCGCAATCCGGTAACGGGCGACGAGCATCGCGTTCGAATCGATTTGCCGCACGGCTTCGAATACGAACTTGCCGAAATCGGCTCCGGCACCAGCCGCTCGCAAGGAAACATCGCACTGGATTTCAAGGGGACCTATGCCCAGTTCGCACGACTGCACTTGAATAACAAAGGACCGATCCGGCATCGCGCTGCCGCATGAGCAGCGTCGAAAGTATCCTCGGACGTGAGCGCGTCACCACCGCGCTCGGCATGGTGGCTGTCGTCGCGTTGTCGTGGGCCTACTTGTGGACGGGCGCCGGAATCGGCATGTCCGCACTCGAGATGACGGCCGTCGCGCTGTTTCCTCATCGATTGGCAGAAGGCGGCGGGGGAATGGATCCGTCGCTGCCCACCGTGATCCTTATGTGGTGGGTGATGATGATCGCGATGATGACGCCCAGCGCAGCGCCGCTCGTCCTGTTGTATCGACGCGTATCGCGGCACCATGCCGCGATCGAGGCCAAGTCGACCATCCCCTCGTTGTTTCTCCTGGCCGGTTACCTGACCGCATGGCTGGCATTCTCGATCTGCGCGGCATCGCTGCAGAAGGTGCTACAACCGACCGGCCTCATTTCGGAAATGATGTTGTGGTCTAAGAGCGCGTCCC
>NZ_JBFUPM010000078.1:0-1031 GCF_041355255.1 Paraburkholderia sp. RCC_158 | reverse complement strand
TCGCCTTGGTACCCACGAACGGCGCGATTGTTCCGCCAGACCATCGCTGGTGACTGGAAAGACACGATCGAGCAGCTCAAACTGGCCTCTTATAATGAATTTCCTACGTTTTCGCAAATCGCGCCCAGGTCAGACGGCTATCAATTAGCACTTTCGCTGTATTCAAACTCGCGCTTTGATGACGCGATGGCGACACTGCGCCCGCTGCTAGCCTTGTCCCCGGAGATTGGCATGGGGGCGACGTATAATTTGGCCGCGGCATGTTCCTTCAGCATGGGCCGGATGGAAGACGCTGAGACCTACTGGCGGCATGCGATACAAAGTAACCCTGAGTATGCTTCCGCACACAACAATCTTGGGGTGCTACTTAAGCAACTTAAGCGTCTACCCGAAGCCGAGTTGGCATTCAGGCAGGCGCTCGGTGTTAGTCCTCGCTATGCAGAGGCGCACAGTAATCTGGGGGCGCTACTCTACGACCTCGGGCATCTTGAGGAAGCTGAAGCTTCTTGTCGGCAAGCGCTGGCTATCAATCCCAGCTACTGCGATGCTCAGTACAACCTTGGCGTCGTTTTGTACAGTTTGAAACGGCTTGGTGAAGCCGAGTTGTCATACTGGAAAGTGCTTGAGAGCCAGCCGGGCCATATCAATGCGCTCAATAACCTTTGCGTCTTGCTCCAGGAGCTTGGCCGTCTGCAGGAAGCGCGAGAAATCTGTGAGCATGCGCTAATAATCGACCCGACCTACTATCGGATCCATAACAGCTTTGGCGTTGTTCTAAAAGAGCTTGACCGGCTGCCGCAGGCGGAGGCGCGTTACCGTCAGGCGCTAGCGCTCAGTTGCAACGACTATGCAGACGCCAAGTTCAACCTCGCTTCGCTCCTACTCGGAACAGGACGGTTGACGGAAGGTTGGCCGCTTTACGAGGCACGCTACGAAAAGGGACGGATGCGCCCCAGTTCGTTCGCGCCTGGTGTGAGCTGTCCGCAATGGCGCGGTGAGCCACTAACTGGTAAGTCTCTCCTTGTGTGGTT
>NZ_JBFUPM010000077.1:0-1054 GCF_041355255.1 Paraburkholderia sp. RCC_158 | reverse complement strand
CTGGTTTGCCCGGGAGACGGGAGCCGTATCGCCGAAGGATACGGATTCATGAGAGCGAACCGGGCCCGCTGGCCCATCGCCACGATGGCGCGGCTGCTCAGGGTGTCCACGAGCGGCTATTACGCGTGGCTGGTACGGGAGCCTTCGGCACACGCATGCGGTGACGCACAGTTGCTCGCGCGCATCCGTACGCTGCATGCGAGCTCACGGGGCACATACGGTGCACCACGTATTCATGTACAGCTGGCACGCGAAGGCATGCACGTGGGACGCAAGCGGGTGGCGCGCCTGATGCGCATGGCTGGCCTGCGTGGCGCGAGCCGGCGGCGCTGGCCCCACACCACGCGGCAACGCGCAGGGACACGCCGTGCCCCCGACCTGGTGCGCCGGCACTTCAACGCCGACGCCCGCGATGTGCTGTGGGTAGCAGACGCCACCTACGTGCCGACCGCTGAAGGGTTCCTGTATCTGGCGGTGGTGCTCGATGTATTCAGCCGCCGCGTCGTCGGCTGGGCAATGTCAAACCATCTGTACACCGAACTGATGCTGCGTGCACTGGACATGGCGTTGCAGCAGCGGTGCCATGAGGGAGTCATTCTGCATTCGGACCAGGGCTGTCAATACACGTCCATTGCCTTCGGCAGGCGTTGCCGCGAGGCTGGCGTGCAGCCGTCAATGGGGACGACCGGCGACGCCTATGACAACGCCATGTGCGAATCATTCTTCGGCACGCTCGAGACAGAACTGCTGATGCGAGAACACTTCGCGACCCACGAGCAGGCCCGCGCACGCATCTTCTGGTTTCTGGAAGGCTGGTACAACATACGCCGCCTGCATAGCAGTATCGGCTATTGTTCGCCGCTCGAATTCGAAAACATGCATTCGCAGGATCAAATGTCATCGCCGCGCGGGTTGCCCACCGCCGGGCAGCGTCATGGTCGTGACAGGCGACCCGCCGCCCGGCCGTGGACAACCCGCGACTCAACACTCCCGGGAGGTTCAACATCACACTAAATCCAACTGCAAATCTGTCCGTTGAACCGGGTCAATCTCA
>NZ_JBFUPM010000076.1:0-1288 GCF_041355255.1 Paraburkholderia sp. RCC_158 | reverse complement strand
TGACGTTGCCCCTGTTTCGCGAATCCCATAGCTGAGAGATTTACGCGGCTCGTCCCTGTTGAGCGGCGAGCCAGTTTTTCTCGAACGTCATGGGGCTGACGTAGTCGAGCGTCGAGTGTAGCCGGCGAGAATTATAAAAGCCAAGCCAGTCGACGATTTCATCCATTGCCGCACGCCGGGTCGCGAAGTGCCGGCCATGCAGGCGTGCAACTTTCAACGAACCCCACAGGCTTTCGGTCGGGGCATTGTCCCAGCAGTCGCCGCGCCGACTCATCGACGAACGCATGCCGTAGGCCTTCAGCGCGTCCTGGAACAGCCCGCTGCAATACTGGCTACCCCTGTCGCTATGTACGATGACGCCAGCCTCTGGACGGCGCCGGAACCACGCCATACGAAGCGCATCCGTGACCAGTTCCGCTTTCATGTGTGGCTGCATCGACCAGCCCACCACCTGCCTGCTGAACAGGTCGATGATGACCGCCAGATAAACCCAGCCTTCAGCCGTCGCACAGTACGTGATGTCGCTCGTCCAGACCTGGTTCGGCGCTGTTGATGTGAAGTTACGCTCCAACAAGTTCGGCGCCACCGGCAGGTTGTGATTCGAGTTCGTCGTCGCAATGTACTTGCGCTTGTGTCGGGCACGGATGCCATGCTGCGCCATCAGCTTGCGAACCCGCTCCTTGCCCACGCGCACGCCGCGCGCAACGAGCTCTTTCCACATGCGCGGCCAACCATATTCGCCCTTGACCTGTACGTGAATCGCCTTGATGTGCGCGAGCAGGGCATCGTTGCTGATACGGCATCTGTTCGGCTTGTCATCGCTGCTGCGGTGCTGACGCTGATGATATCCGCTGGGACTGATTTCCAGTGCTTCGCACAGCATCGAGACTGGCCAGCGGTGTCGATTCCGGTCAACGAACGCGCACTTCACATCAATTCCTTCGCGAAGTACGCCGCCGCTTTTTTTGTGATGTCGAGCTCCATCTTCAGGCGAGACACTTCCGCTCTTAACCGTGCCAGCTCCATCTGCTCTGGACTGACCGGCTTCGCTCCGGCTCCGACCAGTTTGCCTTCCCTGTCCGCCTTGACCCAGTTGTGAAGAGTCTGCTGCACCACGCACAGCGTCGCGGACACCGCAGCCAGACTCTGCCCGTTTTTCACCAGCCGGACTGCTTCCAGTTTGAATTCGAGCGTGTACTGCGCCCGCTTTGCCTTGACCGTCATCGTTTCTTCTCCTTGCTTGAGTTTACACACTCAGCAAGGGATTCGTTTTTCGGGGGCAAGGTCA
>NZ_JBFUPM010000075.1:0-1291 GCF_041355255.1 Paraburkholderia sp. RCC_158 | reverse complement strand
TGAGGTTCCCTCTGTTTTTCGCCTTCCAGAGGCCCCGGGTTACGCAGCCGTCTCTTTCGTCTGCTGAGCCTTGAGCCAGACTTGCAGGAACTGGGTCGGCGATACGAAGCCGAGTGACGAATGACGACGACTGCGGTTATAAAACACTTCGATGTATTCGAACAAGTCCGCTGCGGCATCCCGGTGCGTCCGGTAGCGCGTGGCATGGACCCGTTCGTTTTTCAAGCTGTTGAAGAAGCTCTCTGTCGGCGCATTGTCCCAGCAATTTCCCTTGCGGCTCATCGAGCAGCGCATGCCATAGTCGGCCAGCTTGCGCTGGAATTCGTGGCTCGCGTACTGGCTGCCACGGTCCGAATGATGCAGCGCGCCGGGTGCGGGCTTTCGGCGGAACCATGCCATCGTCAGCGCGTCGGTCACGAGGTCCGCCGTCATGCGCGGCTTGATGGACCAGCCCACGACTTCCCGATTGAACAAGTCCAGCACGACAGCCAGATACAGCCAGCCCTCGTCGGTCCAGATGTACGTGATGTCCGAGCTGAACACGCGATTCGGTTCGGCCGGCGTGAACTCGCGGTTCAGCAGGTTCGGCGTGACCGGCAACTTGTGCTTGGAATCGGTCGTGACACGGTAACGGCGTTTGTGGCGCGCTCGGATACCGTTCTGGCTCATCAGCCGCTCCACGCGTGCCTTGCTAGCCGGAAAGCCCCGCGAACGAACCTCCTCGGTCATGCGCGGCGAGCCGTAGGTGCCCTTGAACTCGGCGTGAATCGACCGAATCAACGTGAGCAACTGCACGTCGGTGAGCCGCTGGCGCTCGGCCGTGCCGCCGCGCTTCCAGGCGCGATAGCCGTTGACGCTCACGGACAGGACCTCGCACAGCGCCGACAGTGGGTAATGCCGGCTCTGCTCGTCAATCCAGGCGTACTTCACAGGAGGTCCTTCGCGAAGAACGCCGCCGCTTTTTTTGCGATTTCAAGCTCCATTTGCAGCCGCTTGTTCTCGGCGCGCAGGCGCGAGAGTTCCATCTGCTCCGGCGTGACCACCTTCGCGCCGGCGCCGTTCAGCTTGCCGGCCTGCTCGGCCTTGAGCCAGTTGCGCAGCGTCTGCACCGACATGCCCAACTCGCGGGCCACCGCGCTCACGCCTTGCCCGTCCTTGACTCGCTGCACGGCCGCTGCCTTGAATTCCGCCGTGGAGGCCTGTTTCGGTACCTTGAACATTCCTTCTTTCCTTCCTTTGGGTCGCCTTTATACACGACCTCTTGGAAGGCGAAATTTCGGGGGAAGCTCAC
>NZ_JBFUPM010000074.1:0-1330 GCF_041355255.1 Paraburkholderia sp. RCC_158 | reverse complement strand
GGGCGGATTCAACCGGTCGTCGCAACACTGGATTGTTGAACAGATTTTAGATACTCGTCCAGAGCTTCGGCCGGTGTTTTCCAACCAAGTGTTTTCCGGGGCCTGCAATTCAGTGCATTGGCAACGGCCTGGATTTCTCTCGCGCTCCACCGAGACAGGTCTGTGCCCTTTGGAAAGTATTGCCGCAGAAGGCCGTTCGTGTTCTCGTTCGTGCCTCGCTGCCAAGGACTGTGTGGGTCGGCGAAGAATACCTTTACTCCAGACTCGACGGTGAAGCGGGCGTGATCAGATAGTTCCTTGCCACGATCCCAGGTCAATGATCGCCACAACTGGGCAGGCATGTCCGTTACGGTCTTCTTAAGCGCATTGGCCATCGTGACAGCCCCGTAGCCGGCCAGCGCAGGGCCATTCTTCGTTCTGGGAATCAGCCCATAGCCTTTCTCGCGCGGTAGGTGGACGAGCATGGTGAATCGGCTTGAGCGCTCGACCAGCGTTCCGATCGCGGACCGGTTCAGGCCGATGATCAGGTCTCCCTCCCAATGCCCTGGCACAGCACGATCCTGCGCTTCTGCGGGCCGGCTAGAGATCATCACATCTTCGCTGACGTGCGCCCACGCCTTGGCTTGTGCCCTGGCCCTCGGTACGCGTAACGCCCGCCCGGTGCGCAGGCAGCTGACCAGTTCGCGCTTGAGAGCACCTCGGCCCTGGATATAGAGAGCCTGGTAAATGGCTTCGTGAGAGATGCGCATGGATTGGTCATCCGGGAAGTCGGTCTGCAGCCGGTTGGAAATCTGTTCGGGCGACCAGCCATTGACCCATTTGCGGTCACTGCGATGCGGTTTGTTTCTCCCTTTGAACGGTACTTGCCGAGGTCCTGCAATCTCACGGCCAACAACGTCGCGAACCTTGCCCTCCAGACGGTCTTGCACGTAGTCGCGCAGCTGTGGATTAGTCACCAGTTTCGACGGTTTGGGTCTCCTGGCAACCAGTTCGGCCTTCCACTGTGCGACCGAAGCGCGATACTCAAGCTGACCGCTACGAGTTGCAGCATTACGTGTCAGTTCCCGGGAGATCGTTGACGGGCTGCGTCCGATACGGCGAGCGATTTCGCGTACTCCGACGCCTTGCAGCGAAAGTAGTCCAATCTCTTCTCGCTCCGCGAACGACAAATACCTTCCCGACAGGGGGATCGACATAAAAAGTGGCATACCGCCACTATGCCGGAACCAGCGAGTGCCTACAGCCTGCGACACGCCAACGGCATCTGCAGCCTTCTCGCTTGTAATGCCTGTCGCGATTTGCTTCCAGAATCGTCGCTCAGTTTCGCGCC
>NZ_JBFUPM010000073.1:0-1434 GCF_041355255.1 Paraburkholderia sp. RCC_158 | reverse complement strand
CCGAGCTAAGCTCGAATCTGGTGTATGGGGGATTTGAGGCGGGAGATTGAAGGCGGTGGAGGTTTCAGCTGAGAATCTGATTGTCGAAGTCGGAAACCAGCAAACAACAAACCATCCACCATGAGCAAGTTTACGGAAAAAGAAGTCGTCGGTCTATCGGAAGTCGGTCTGGGCCTGGACGATCTGGTGCGCCAGGGCGCGCGGCAGGTGATCCAGCAGGCAATTGAAGCGGAGTTGTCCGCGCTGCTGGAGCGATTCGAGAACGTCAAGACCTTGCACGGCCAGCGCGCCGTGGTGCGCAATGGTTATCTGCCGGAGCGCGAAGTGTTGACGGCGGCTGGACCGATTGCGGTGAAGGTACCGAAGGTTCGTGATCGGTCAGGGTCGGGCGTGAAGTTCAATTCATCGATCGTTCCACCATATGTGCGGAAGTCGCCGCGCGTGAGTGCCGCACTGCCCTGGCTGTATCTGAAGGGCATTTCGACGGGCGACATGAGCGAAGCACTGAGCGTGCTGCTGGGCGAGGACGCCAAGGGGCTATCGGCGAACGTGGTAAGTCGCCTGAAGGCGCAATGGGCCGATGAGCATGCCAACTGGAGCCGTCGTGATCTATCGAAATCGCACTACGTGTATTGGTGGGTCGACGGCATTCATACCGGCTTGCGTAGTGAGAACTCGGACGGCCAGTGCCTGTTGGTGATCATCGGCGTGAGGCCGGATGGGCGCAAGGAGCGGGTGGCAATCGGTGACGGGTATCGCGAGTCGAAGGCGTCCTGGCAGGAGCTGCTGCTCGATCTGAAGTCGCGAGGCTTGCAGGGTGGTCCGCTGCTGGCCGTCGGTGACGGCGCTATGGGCTTCTGGGCCGCACTGGAGGAAGTGTTTCCTGCAACGCGCGGCCAGCGCTGCTGGTTTCACAAGATGGGCAACGTGCTCAACGCGCTGCCGAAGTCGCAGCAGGGGCGCGCGAAGGCCGACCTGCAGGCGATCTGGATGGCCGCGACGCGCGCCGACGCGTATGCCGCGTTCGATCGTTTCGTGACGGTCTACGCCGCGAAATATCCGAAGGCAACAGAGACGTTGAAGAAGGACCGGGAGAGCCTGCTGGCGTTTTACGACTTCCCCGCCGAGCACTGGCAGCATTTGCGCACGACGAATGCGATTGAGTCGACATTCGCGACCGTGCGCCACCGGACGACTCGCACCCGCAACTGCGTGTCGCGACCAACCTTCCTCGGTCTGGCATTCAAGCTGATCGAGGAAGCCGAGAAAACCTGGCGCCGTATCAACGGCCCCGAACAGATCAAGCTGTTGCTGGAGGGCATTGCCTTCAGGGACGGCGAACCGGTGCAAGGCGATCAACCGGTTCAGCAGAAACTCGCCGCCTGAAGTCGAACGCGCTCAAGCTGCCCATACACCACTCTTGACGATAGCTCC
>NZ_JBFUPM010000072.1:0-1689 GCF_041355255.1 Paraburkholderia sp. RCC_158 | reverse complement strand
TGTCAAACGCAATCTCAAGTTGATACAGCTTCGGACGCAAACGCAATTTGAATTTGATACACCTGCGTATACGGTTATTAGGTGAGTGCTGCCTCCTTCGAATTGCGTTTGCGTTTGACGTCGTCCGCGTCGTTTAGGTGCGGCGGTGGGATGCGGTTGATCATGCCGGCCTGACGTTTTTCCTTCAGCCTGTACGAGTCGCCGGAGATCGGCACGACGTGTGCGTGATGAAGGAGCCGGTCGAGGAGCGCCGCCGTGAGCGTTGCATCGTCGGCGAAGGTCTGGTCCCACTGACCGAACGGCAGATTGCTGGTCAGGATGAGACTGCCGGTTTCGTACCGTTTGGCGACCACCTGGAAGAGCAGGTTCGCCTGCTCCCGGTCCATGGGTAGGTATCCCATCTCGTCAATGATGAGAAGCTTGTAGGGCTTCGTGATCCGCTTGATGGTTTCCTCCAGCTGGTTACGTCGCAACGCTGTCGTCAATTGCATCAACAGATCGGCGGCAGTAATGAAGCGGGTGCGAAACCCGGCCTGCGTTGCACGATATCCCAGCGCGACAGCAAGATGGGTTTTGCCAACGCCACTGGGTCCGAGGAGCACGACATTCTCGGCACGCTCCACAAAGGCAAGACTGCCGAGTTCGAGAACCAGAGCTTTCGGTACGCCGAGCGCAAACTCGAAGTCGAATTCGTCAAGCGTCTTGATTGCCGGGAAGCCAGCCAGACGCGTCAGCATCCGGCGCATTCGCTCCGCGCGTGCCATCGCTTCATCCTTCAAGGCCTGTTCGAGGAAGTCGAGATAGCCGAGCTCGCGTTTCGCGGCCATCTGGCCGAGGTGCGCAATCTGTGTCGGCAAGTGCAGCAGATTAAGCTGCTTGCACAACACAGTCAGTCGTTCGAGCTGTGGCGTCATGCGCTTACCTCCTGTGCGCGGCTGAACGCATCGTAGACCGACAACGGGTGCTGCAACGGTTTGTTCCACTCCGAGCTCACGTACCGTGATGCTGGTTTCGGTTGCTGATGTGGCGTCGCGCCCGTTCTAACCGATCGCCCCACGTAGGGTGCCGGCAGTGGCAGAAGATGCGGCCGCTCCTCGATCAACACCTCGGCCGGAACCCGTTTGGTAGTGCCGTGCACACGGACGTTGGCGACGTCGCGCAACCACAGTCTGACGCGCTCATTGCACAGGCCGCAGTCGGCTGTGAGCCCTGCCTGTTTGAGCATTGAAACCAACGGGACCCAGAAGCTGTAGCGCAGATATCCGTTCATACGCTCGACCTTGCCCTTCGTCTTCGCGCGGTATGGCTTGCACACGCGAGGTACGAACCCATGGTGTTTGGCGAAGTCAGCGAACCCCGGATGATATCGGTGCTGCTTTTTGCCATAGGCATCGCGTTTCAAGATCACCGTTTTCATATTGTCATAAACGATTTCTCTCGTGACGCCGCCGAATGCTTCAAATGCCCGCACGTGGCAAGCCAGTAGCGTTTCGATGCGCATGTCGGTGACAAATTCCGCGTAGCTGACGCGGCTGTAGCCCAACGTCGCAACGAACGCCGCGAGCATACCGAGTTTGTGCCCCGGCTTACGAAACTCAATCCAGTCCATCTGCATCTGATGCCCCGGCTCTGTCTCGAATCTCACCACCGGGTCGGGGCGTGCAGTGGGTCGAAGCTTCTGTAGATACT
>NZ_JBFUPM010000070.1:0-1856 GCF_041355255.1 Paraburkholderia sp. RCC_158 | reverse complement strand
AGTGTGTCACGAACACAAGCGAAAGCTTGTGGTGCTGTACTGAAGATGGGAGTAGGCCTCCCGAAGCCGGCTTGCAGGAGCAGGCTTCAAACCGCCCGGTGCTGCTGCGTTCAAAAGGCGTGGTGGTGAGCGACTGTGGAAAAGTCATCCATAAGGATGGCAGGTATGTATTGAGAAGATGAGCGAAAGCAAACCGTTCGATGATGCGTCGTTAATTCGTTAAGGTGCTGTCAAAACTGGGGTCATTTCGTCGCTCCAGGATCAGTCAGGACGAGACCTGTTTACGGACCTGGCGGCAGCCGGCGTAGAGGCGGCATGAGCTCAATACAGGCTTCGGTATGGAACGTGAGAACCTTGTTGCGGATGGAAAGGGAAATGACAAATGGCTAACACCATGAGGAAGAATACCGATGCCGCAACGAGGGGCGGAGTTGCCCGTAGTAGTGTTGAAGCCCTTGTAATGAGGGTGGAGCGAAGGGGCAGCGTTATCCGGTTGACGAAGGTCACCAACCTGCTTGTCGGGGAGGAGTGACATGACATCAACGAAACCTTATGACATTGCCAAGCGAACGATCTGGGAGGCGTATCAGCGAGTGAAGGCCAACCGGGGTGCTGCCGGCATCGATGATGAAACTATCGAGATGTTCGAGCAGGACCTGCCGAAGAATCTGTTCAAGCTGTGGAACCGGATGTCGTCGGGGTCGTACTTCCCGCCACCGGTCAAGCAAGTTGAGATTCCAAAGGCAACGGGCGGTATTCGCAAGTTGGGCGTGCCCACGGTGAGTGACCGTGTGGCGCAGACTGCGGTCAAGCTCCTCATTGAGCCGATTCTCGATCCACTATTCCATGCGGATTCGTATGGTTACCGGCCCGGGAAATCGGCCAAGCAGGCGGTCGCCATCACCCGACAAAGGTGCTGGAAGTTCGACTGGCTGGTGGAGTTTGATATCAAGGCGGCCTTTGATCAAATCGATCATGGCCTCTTGCTAAAAGCGGTACGCAAACACATCAAAGAGGACTGGATCCTGATGTATATCGAGAGGTGGCTGACTGCGCCATTCGAAACTGCACAGGGTACCCGCTTGCCGCGGGACCGCGGTACCCCGCAGGGGGGAGTGGTCAGTCCGATCCTGATGAATCTGTTCATGCACTATGCGTTTGACGTCTGGATGCAGCGTCACTTCCCGCAGTGTCCCTTTGCGCGCTATGCCGATGATGCGGTGGTCCATTGCCGTAGCCAGGAGCAGGCACAAGAGGTTATGCACGCCATTGCCTCGCGGCTGGCGGAATGTGGGCTGACGATGCATCCTGAAAAGTCAAAGATCGTGTATTGCAAGGACAGAAGTCGCACCCAAACCTACCCGAATGTGACCTTCACATTTCTGGGCTTTCAGTTTCGTCCGCGAAGGGTGTTGACCAGGCACGGGCAGGTCTCGACCAGCTTTGTACCTGGCGTCAGTCCTGACGCCCTGAAACGGATGAGACAGACGGTGCGGGGGTGGCGGTTGCAGCGCCAAACGTCGAAATCACTATTCGAACTCGCTGAGCGATGTAATCCCACGATATGTGGCTGGTGGAACTACTACGGGGCTTTCCATCGGACAGCCATGCATGAGTTGAGTCGGTATCTCGACCGAAAGCTCGTGCGCTGGGTTCAGCGCAAGTACAAAACACTGCGACGGCACAAACGGTGCAGTGAGGAGTGGCTACGCAAGATGAGGCAGGCGTACCCGCGAGAGTTCGCGCACTGGCAGTATCAGGGGAAACAGGTTGGATAACGGGAGCCGTGTAAATCGAGAGGTTTACGCACGGTTCTGCGAGAGACTCGGGGCGCAATTCCCCGGGTCTACTCACCC